>JABDBM010000016.1 GCA_013288685.1 Bacteroidota bacterium | reverse complement strand
TAACCAAAATGTGCGACCCCTGCATTTTTTGAATGATCAGCGTGGCGGTACCATCACCTCCGTCAGCTATCGGGAAGCGCTCTGTTGTACATCGCAGCGAGCTTTGTTGCAGACCTTTCTGGATGGCTTCGACCGCAGCTTGCGCCGTAATACTATTTTTAAAAGCGTTGGGGGCTATCAGGATGTGCATAGTTAAAGTAAGTAAGACAGGATGTAAACAATTGCAAACGAGGTTAAGCCCATAAATATAGTGGCTACTGAATATACTTTTAACATGGTCTTCATTTCGAGCCCCGAAAATTTTGCAATAACCCAAAAATAAGCATCGTTGGCGTGCGATATCATCATTGACCCGGCACCCATCGCCAAAACGCAAAGTAAGTGCCCTTTGTCGGTATTCAAACCTAAGGCAGCTAACAGCGGCAGCACGATAGATGATGAAGTTATAATGGCAACAGTGGAAGAGCCCTGCGCGGTTTTTAAAACAAAAGTGAGCAAAAAGGGAAAAAACAGGCCGAGCGCTGCTAATGGCAACGCCCCGCTTAAGTGGCTTCCTATTTTGGTTGCTGCCAATATGGCGCCAAATGCTCCGCCGGCACCAATAATTACCAAAATACCGCCGGCTTTTTCAACGCCCTCCTGTAGCAACAATGAAACAGTTGCGCGTTTCCAGCCCCTTAGCGCATTAAAGGCCAGCAACACGCCTATCGACAGCGCTATAACCGGGTCGCCGAAAGACAGCAAAAAAGTAACCCATTGATTGGCGGCAGAGTGCACAACGGTAAAAAAAGACTTTATGGCAATTAACAGGATCGGTACAACAACCGGCATAAATGCTTTAAGGGCAGAAGGCAGGGCTGTACTTTCAGCAACCAACGCTTCCTCTTCTATATCCGGTTTTGGCAGCCTGGCCCCGGCATAACCGGCCCAAAGGTAACCTGCTAACATAGCCGGGATAGCAACAACAATACCCGTAACGATTAGCTTGCCAAAGTCGACGCCAATGGTGCCGGCCGCAGCGGCCGCGCCGGGATGAGGCGGAATAAGACAGTGAACCGAGTATAAGCCGGTGGCTAATGAAACTGCCATAACAATTACCGAAATGCCCGTACGCGCCGCAATGGATTTATTAAGGCCACTAAGCACAATATAGCCCGAATCGCAAAAAATGGGTAAGCCAACAATTAAACCGGTAATACTCATGGCAAGGGCAGCGCGCTTTTGCCCCACCAGATTTAATATAGCGTTTGCCATTACTTTTGTACACCCGGTATGTTCAAGTATTGCGCCGAGTGTTGTTCCCAACACGATTAACAGGCCAAGTGATTTTAAAATATTACCGAAGCCATCCTTTATGGCGTTAATTACTTCTGTAAGCGGCATTTGCACACCTAAACCAACTAAAAAGCAGGCAATTATGAGCGCGAAAAAGGCATGCACCCTGAATTTTGCGGTTAGCAACACAATAACGGCTATCCCTGCCACAAGGCAAACCAAAACCCGAATAAGGAAGGTATCCATTTTTTGAAAATTTATGATGAAATTAAATTAAAAATTTAATTGATCACTTTAATTACTATCTTCCTCACAAAGCCGCCGGACTCACTCGGAAAACGCCGGCACGACAGCAAAACTCTTTCACTGTTAAACATGGCTTTTATCATACAGAAGTCAGACAATCATAAGATCGTCATAAAACATTAAAAAATGATTTTAGTGGTAAACTTAGTTGACCAATATAGTCAACTAAGTTTACATTTGTCACGTTAAATTTCAAGAAATGAAAACGACAAGGCAAATCATTAATTTAGTGAATAAAGCATTATTTATTCCACTTCTTATTGCGCTGGGGCTGCACACAGCTTCTGCACAAAACTGGAAATTGAGTACCGAAAAGGATGGCATAAAGGTTTATACCAGCATGATGACGGATTCAAAAATCAAAGCCATTAAAGTAGAATGTGATATAAATGCAACACCAGCGCAACTGGTTGCCCTGGTTATGGACGTTAATACTGCGCCCGACTGGGTATACCACGTTAAGTCGGCTAAACTGGTTAAACAGTTATCCCCTGCCGAACTTTATTATTATTCGGAGGTAAGCTTACCCTGGCCAGCACAAAACCGCGACTTCGTTGCCCATTTAATAGTTAGTCAGGATCAGGATACGAAAGTAGTGACCATTGACGGCCCGGCTGTTCCTGGTTTGGTTCCTATAAAAAAAGGTATTGTCAGGATAGACAATTCTATTGGCAAATGGATCATCACTCCCACCGGGTCCAACCAGGTTCATGTTGAATATTCGATACATGTTGATCCGGGCGGTTCCCTTCCTGCCTGGCTGGTTAACATGTTTGCAACAGACGCCCCTTTACAGATTTTCAGAAACCTGAAAACACAATTGCAAAAGCAGGTTTACAAAAATACTACCCTTGCATTTGTTGCAAATTAACAGGATTTATAGAGCGGACTTTCAACGAGGGTAACTTTTGTCCGGCATTAAAATTCGTTTAAAAACAAGACCGTTTACTCTCCTCCCAATCATTGCACCGGCTGAATCACAACAACGTCATAAAATTAGAAAATGTATATTTTTTGGTAAACTAAGTTGACCAATATAGTCAACTTAGTTTACCTTTGTACTATTAATCGCAGCAATAATGAAAACGCAACTTGTTAATATCGGGCAAACATTTTTTAACATCTCCAATCTGATGCTCACTGGTTTAAGGAGCTTTAATATAAATAAGCTTTTTCCGGCATCTAAGTTCTCAATCAGCACAATGGGGCAGTACCTGCTTCCTTTAATTAAGCAACTTTTAAGGGACAGTTTTATGGGTTCGGATATGGAGATCGGAATGCTGCTGATCTTTTTGAAAAGTTATTTTTTGTCGGCTGTTGAAATTGCCAGCAATAATGCGGTAACCGATTTGATAAAAAAGTTCAGGGGCAACAAAAGCACGATTGCAATATTAAATACGGAGCGGATTTACGACCACCAACAGGCTGCCTGAGACGATTGTTACAAATTAAAATGTCATGAAAAAAAAGTTTTACTTTGTAAACCAAATTGACTATATTGAGTCTGATATGAATAACTGCTGATTGAACATTAAAAATAAGATCATGTTAACCGAGGATACAAACAGGATGACCTGTAAATTACTTTACCTTTTTAAACGATTATCGGATAGTTGGTATTGCAATGAGCTTTGTCATGAAAATATACAAGGTTTTAATCATTCGCATATACCGCTATTTATGAGTATCGGGACAAAGGGCATTTCAAATAACGCACTGGCGTCAAACTTAAGCATAACCAAACAGGCAGCAAGTAAGGTGATAAAAGAGCTGGAGAAGATTGGGCTGGTACGCAGCGAGAAGTGCAGCACAGATGGCCGTTCGGCAATGTTGTATTTAACTGATAAAGGCGCCGGCTTTTATAAGCATGTTAAAAGCCAAATGGAAGGGCTTGAGCAGGATTATAAAAAAGTGGTGGGCGCAAAAAATTACGAAACGACCATTAATGCGATGTTAAAACTCGTGGAATATCACGAACATTTGAACAAAACAGAAAAAGTTTAAATTATTTGTCGGGTAAACGATGGATGACCAAAGTACGTTTCAACATTGAAAAATATAATTTATGCCAGATGTACAGTAGCTCCGAAAACTTTATAAATGCAGTTAATACCGGCTTAGCATAGGTGGCGAAATCTTTAGAACTTGGCCATGGTGTCGCTACTTACTATGCCCGCCACAGTTGGGCAACTATTGCCAGAAACGATTGCGGTGTGCCAAAGGAAGATATTTCTATGGCGCTTAATCACTCCGATCCCAACCATAAAGTGACTGATGTATGATTCTGCACCGTTAAATTCACACGATACAAACTATTGTTTTTTCCACTGAATCGGATAATTTGGCGCTACGGTAACGGGAATGACTGAGGAGGTCACTTTTTAATTGATGCGTTTTATTCTTGATACTGTTCAGCGTTATAATACTGCGCAGATCAATTATTTGCATCGAACATTACAGCAAGGAACGATAAAGTATTCGATAAACGCAGTGACGGTTTGTCAATTTTATCTGAAGTGAAAATAATAATTTGCAATACTTATTTATTTACAATACTTTTATTTCCCAATACAAACCGATCCTAATTTAATTGAAAAAAATATTTGCGATAGCGATGCTGGTGCTGCTCCTGTTTAACATGGGGGGATATATGCTGTTATTTCAATATTTCATCAACCGGTCTGATACTATTGTTTTTAACCAAATCAATAATAACCACTACAAACAGTCAGACCTTGTTGAAGTAAGGGTGCCGGTTAATTTTAAAACGGTTGAAAATGAGGATGCCTATACGCCGGTAAGCGGCCAGGTAAGGGTGAAGGATACAACCTATAACTTTGCATACCTTAAAATGACCACCGATACCATGTATTTATTGTGTATCCCTAATCATGAAAAGGGACGTCTTGAAAATGCCAAAATTGTTTATGCAAAACAAGTTAGCGATGGCCCTGTAAACGAGAGGTCACGTATACCGCTATTCAAGAAAAGTGTTTTTGAAAGCGATTTTAACTATACCGCGCCTAAAGATTATGCACTGGTTTCTGTAGAACTAACTAAAATACTGCCCGATTACTCTTTTTTAAACATTATCAAGGCCTCTGTTGGCATTCCCGGTCAACCTCCCGATAGGTCAAATACACTCTCTTAATTGCTTTTTTGAGTCAGTTTTAACCAGGTATTTTTAAATAATACTGTGTTAAGTGTGATTTGCATTTTCCTGACAAAATATGCTGTACTATTAGGTTTTCCTCACAATTTTTAAGGGGAAGGCTGATTGCGCAGCACTATCAATTCAGTAAAATCATGGCGTTTGTTTATAGCGTTTGGCCCAATACCGGTTAATTGTTATAGCTATGCAATGATAGTAAATTACCCTTTGCCTAAAGCTGCGCGGTTACAAACAGGTATGCCCAAAAGGGTTGCAATTAAATTTCAGGAGAGACAAAAATCAAAACAACTTCATTAACGAATGGATAGGACGGCTACCCGCTGCTTTGTCCTGATTATTTACGCAACACAAAATAAATTATGCCACACATTGATCTGGACAAGAATTTACCCGGTATGAGATCCTTAATGGCTTTCAGTCCCGAAACAGCCTCTCCTATGGGCGAACTCGCTAACTTACTATTACGCTCTAACGAGGGCCTAAGTATGGCCGACCGGGAACTAATAGGCACCTATGTTTCCTATTTGAATGATTGCTTTTATTGCCAGCAATCGCACGGTGCAATTGCTGTATGCTATCTTGACGGCGATACCGAATTAGTTGACCAGGTAAAAAAGAACTATACAAATGCCGACATTCCTGATAAACTGAAAGCGCTGTTGACCATTGCCGGAAGTGTACAAAAAGGTGGAAAGTTTGTGACCGCCGAACAAGTAGAAGCCGCTAAAGCACTTGGGGCAACCGACAGGGATATTCACGATACTGTACTTATTGCGGCCGCTTTTTGCATGTTTAACAGGTATGTTGACGGCCTTGCATCCAACACGCCAACCGACCTTTCATCGTACCCCTTAAGGGCAAAACAGATTGCAGAAATGGGTTATGGCAATCATATTTTTAAAGAAAAACAACCTGTAGCCGAAAATGCAGCGGTTTAACGCGTCCTTATTAACCAATTAAATCTTCAACCAAAAACCAAAACAATGAGAAAAAAATTACTTTTTATAGCAGGATGGTTATCAATACTAACCTTGACCCCTGTTCTTCTTTTTGCGCAAAACAGAACCCTCACGGGCGTTATTACGGCAGGTAATGATGTTCCGGTTGCGGGTGCTACCATCGGGGTAAGAAATGGTTCAATTGCTGTTGCATCCGATGTAAACGGAAAGTTTACATTAACCGTTCCCGAAAACGCAGTACTAACTATAAGCGCTATTGGCTATAAAACACAGACAATAGCTATAGCCGGAAAATCGGATATACACGTAGCCTTAGCAGAAGATGTTTCGAAGCTTGATGAGGTAGTGGTAACCGGATTAGCTACATCGGTTAAAAGAAAAAACCTGGCCAATGCTGTTGAAGTGATCGGTTCCAAAGAATTAAGCGGAACTGCACCTGCTCAGACATTTGATGCAGCGCTGGAAGGGAAAATTTCGGGCGCCAATATCAATGCCAATTCAGGTGCACCAGGCGGCGGTGTATCTATAAAATTAAGGGGGGTAACCTCAGTATATGGCAATACGCAACCATTATACGTAATAGACGGGGTATACGTAGACAACTCTGCAACTTCCGGCGGTTTAAATGCAGTAACATTAGCCGGCCCCGGCGGCCCTACATCTAACCAGGATAATCCATCAAGCCGTATTGCCGATATCAGAACCGAAGACATAGAAAGCATTGAAATATTAAAAGGAGCCTCCGCGGCCGCCATCTACGGGTCCAAGGCATCGGGCGGTGTAATTATCATCACCACCAAAAAAGGTAAACAAGGCAAAACAAACATCACTTTATCGCAGGATTTGGGCTTCCTGAGGCCAATAAAATTATTGGGGGTAAGGCAATTTACAGCAGAAACAGCCGCCTCGCTGCCCGGCGACCCGGCCACACTGACCCAGGAGTTTAACAACGCGCAAGCCGCCGGCCAGATATATGATTACGAGAAGGAGATTTACGATCATACCCCATTAACCCGCAATACACTGCTCAGCATGAGCGGCGGAAGTGATAAAACAGGCTTTTATTTTTCTGTTGCACAGAAAGACGATGGGGGCCTTGTAAACCGCACCGGATACAGCAATACCAGCGTACGGTTAAATCTTGATCATAAAATTACCGACAATATTAAAATAGGTATCACCACCAACTATATCAATTCATCGGCCGACAGGGGGATATTCGGCAATGATAACGCCGGCGTTTCAACGGGCATAGCGTTGTCATCAACCCCTGACTTTGCACAGCTACATCCTGATGGCAACGGAAATTATCCAAATAACCCCTTTGCAGCATCAAACCCATTGCAAACTATTGCGCTGATGACGAATAATGAGTCGGTAAACAGGTTTATTACCGGGGCCAATTTGGAAATAACCCTGCAAAAAAGCAGTCATAGCAACACCAAATTTATTGGACGGGGCGGCGTAGATTTTTACAACCTGCAAACAACCGTGTTGTTCCCGAGCGTGCTACAATTTGAGGCGGTTAACAAAGGTCAGTCGATACAAGGCTTTACCAAAAACCTCAGTACCAATTACATTTTCTCGCTGGTAAATACTTTTACGCCCTCTGATAAATTATCGCTGACATCATCGGCGGGGATAACACAGGAAACCGGTAACTATAATAACATTTTGGATGTTGCCTCGCAGGTTATTGCCGGTCAGCAAAATGTTGACCAGGCAGGCGCTTTAAACGCAACAGAACTAAGGACAAAATATCTGAACGGTGGTATTTTTATACAGGAAGAAGCACATATTGTTAACGCTATTACCCTAACCGGTGGTTTGCGTTTGGACAGATCAAGCAATAATGGTGATGTTTCCAAATACTACCTGTATCCCAAGGCTGGTTTATCATGGAACCTTACCGACATGGGTATTATAAAGGAAGGCCTTTTTGAAAGTGTTAAACTGCGTGCCGCTTACGGCCAGGCTAATAACGTACCGGCTTATGGCAGTAAATTCACTGCATTGGGCGTATCCAACATTTCGGGTTTCCCCGGTTTGCTGGTGAATACCCAGGCTGGCGAAGCAGATATTAAACCCGAAAGGCAAACAGAGTTTGAAACCGGCGTTGACTTTAGCATATTAAAGGGAAGGTTAGGTTTTGAGTTAACATATTATAAGAAAAACATATTTGATTTCCTTTTATTAACCACTCCTCCGCCATCATCGGGCTTTGCCCAAAAGTGGGTTAACGCCGGCGACTTAAGTAATCATGGTGTAGAGTTGGGTTTAAATGCAAGGCCAGTCGAATCAAAAAATGTAGTTTGGAATACCTCGGTAAACTTTTGGTTTAACCGTTCAAAAGTAACCAAACTCATCGTTCCTCCGGTTCAATTAGGTTCAGTGGGCGGCGTATTGCTGGGCACTTACCAAATAGAGCAAGGCAAATCAGCAACACAAATTGTTGGGTTAAACGGTCATGGTGTAGGCCCTCTTGGCGACGCGGAGCCAACATTCCAGATGAATACTTATAATGAAATTACTTTTTTCAAAAAGCTAAGCTTACGCTTTTTGTGGCACTGGAAAAAGGGCGGTCAAAATGTGGACGTAACACAGCTTCAAAATGTTTTTGGAAGTACCAGTGTTGATTATGATAAACCATCCAGCATACCACACGTCCCTTACGGCGTATCGCAGTTAATGCTGGTGGGTTCTGATGCACATCAAACAGTAGAAACATCAACCTACCTGCGTTTGCGCGAAGTTGGCTTGTATTACACATTTAGCAAACTGCCGGTTTCTTACATAAAAACCATAACCGTTGGCGCATCGCTAAATAACTACATCACCATAACCAAATACAAAGGTTATGATCCCGAATCGTCGAATTTCGGTACAGGCTTTTCATCCGGTGTTGATATCGACCCATATCCATCATCTAAAACGGCGGCTTTCCACATTTCATTTAATTTTTAATTCTTAGAAAAGTGATTATCATGAAAAAAAATATCAATATATATAGCATCCTGTTTGCGGTGGTCATTCTGTTTTTTGCGGGTTGCAAAAAGGATTATGGCGATTTAAACAATGCAACCATCGAAGATTTGACAAAAAATGCCACGCAAAGCGAATTAAATAACCTCGTGAGCGGTACAGAATCGGGTATGAGAAATGCACTCAATTTTTACCTCGATGACGTAAGCATTATAGGCCGCGAAACCTATCGTTTTTCCGGATCGGAGCCGCGTTATGTGCTGGATTTGCTGGGCGCAAACAGCGCCACGTTAAGCGGCAGTAACTTCTATATCACCAACCCTTGGGCGGCAAGATACAGCGTGGTGAAAAACTGTAATATCCTTATCCAGGCAGCTAACAATTCTGCCACAATAAGCACCGCACAAAAGAAGGGTTATACTGGTTTTGCCCGTACTGTTAAAGCATATCAACTTCTACTTAACTTAAACCTTACCTATTCCAAAGGGATACGGGTGGACGTTGCCAACCCCGATCATCTGGGCCCTTTTGTAAGCTACACCGCAGGCCTGGCTGCAATTACTTCATTGCTTGATTCCGCAAAAACCGATTTAAGCGGCGCAACGGTTTCATTTCCGCTTGCAGGGTTTGCAGGCTTTAGCGATGCTGCCGGTTTAACTAAAGTTAACAGGGCCATTGCCGCAAGAGTAAGTGTTTACCAAAGTAACTGGCAAACTGCGCTTGACGATTTAAATGCATCATTTTACAACTTGAACGGCGATTTAAATACCGGCGTGTTTCATGTTTTCGGAACAGGTTCCGGCGATCAGCTTAACCCGGTTTTCATCCCTCAAAATCAAACCGGCGAAGAAAGGGTAGCGCATCCATCGTTTGCGCAGGATATTGCAGCAGGCGACGACCGGATTAACAAAGCTACCCTACGCACAACTCCTGCCGCGCTTAGTGGCTTAAGCAGCGATCGCGATGTTTGGGTTTACACTTCAAGCACCGCGCCGGTAGGCATCATCAGGAATGAGGAACTGGTGCTTATTTATGCTGAAGGGAATATCCAGCTAAATAATTTTACTGAAGGTTTAAAAGCTATAAACAGGATCAGAAACGCGCACGGTTTAGCAAATTATAGCGGAGCGGTTACACAGTCGGCACTAATTACTGAAATGCTCAATCAAAGAAGATATAGCCTGTTTTTCGAGGGCCACCGCTGGGTTGATCTACGGAGATATAACTTGTTAAATACATTGCCAATTGACAGGGTGGGAGATGATGTATGGACTGAATTTCCACTACCGGTAACTGAACAATAAAAATTTCAATGCTAACGCCATTATTTAAGTTTAAAATAATATTATGAAAAAGAGATTGCTTTTAATAACAGGGTTAATAATACTATTTGCGGCAGAAATACTCCGCGTGTATTTTATTATGCCTTTTCCCGGAAGCCAGTATAAAAACACGATAACCCTGGCTTACTGGATTAGCAATAATATCATTTGGATACGAATACTGGCGTTGGCTTTGATTATTTTCCCACTATTGCAAACTTATAAAAATGGAAAAATCTGGAAGAAGGTAGTTTTGTCGGCACTTGTTGTTGGCTATGCGGCTATCTTCTTTTTTTTCAACTATCGTTTCGAGGCCGACAAAATGTTTCGCGCACCTAAGCAAAAAACATTTGTCTCCGGTTCGGCCGATACTACTGATAAAGACAGACTGGTAATTGGGGTTGCGTTGGATGGTGTGGCTAAGGCCTACCCTATCCAAATTATTGGCTATCATCACCAGGTAATGGATACCATTGGCCATACAGCGGTGATGATAACCTATTGTACCGTATGCCGCACGGGCCGCGTTTACAGCCCATTTTTAAACGGCAAAAAGGAATCGTTCAGGCTGGTTGGCATGGATCATTTTAACGCCATGTTTGAGGATGCCACCACCGGAAGCTGGTTACAACAGGCTACCGGAAAGGTAATAGCCGGACCGTTAAAAGGATCTGCAATAAAAGAATTAGAATCAAAACAAGTAACATTAGCGGCATGGCTTAGGGAATATCCCAACTCGTTTGTGATGCAGCCCGACCCTGCCTTTAAAAAGAGCTATAAAAGTTTGGAGGATTACGATGATGGAACAATAAACGGCGGCCTGGAGAAAAGAGATTCTGCATCGTGGAAACGTAAATCGTGGGTCATTGGTGTTTCGGCTAATAATGCTTCAAAAGCTTATGACTGGAACAATTTGGTAAAAACAACACTGATTAATGATTCGGTAAAGGGCCTTCCGGTTGTACTTGCGCTCGAAGAGGATTCCGCATCGTTCCATGTATACAACAGGCTGGTTAAAGGGATAGCACTACGATTTGAAAAAGGAATTAATGGTGTTTTCACAGATAAAGATACTCATTCTACCTGGAACATGGATGGCGTTTGCATTGCCGGCGCTATGAAAGGCGAAAAATTAAACCCTGTGCAGGCCTACCAGGAGTTTTGGCACTCATGGAGTACATTTCATCCAAATACTGTGAAATATAATTAGGAAGATTAGAGGTTAGAGATTGGAGATTAGAAGTTAATTAAGTAGACGACGGATAGATTAAATAAAAACTATATCATGAATATCAATAAAAAAATTCTTTTGCTCTGCTTTGTTACGGTATGTTCTTTGCATGCTGTGGCGCAAAAGTTTACAGCCAGTTTTACTTCTGCCGCGTCTTCGGCAATCTTCTCGGGAAAGGTTTTTTTATATCTGTGCAAGGATTCAAAAAGCCCCAAGGATGAAATGGTTGGTGTAGAACTGTTTCCTTGCTTTTCTATTACTGTAAACAACGTAAAGCCGGGAGAAAAAGTAGTATTCGACGATGCGGCAACCTGGTACCCGGTTGTGCTTTCGGATATAGAAAGAGGCACCTACCATGCGCAGGTTGTTTGGGATAAGAATGCGGGTGGCCGTTCCATTGGCAATAGCCCGGGTAATATGTATAACCCCTCTGTAACGGTAAAAATCAGTAAAAACACAAGCCAGTCTTTTGATATCGTATGCAACGATGTGATCAAAGAACAGGCTTTTGTTGAAACCCAATACATAAAAGAATTAAAATCGCCTTCGGCATTATTAACTGCTTTTTATAAACGTCCCACCAGTGTAAACGCAGCCGTATTGCTACCAAAAGAATATTTTACACAGCCCGCCCGCAAGTTCCCGGTATTATATTGGATCTCGGGATACGGTGGTGACTATCATGCCTATTCGGGACGAAACGATAACAGCGCACCTATTGATACCACGCCTTGCATCAGGGTTTTTCTGGATGGCAACTGCCCCGGCGGACATTCGGTATATGCCAATAGTGACAATAATGGCCCCTGGGGCAACGCCCTCACACAGGAACTTATCCCTTTAGTTGAGCAAACATACCACACCAATGCCGCTCGTTTGCTCACCGGTCATAGCAGCGGTGGATGGACCGTACTATGGCTGCAAACACATTACCCTAAAACATTTACGGCCTGCTGGTCAAGCTCGCCCGACCCGGTTGATTTCCGGAGTTTTCAGCAAATTGATTTGTACAACGACAAAAATATGTACTATGCCAAAGACAGTTCGCTGCGATTGGCAGGCACCATTGCGGGGCGTTTTCCGTGGATATTAATGAAAAACATGTATGCCATGGAACATGTCATCTATCGCGGCGAGCAAATGCATTCGTTTAATTTCGTATTCAGCACAAAAAACAGCGATGGCACACCGCGCAGCCTGATTACCGACGCTACAGGAGACATTGACCCGGCAGTAGTTGAACGGTGGAAAAACTATGATATTTCGCTTTACCTGCGCACCAACTGGGAACAAATAAAACCTGATTTGCAGGGGAAAATAAGGGTATCGGTAGGCAGCCAGGATAACTTTTTATTGAATTACCCGGTTCATTTGCTGGATGATGAGATGAAGAAGGTAGATGCCGGTTTTGTTTTTGCTTACTACCCAGGCGATCACTTTACGGTATCGACACCCGAATATAAAACAGCCGGGTACCAGTTTTTGCAGCAAAAATATAATGAGTTGAAGATTAAGAATTGAGCGTCAGGAGAAAAGGAACAAGAACCAGGAGTCAAAAATCAAGAGGCAGGACATAAAAACTAATCAAGAAATACGATGAGCATCCCTACAGAACCTATTGGAAGCATTCCACGCCCGTCCGGGTTAATAGCAGCTATTACCGGGCAGGCTTACAGCGCCGATTTAAATGGTCTTTACGATAAGGCCATTAATGATACTTTGCGCGAATTTGAAAAAACGGGTTCGCCGGTTATAACGGATGGCGAGCAGACCAAATCCAGCTTCGCTACCTATCCGCTGGAGGGCTTAACTAATTTATCCGCCGAAGGGATGAAAATTGAGTTTGCTGACGGACACTCCCGCCAGCTGCCTTTGTTAACAGCCGGCCCATTCAAATACGGTAATTACGCGGTAAAATATCTTGCAGCTGCACAAAAGCTAACCAAACTGCCGGTTAAGCAAGCGGTAATCTCAGCATCGGCGTTAAGCTTAATTTACCCATCAAATGGAATACCCGGTTACACCCAGGCTGAATTTATGACCGACTTACTGAACGAATGCGAAAAAGACATCAGGCAATGTTTACAGCAAGGAGCCTACAAAGTTCAGATGGATTTTACCGAAGGGCGTTTATCCCTCAAACTTGATCCGTCGGGCGGTGTTTTGAAGGCATTTGTTGATATTAATAACCAGGTGTTTAATCGTTTCACAACCGAAGAACAGCAAAAGCTGGGCGTACATGTTTGCCCCGGCGGCGACCACGACTCGACCCACAGCGCCGATATTGACTATGCCGATTTTTTACCTCAGCTTTTTGAGTTGAACGTGGGCAGTTTTTATTTGCAACTGGCAAGCGAACCCGACAGAGTTAAGGTTTTAAAAATCATCAGGCAACATCTTAAGCCTAATCAAACGGCGTTTATCGGTGTAATTGATGTGCTAAATCCAGATATTGAAACAAGTGAAATAGTAAGGGACAGGGTGCTGGAAGCCGCAGCCTATATCCCTTTAAACCAATTGGGGACAACCGACGATTGCGGATTTTCACCATTTTGTGACGATGTATCCACCACCCGCGAAACGGCATTTGCAAAAATAAAAGCGCGAATAGAAGGAACCAAACTCGCGGAAGAAAAATTATATTCGTAAGCGTAAAAAATAACCGCAGAGAAACAGAGGGGACGCGGAGAACACAGAGAAATAGCTTTTTTCTTAATAAAAACTTTGTGTTCTCTGTGTTATCTCTGCATCTCTGTGTTAAAAATAACAAACATAAAAAAAGATTATATGCCCCATATTGAACTTGAAAGCCATTTACCCGGAATTACCGGTTTGCTTGAATACCGCAAGGATACCGCCGCGCCTATACGCGATCTGACTCAACTGTTACTACGCGGCCCCTCAACACTTACCGAGGCCGAGCGTGAACTGATAGCAACCATTGTATCACATGGCAACCAATGCCGGTTTTGCACTACGGCACATACCGCAGCTGTGGATGCGCTTTTAGGTGAAGAACTGCTGGGCGAGAACACTACTGCAAGCATGGTGAAAAAAGATATTGCTACGGCCCCGGTAAGTGACAAGATGAAGGCGCTCTTAAACATTGCAGCACTAACCGGCAAAAACGGCAAATTAGTAACCACCGGAGATGTTGAAAAGGCAAAGGCCGCAGGGGCCACTGATATTGAAATTCACGATACGGTTCTAATAGCAGCGCTTTTTAGCTTGTATAACCGATATGTTGATGGTATGGCCACTGCAATGCCCGAAGATGTTAGTTATTTCGGTGTGCTGGCGGATAGGTTGGTAAACCACGGATATACCCGTTTGCCGCAAGGCTATGATCATTTAAAAAAATAAAAGGAATCAGCAACATGGAAAATACATTAACTATTAATACCGGGGCCAGTACCAAAACATCGGCAAACCTTGTGCTGTTGTTTATTGTTTGTTTCGCCGGCAATATGTTCGCCGGCGTAATATCTACCCTAATGTCTGTGTATCTGCCGGTGGTGGTTAAAGAGTTACAGGGCAGCAAAAGCGAGACTGAGCTTAATGATATTAGCGCTTACATCAACGCCATGTTTATTTTTGGCTGGGCTGCCGGCGGTTTTTTTTGGGGCGTAATCAGCGACCGGACCGGTCGAAAAACCTCGCTCTTATTATCCATAGCCTGTTTTGGATTATTTACCATGCTTACCGGTATCATGAACAATTGGTGGGGTGTGGTGCTTTGCCGTTTCATGAGCGGTGTGGGCATCGGGGGCTTATTGGTAGTGTCATTTACACTAATCAGCGAAGTATGGCCCGAAAAAACCAGGGCGGTCGCTACCGGTATCCTGTCTATTTCTATCCCGGTAGGGATTTTTTCTGCAGGGGTTATCAATTACCTGGTAACTTCATGGCGGCAGGGATTTATGGTTGGGGCTATTCCGCTGATAATTGCTCTTGCAGGTTTTTGGCTCATTAACGAATCGAATTTATGGCTTAGCGCGCACGTAAGCGACCCGGATTCCCAAAAACCGGCAAATCATTTATTCCACGAAAAAAATATTGCGGCCATAGCCACCGGGTCGGTTATATTCGGCACTATGTTAATTGGCTTGTGGGCTATATTTTTGTGGTTACCCACGTGGATACATGGCATGTTACCCGGCAATTCACATAAAGAAGGCGGGGTAAGCATGATGTTTTTAGGGATGGGCGGTTTAACCGGCGGCTTTGTTTCGGGCTGGGTGGTGAACCTAATGGGCTTGCGGCGCTCGCTTATTATGAGCTTTGCTGTTTGTTCGGTAATGTCGTTTATCCTGTTCAAAACCAACACCACTTTTTCGGTAATTATTTACGCCGAGATCGCGATTTTGGCGCTTTTTTTTGGGGCAAGCCAGGGTATCCTTTCGTTGTATATTCCATTGCTGTTTCCAACAGGTATTCGTGCGTCTGCAACCGGGTTCTGCTTTAATATCGGGCGCCTGTTTACGGGTGCTGCGGTGTTAAGTGTTGGCGTATTGGTAACCGCGTTGGGCGGCTACGGCAACTCATTGTTTATTTTCTCACTGGTCTTTATCATCGGGCTGCTGGCAGTTTTACTGATTAAAAATATACAGCCGGAGACCAATCAATAATATAACGGAAGCATAAGATATGGCACATATTGAACTAAATAACGAGCTACCGGGAATACGCGGGCTGATGGCTTACCGACCCGAAACCGAAGCGCCGTTGAATGCCCTGGCAGAAGTACTGTTAAGAGATGATAACAACACATTAACCCGCGGCGAACGTGAACTGATAGCAACGTACGTATCTTACTTAAACGATTGCTTTTTTTGCCAAAATGTGCACGGTTCATTAGCCGGGCATTATTTGGGATGCAACATTGAGCAGATAGATGCTGTTAAGGAGGATTTCCATTCGGCCGAATTAAGTGATAAAATGAAGGCGTTGCTTTCCATAGCGGCCAGCGTTCAAAAAGACGGAAAACAAGTATCGGCTGAACAAATTGACGAAGCCCGGAAGGCCGGAGCTACCGATGTTGAAATACATGATACCGTATTAATTTCGGCAGCTTTTTGCATGTTTAACAGGTATGTGGACGGCCTTGCAACCTGGGCCCCGCAGGACCGGCAATTTTATGTTAACCGTGCGCCGCAACGGGCTTTGGACGGCTATCAATCGAGTGTGTTTCGGTAAAAGCTTAAAAGGTTGGAGTGGTTGTAAATGTTGTAGAAGTTATAAGATAGGTTGTAAAGGTTATAAGTGTTACATAGGTTATTTTCACATTTACAATTGTTTTGCCACCCCAACCGATTACAACGTTTACAGCCACTAAAACATATTTAACAATTAAAACCCTTACAACATTTACAACTTAATCAACAACCACCATGCCTCATATTAAAATTGAAAACGAATTCCCCGGCATCAGGGGTTTATTTTTGTACCGGCCCGTAACGGCTGCACCTTTAAACGCGCTGGTACAAACTTTACTGCACAACCCGCACCCAACGCTAAGCGCTGGTGAACGTGAACTGATTGCCACTTATGTATCCCGGTTAAATACCTGTAAATATTGCTGCAATATACATGGAGCCATCGCACAGCACCAGTTAGGAAATAATGCAGAAATAGTACAGCAGGTACTTGCCAATCCGGAAACGGCACCCATAAGCAATACATTAAAGGCGTTGCTAAAAATAGCTGCAAAAGTTCAACAAGGGGGTAAAAATGTAACAGCCGAAGATGTCGCCCTTGCAAGAGCCGAAGGTGCTACCGATATTGAAATACATGACACGGTGTTAATTGCTGCTGCCTTTTGCATGTATAACCGCTACGTAGATGGTTTGGCCACCTGGCAACCCGACGACGAATCGATATACGACCAAATGGGTGAACAGCGCGCAAGGGAAGGATACCTTACGCCGCCTGCTAAAATAAAACCAAAAGAAGAGCTAAATCATAGCACTAAATTTTAGATCATTTTATAATGAAATTTACTCCGGCCCTTTTTTACTGTTTTGTTATTTTCTGCTTTGTCTCCTGCAAAAAGAAAGAGACACTTTTTGAAGTGGTGCCCTCTTCTTATTCGGGTGTTAATTTTGTAAACAAGGTTGTGGAGAACGATTCCATCAACCCACTGGATAAGCTGAATATTTATAACGGTGGCGGTGTAGGCATCGGCGACTTTAATAATGATGGCCTGCCTGATATTTTCCTGGTGGGTAACCAGGTAGCCAACCGGTTATACATTAATAAGGGCAATATGAAGTTTGATGACGTAACAAAGCAGGCTGGCGTAGGTGGAATAGGCGGATGGGGACGTGGTGTAGCGGTTGTTGACATTAACAACGATGGATTACCTGATATTTATGTTTGCAATACCCTGTTATCCGATTCGGCAAAACGGAGGAACCTGCTTTATATAAACCAGGGTGTGGACAAAAATGGTGTGCCTGCCTTTAAAGAAATGAGTAAGGAGTACGGCCTTGATATCAACCTCCATTCTACCATGGCGTCGTTTTTTGATTATGACAACGATGGAGACCTGGATATGTACCTCGCTGTAAACAGTGCCGAATCGTCTGACAATACCAGTTCATTCAGGCCCATTTTAAAAGATGGTACGGGCAAAAGCCGGGGACGGCTTTACCGCAACGATTGGGACCCTGTTTTAAAGCACCCGGTGTTTCATGATGTATCCAAACAGGCGGGCATATTGATGGAAGGTTATGGGCATGCTGTGACTACCGTAGATATTAATCGCGATGGATGGAAGGATATATATGTCACTAATGATTTTTTGTCGGAGAACATTTTATACGTCAATAACCACAACGGTACATTCACGGACAAATCGAAAGAATACTTTAAGCACACGTCCAACAGCGCCATGGGGCAGGATATTGAAGATATCAACAACGATGGCCTCGCCGATGTTTTTGAATTGGATATGTTTCCGGAAGATAACTATCGTAAAAAGATGTTTATGGGCTCCAATTCGTACCAAACCTATTTAAACTTTGACTACTACAGCTATCAATACCAATATAACCGCAACACTTTACAAATTAACCAGGGGCCGCGCCTGGGGCAAAATGATTCGATCGGCGAACCGGCATTCAGCGAGACTTCGTTTTTGAGCGGGATATCGCAAACAGACTGGAGTTGGTGCCCGTTAATTACCGATTTTGATAATGATGGCTTTCGCGACATCGTAATAAGCAATGGCTATCCGCGCGATGTTACGGATCATGATTTTACCACGTTCCGCAATCAGGCCAGCATGCTTGCAACAAAGAAACAAATATTGGACCAGATACCAATTGTAAAAATCCCCAATTACGCATTCAGGAACGACGGCAATCTGCAATTTACTGATGTTACTAAAAGCTGGGGACTCGGGGTCCCAACATTTTCAAATGGTGCAGCATACGCCGATCTGGATAATGATGGTGATATGGATATGGTGATTAACAACATTAACGATGAAGTACTTATCTATAAAAACACGGCTCGCGAGGAAGATAAAAGCAACAGCCATTATTTACATATACAGTTTACAGGAGGCCCGTTAAACCGGGGTGGTATTGGCGCATGGGCCGATATTTATTATGGAAATGGTAAACACCAGGTATATGAAAACACGCCATACCGGGGATATTTATCAACTATCCAAAACATGGCCCATTTTGGTCTGGGTAAAGATGCAATGCTCGACTCGGTAGTGATCAGGTGGCCCAATAATAAAAAACAGACTTTTAAAAATATAAAAGCGGACCAATTATTAAAAGTAAACTTAACGAATGCTAAGGATGATTATAATTTTAATATCCCGGCAATAAATACCCAATCTTTATTTACAGAAGTAACCCGGTCCGTGGGCGTTAATTATGTGCACAAGGAAAGCGATTTGGCCGATTTTAACATCCAAAAACTAATTCCGCACAAACTATCGCAATATACGCCGGCAGTAGCCGTAGGCGACGTTGATGGCAATGGGTACGATGACATGGTGATTGGGGGCACCAGCAAATACCCGGCGCAGTTACTATTGCAACAGCCCGATGGTAAGTTTATACAGCGCGATCTGCTGCCAAAAGGCGTGAATAACCCTAATGCTCATTTTAAGGACGAGGGCCTGCTGTTATTTGATGCAAACGGCGATGGACACCTCGATTTGTATGTTGCCGGCGGCGGTTACGAGCAGACACCCGGGTCGTCATTTTACCAGGACCGGCTGTACATTAACGACGGCAAAGGCAATTTTACGGAAGCGGTTGACGCGCTGCCTAAAAACTTTACCAGCAAATTATGTGTAAAGGCTGCCGATTACAATAAAGACGGAAAGCTGGACCTGTTTGTTTCGGGCCGGGTAGAACCCTGGAATTATCCTAAACCTGTTTCGAGCATGATATTGCGAAACGACAGTAAGAATGGGCAGATAAAATTTACTGATGTTACAGCATCAAATGCAAAGGACCTGATAAATGCAGGCCTTATATGTGATGCAATTTTCACCGATTTCGACAATGATGGCTGGCCCGATTTGATACTTACAGGCGAGTGGATGCCGGTAACATTTTTAAAAAACGACCATGGTGTATATAAAAACGTAACCGGCCAAACGGGTATAGGCGGTAAGCTTGGCTGGTGGAATACCATTGCTGCCGGCGATTTTGAGCACAACGGCAAAACCAGTTATATTGTTGGCAATGTTGGCTTGAATACTTTTTACAAAGCGACGGACGATTATCCGGTTTATATTACAGCAAAAGACTTTGATAATAACGGCAGTTATGATGCTTTCCCATCCCTGTTTCTAAAAGACAAGGATGGCGAATTAAAAGAATTCCCCGCTAATACCCGCGACGACATTATAAAGCAAATTATAGGGATGCGGGTTAAGTTTCAAAATTATAAATCGTTTGCAACAGCCACGATGGACTCCGTGATTACACCCGAAATGAGAAAAGGTGCAATCAGGTTAAAAGCCAACATGATGCAATCCTGCTATATCAAAAACGATGGCAACGGAAAATTCACGATGACTCCCTTACCAATAGAAGCGCAAACATCCCAACTAAACGGATTGGTGGTTGACGATTTTGATGGCGACGGCAACCTCGATGTGGCCATAAGCGGAAATGATTTTGGCACCGAAGTAATGACCGGCCGGTACGATGCCTTTAATGGCTTATTGTTAAAAGGTGATGGAAAAGGCGGCTTTAAGCCGCTTACTATTCGGCAAAGCGGTCTTTACATCCCTGGTGACGGCAAGGCTCTGGTAAAGCTAATGGGCGCTAAAAACAATTACCTGCTTGCTGCCAGCCAGAACCGCGGCCCACTGAAAATATTTGAATTGAAAAGGCCCGTGCAAACTGTTAAACTAATGCCTTTAGATGCGTATGCTATTATTAAATATAAGAATGGTAAAACAAGTAAACAGGAGTTTTACAACGGGACATCGTTCCTGTCGCAATCGGGCAGGTTTTTAAATATTGATAAAACAATGGAGTCGGTTTCCATAACGGATAATGACGGCCGGGTAAGAAATATTGCACTTAATTAAATATTGATTTATATGAAATACTTAAAAATAGTAACGTTTACTGCCTTTGTCTTGCTGATTGCAGGTTGTGTGCATAAGCAGAAAACCCCATTAAAAGCAGATGCTGAAGTGTTACATGACAACGAATACCAGCTTACACAGGTAATTATTTACGATGTATTTACACCGCCGGTGGCAAGCCGGATTTATGGGTATACCGCTTTAGCATCGTACGAGGCAATGCGGTATGCCGATCCAAAATATAATTCAATCATTACTCAATTAAAAGGCTTTGGTAAACCACCGGAACCTCAAAAGGGCAAAAAGTACAATTATGCGCTGGCTGCTACCAAGGCATTTTTCACGGTGGCGCATAAGGTTACCTTTTCCATAGACACGCTAAAAAAATATGAAGACAAGGTATACGCGATGTATAAAGACAACCTTGATGATTCGACCTATGCCAGGTCAGTAGATTTTGGTGAGAAAATAGGCAAACTGGTATTAAAGCGGTCTGCCGTTGATAATTATCCTCAAACAAGGGGTAAGCCAAAATATTTGGGCGAAGAAAGCCCTGGCAAATGGCGACCAACGCCCCCGGATTATATGGATGGCGTAGAGTTTTGCTGGGGAACGATTAAAGAATTTGCGATAGATTCATCTGCACAGTTTTCGCCACCGCCTCCTCCGCCATATAGCGAAGATAAAAACAGCGCTTTTGTTAAACAGTATATGGAAGTGTACAACAAAAACATCAGCCTGACTAAGGAAGAAAAACTGATTGCAACTTTTTGGGACGACAACCCCTTTGTGATACAACACAACGGTCATTTAATGTTTGCAGATAAAAAAATTACACCCGGCGGCCACTGGATAGGCATTACCACAATTGCATGTAAACAAATCCACGCCGATGCGATAAAAACGGCCGAAGCTTATGCGCTTACGTCTATAGCGCTATACGATGCCTTTATTTGCTGCTGGCAGGTTAAATATCATTACAGTTATGCGAGGCCCGTTACCTACATCGACGAAAAGGTTGATCATACCTGGTTGCCGTTGCTGCAAACTCCTCCTTTCCCCGAGTTTACAGCAGGACACTCCACTATAAGTGCTGCGTCGGCGGTAGTACTTACCCATTTATTTGGCGATAACTTCGCTTTTCAGGATACCAGCGATTTGCATTATATCGGCTTACAGCGCCATTTCAATTCCTTTATTCAGGCATCTGACGAAACGGCTTTGAGCAGGTTTTATGGTGGTATCCATTATCGCAACAGCTCGCTTGCAGGGGCTGCACAGGGAAAACAGATCGGAAATTTAATTTGGAATAAATTGAAACTAACCAACTAAACAAACATGGCACATATTAAATTATTGAACGAAGAATTACCCGGTATTGTTGGCTTGTTAAATTACCGGCCCGAAACGGCCAGGCCATTGCTTGACCTTGCCGAGACCTTATTAAGGGGGCCGGGTAGCCTTACCAGTGGCGAAAGAGAAATCATAGCTGCATCGGTTTCATATTGGAACCAATGCCATTTTTGCCACACCTCGCATGCGGCGGCGGCCGTAGCACACTTAAAATGCGATATTGGTTTAATAGATGAAATTAAAGCAGGCCTGCCAAACACCCCGGTTTCGGATAAACTGCGTGCTTTGCTGCACATAGCCCACCAGGTACAACGCAATGGCAAAAATGTTACAGATGAGGATGTTGCAGCCGCCCGCGAAAAAGGCGCCACAGATGTTGAGATACATGATACCGTGCTTATTGCTGCTGCCTTTTGTATGTATAACCGCTATGTGGACGGCTTGGGCACCTGGGCCCCCGGCCCAAATGAAGCTTATGCCGCAATGGGCGAAAGAATGGCCCATGTTGGATATGGGAAAACTAACGGATAAAGATCATTTGAAAAAGTTAATTGCCATATTGCTCCTTTTTATACACCTCGTAAATACAACGGGGCAATTGGCAATTTATGAGTATTTCGTTTATAAATCCAATAAGTTATTTAATGAACAGATTAACAGGAACCGTTATAATGTTGATGATTTAACAGAAATAAAAGTGCCTGTAAATTTGCCGGGTATCACCGATTGGAAAAATTATGAAAAATTAAGCGGCCGGATACAGTTTGGAGCCTGTGCCTACAACTATGTAAAAATCAGGATGACCCGGAATGCTATTTACCTGTTGTGTATCCCCAATTATGAAACCACACACCTTGCCGAGACAAATGTGATATACGCGAGGCAAATACCAGATATCCCGGTTACGAAGAAAGATCATGTACCGTTTGGCAAGACAAATTCTGTAGACTATAATTACCAGGTTATGGATTACAAATTCCGGATACCAATAATAACTACTGCTATAGTCTTTTGCGGCGATCACTCCGATGCTGCTAATTTCAATATCACAGGCCCAGCACAGCCTCCCGATAGCCTTAGCAACCATTCATAAATAAAGTACGGTGTTTAATGTGATGTTGTTATAAAAACAGTGTCATTAACCCGCTGTGCTTTCTTGCGTCCCGTTTGATAGAAATTGTGGACGGCAACAGGCTATACAAACAAAATTATAAGTGCTTGCCCCTTGCGATACTTTGCCTTTGAACAGGCGAATTACCGGGTGCAATAAATTAATAAAAAATGACTACCATGAGAAAAACTATCACAGCACTTGCTGTGCTATGGATATTTACGGCTATTACATCGTGTTACCAATCGTCTAACCAGGACATGGTACAGATGCTCAAAGACCTGAACAAAAGAAATTACAATAGGGCAAATCCGTTTAACCCCGAGGTTAAAAAGGCCTTTATTGACTCGTTACTTAAAACGCTGGATAATAAACCCAACGATATGCTTGCTACCGATGCTGCGCTTGCACTTAAAGTTGGCCGCGAAGAACAGTCAGTGAAAATCTACGAGGACTTAGTTAAAAGGGATTTCATGTCGGTCGACCAAATGATGCAGGATATGGGCATAGCATATATGCGGCTTGGCGAACGAAACAACTGTATGCTTAACCATAACGGTTCATCGTGTGTTTTTCCGATAAAAGACGGTGGCGTTCATCAGCTTAAAACAGGCTCGACAAAGGCTATTGAGGTTTATGAGTTAGTTTTAAAAAGCCATCCGGACGACTATGAATCGAAATGGCTGCTAAATATTGCGTTTATGACGCTTGGAGGCTACCCCAATAGTGTACCGAAGGAATTTTTGATACCAAATTTAGACATGGACAGCGGCTATAAGGTGAAACCCTTTACAGATATTGCCGCAGATTTGGGCCTTGACATTAATGGCCGTGCCGGCGGTGTTATTGTAGAGGATTTTAACAACGATGGCTATCTGGATATAGTTACGTCAGGTTGGGGGCTTGACGATCCCATGCATTATTTTCAAAATAACAAGGATGGTTCCTTTACCGACCGAACAGAACAGAGCGGCCTGAAAGGTATTAACGGCGGCCTAAATATCCAGCAAACCGATTATAACAATGACGGGAATATGGATATTTTCGTGTTAAGGGGTGCCTGGAACACCCAGGGCTTCGGAAATCAGCCAAGCTCATTGCTGCGCAATAATGGTGATGGTACTTTCACCGACGTTACTGTGCAAAGCGGTTTGCTTTTCTTTCACCCCACACAGGCGGCAGTATGGGCCGATTTTAATAACGATGGCTGGCTCGATGTATTTATCGGCACAGAGAACTCGGGCATTTACGATGCCGGCGGCTCACAAACTTCTATGTTATTCATCAATAATCAGGATGGCACCTTTACGAATGTTGCGGCGCAAGCTCACTGTGATATTAATGGTTACACAAAGGGCGTAACATCCGCCGATTATAACAAAGACGGCTGGCCGGATATATTTATATCCACTTTGGACGGTAAAAAAACGCTTTTAAAAAACAAATGCAAACCTGGGGCAATACCCGATTTTGAAGATGTTTCTGAAAAAGCAGGTATTAATAAAAATAAAGAAAGAACATTTGGCACCTGGTTTTTTGATTATAACAACGATGGCTTGCCTGATATTATCGTAAATGGTTATGGTTTCACTAAAAGTTTAGCCTATTACGCCGGTGCAGAGGGAGCAGGGAAGCCTGTGCCCGGCGCCGGTAACGAATACTTGTTCAGGAATAACGGCGACGGCACCTTTACCGAGGTAACCAGGGAAGTGGGACTTGATAAAGTAGTTTACAGTATGGGTTGTAATTTTGGTGATATTGACAATGATGGTTATCCTGATATGTATTTTGGCACGGGCAATCCCGATTTTAGGTCGTTGGTACCTAACAAGTTATTTAGAAATATGGGCGGAAAAACCTTTGCGGACGTCACCATTTCATCGCGGACGGGCAATTTACAAAAAGGACATGGCGTAGCTTTTGCCGATTTCAGGAACATAGGTATCCAGGATATTTTTGCGGAGATGGGCGGGGCCTACAAGGGCGACTCGTATACCAGTAGCTTATATGTAAACCCGGGGCAAAATAATAATAACTGGATAAGTCTAAAACTGGAAGGCGTAAAAGCAAATAAGGCGGCCATCGGCAGCCATATTAAAGTAACATTTACCGAAAACGGCGTTAAACGTAGCGTTTATAAGGACGTTAATTCGGGCGGCAGTTTTGGATCAAACCCGATGAGACAGGAAATTGGAATTGGGCAGGCCAAAATTATTGACGAAATTGAAATACGCTGGGCCGGCAGCCAAACCCTGCAGCGTTTTAAAAACATTGCACCCAACCAGTTCTTGCACATAACTGAAGGCGGAGATAAACCCGAAGTTATTCATTTGGCGAAATTAACTTACAAAAGGAAACCAAAAGCGCCGATGAGCATGCCCATAAGCAATAGCTTAAGTATGAAGTAAACATTGAGTTAAGGCAAGGTTGATAAAGCCTGGGGGCGTCCTAATTTATCATTCCGCTATATTAAGGGTGTTAAACCGGGATATTTTGTTTATGTAAAAAAAACATTATATTTAAATAATATTTAAACCATCAATAATTGTTAAACAATGAAAAAACTTTTGTTAATATGCTGCTTGTTTATTGGATTTACAAAAGCAGGCGCTGCCCAGCCCAAATATCCTACTGATCCGGTAGAAAAAGCTAAAGGGTTACAAAAAGAACTATCCCTTAACAACAGCCAAACAGAAAAGATTGCCGCCATTTACAAAGAATCTGCCGGTAAATTTGATGCAATTAAAGTAAAGGAACATGGCGATACCAACAAAATGTTAGCTGATATTGCGCCGCTGCGTGCGGCTACCATAAAAAAAATTAAGGCCCTGTTAACCGCTCACCAGGCGGTTAAATACGACAAGTTGTTAAAACAAGGAAGCAGTTCGACTACTAACGGCGGCTGGAGTGATGGGTGGAGTTAATGAAATAATAATCATAACATAATAAAGGCCGTTTCATAGTTATATGAGGCGGCTTTTTTAATTTTAGATATTTGAGGCAAGCCGTGCTTGGGCAATTAAAAAACGCCTTGTCCGGATAGCGTACCAAAATCATTTATTTGGTTACCAATCAGGCCGATATGAAGTTTATTACTGTAAATCACGTTGAACGCTCTCTTTTAAATGCAAGTATCTCGCTGATTTTTCTCCAGGTCGAAACAAACAAATTATTGACGGCCGCTACTTAAGACTTTAGATTAAATTAGACCTGTTTTTACAGAAATCGCAAAATATTTTACAAAGTCTCGGTAAAACTGAAAACGCTTACATCGGACATGATGTAAGCGTTTGATTTTCAGTGCTCCTGAGGCTGGGCTCGAACCAGCGACCCTCTGATTAACAGTCAGATGCTCTAACCGGCTGAGCTACTCAGGAGTATTTTCCGGTTTGGAGTGTGCAAAGGTAAGAGTTCTGTGCATAAAGTCAAATATTTTTTCAGTAAAAATTGCAAATCATTCCAACAACAGACCATATAGATTGATTATCAATTGATTATTTTAGGAGTACGAGTTGAAGTTTTACTGCGACGGCACGGAAAAGGAGCCTCTCTTGCACTTCTATGGTTAATTTCGATCATACAAGGTACTATAGAGTAAAAATTGTGGCTTAATTTCACAATCTTTGCGCAAAAAAATTTAAACGACAAATAATGAGTTTAGTAGTTATTGGTACTGTGGCGTTTGATGCTATTGAAACCCCTTTTGGTAAAACAGATAAAATTGTTGGCGGTGCGGCTACTTATGCCAGTCTGGCTGCTTCTTATCTTTATGATAAAGTAAAAATTGTGGCGGTAGTAGGCGATGACTTCCCACAGACCGAAATTGAAGATTTTAACCACCACCACATTAACACCGATGGCTTACAGGTTAAAAAAGGCGAAAAATCTTTTTTTTGGGCAGGTAAGTATCATAATGATATGAACAGCCGCGATACGCTGGTTACGGAACTTAATGTATTGGCCGATTTTGATCCGGTTATCCCCGAATCGTACCAGGATTGTGAATATCTGATGCTGGGTAACTTAACCCCGCAGGTACAACAAACGGTTATTAAGCGCTTAACCAACCGCCCGAAACTGATTGTTATGGATACCATGAATTTTTGGATGGACATTGCGCTGGAAGACCTGTTGGAAACCATAAAAATGGTTGATGTATTGACCATTAACGATGCCGAGGCCCGCCAGTTATCGGGCGAGTATTCGCTGGTTAAGGCAGCCCGTAAAATATTAGCTATGGGCCCCAAATACTTGATCATTAAAAAAGGTGAGCACGGCGCCCTGCTGTTTCACGAAAACAAGATATTTTCGGCCCCGGCCCTGCCTTTGGCCGAGGTGTTTGACCCAACCGGCGCGGGAGATACGTTTGCAGGCGGCTTTATTGGTTATATGGCCAAAGTGGGCACGGTTAATTTTAACAATATGAAGAATGCCATTATTTTTGGTTCGGCCTTAGCTTCATTTTGTGTAGAAAAATTTGGCACTGAAAAAATCAGAAATCTTTCGGAGCAGGAAATAGCCGCCAGGGTAGAAGAGTTTGTGAGTTTGGCGAAATTTGAGATATAAAATCAATATAAAAAAAGACCTTCCGCTTTGGAAGGTCTTTTTTTATATTGATTTTAAAAACTCTACCAGCTTTTCAACCGCTCTGCCACGGTGACTGATGGCATTTTTTTCTTCCATTGTCATTTCGGCAAAAGTGATGGAATAGCCATCGGGTTGAAAGACCGGGTCGTAACCGAAGCCTTTCGCACCGCTGCGCTCGTACCTTATAGTGCCTTCAACGGCGCCCTCGAAAAAGTGTTCCCCGCCGTTCCATATTAAAGAAATTACGGTGACGAAACGAGCCCTGCGGTTATCAACGCCCCCAAGTTGCCTTAAAACTTTGGTGATATTGGCTTCATGGTCGCCATGGGTACCGGCATACCGGGCCGAATAAACACCGGGCTCGCCCTTTAAGGCTTCAATTTCCAATCCGCTATCGTCGCCAAAGCAATTCAGGCGATATTTTTCAAAAATATAGTGGCTTTTTATCGAAGCATTTTCCCGAAAGGTAAGTCCGGTTTCGGCAATCTCATCGCTGCAGCCTATATCATCCAAACTTAAAAATTTGATCTTCCCTTCAATTTTGGCGGCAACTTCTTCCAGCTTGTGGCGGTTGTTGGTTGCAAAAACAAGTTGCTGCATTTGTTAAAGTTGTTTCATTTGTTCCCAAAAAGCTTTTTTATATTCAGTATTGTCCATCATATCGTCAAAACTAAAGCTGAATAATGTATTGCAATTATTAAGAGCTTTAATTTTGTTAAGCGTTAGGGCCTCAACACCATCAGGCAGGGCATTTTTGCCCAATAAAAGCATTTTTTTGGGTTTGAAGAATTCGGTTAAACGGTTATATCCGGCATCTGCAAAATTCCCCCTGTTTAATATGGCCGCGTCATCCAAACTAAAACCCAAACGTGTAAGGATATTTTCGAGCGCAATTAAATGCTTTTCGGCAATAAATTCAACTTCGGTATAATGAACTATAATCAGTAAGCTCTTTTTATAATTACCTAAATATTTAAAGTTCACCGGCGGTACCTCAACAATTGGCGGCGGCGGGGTCGCAATTTCGGTGCCGGCGGCCGGCAATTCAGTCTTAACACTTGGTTTTATAGCTGGGGTTGCAACAACAGGCTTAGTTAATTCAGTCTCCGCCACTGTCTGATCGGGAACTATGCCGGTATACAATGCCTTTTCGGCATTTAACAGGTAAATATCATCCTGCATTATAAAACTAAAAGCTATCGGATTTTCTACGATCATCATATTCTATTTGCAATTTTAGCAAAACTCTGTGTTCTTTTACGGTTATTAAACCGCCCACTCAGTTCTTTGCGGTAAATAGACCGCGCTCCACTTTAACAAATTTTAACCAAAAGTAAGTAAACAGTTTGAAGCATTATCGGCATATTCGCACAATTATATCCTGCATTAATTTAATGCGTTTAATTATACATACAGAATTTAATAAATTTTACCGAAATTCGGAGCTTTTTAGCCCCATTATTAACGGGTTAGTTTAATAACATACAAAGATACATGAGAAAGTTTGGGACAGCAGTTTTAAGTTTTATATTAATTATATCGGCCGCTCAGGCGCAACGGCGCGTGTTGGATAAAATTGCCGCTGTTGTTGGCAGTAGTATCGTATTGCAATCGGACATCGAATTAAAATACCAGATACAGTACCTCGGTCAGGGTAACCGGCCGAATCCCGAAGTTAAATGCCAGATAGCGCAAAATTTCATCACACAAAAGCTATTGGCCGCCCAGGCCGTTATTGATAGCGTAGATGTAAAAGACGACGAGGTTGACAACGACGTTGACCGCAGAATGCGCAGCATGATACAAAGAGCAGGTGGCCAGGATAGGTTGGAGCAGTTTTTAGGCCGGTCAGTCATTCAATATAAAGACGAAATACGGCCCGACATTAAAGAGGAGCTTACTGCCCAAAAAATGCAGCAAAAAATAACCTCGAACGTAAATACCACACCCGATGATGTAAGGAAATTTTTTAACGCCATACCAAAAGATAGTTTACCAACTTTTAACAAGGAAATTGAAGTAGGCGAAATAGCATTTAACCCTAAAATGAATGCCGCCGAAAAGGAGTCTTACCGGGCGAAAGCCGAAGAGTTGTTGGCCCGGGTAAAAAAAGGTGATGACTTTGGCGCGTTAGCCAGGTTATACTCGCAAGACCCCAGTACTGCTCAGGAAGGCGGCGATTTGGGTTTTGCCGACCGCTCCACCTATGTAAAAGAATTTTCAGCCTGGGCTTTTAAATTAAAAGCAGGCGAAATATCTCCGGTATTTGAAACCGACTTTGGCTTTCACTTTTTACAGGTGATTGAACGCCGCGGCGAGCAGGTGCACGTGCGCCACATATTAATTACCCCTGTGGTTACCCAGGAAAGCTTAGGCAGAGCTAAAGCCAAAGCCGACAGCGTTTATGATTTGATGACAAACCACAAACAGATTGATTTTTCGTCGGCCGCAGCTTACTATTCGGACGACAAGGAGACGAAATACAACGGTGGCATGATGTTAACCGGCGATAACGTGGATAGCCGCACCACCTATATTCCAACTGATAAACTTGACCCGCAGGTGGCCCTGGTTACCGATACCATGAAGGTTGGCAGCTTATCGAAGCCACAGTTGTTTACCGACCAGAGTGGCAAAAAGAGTTATAAGATTTTGTTCCTGAAATCGAGCACCAACGCTCATAAAGCGAATTTGGAGCAGGACTATCCTAAAATAAAATCGTACGCCACCAACGATAAAATTAACCGTACGGTTAGCGAGTGGTTCGAGAAAAAAAGGAAAGAAACTTTTATTAAACTTGATCTGGAGTACCAACAATGCAGGTCATTAAAAGGCTGGGCATCCGCCGAAACTATTACTGCAACTGCTGACGTTAAACCTTAAACATATATGCAACATCGCTCGGACGTGGAAGCTGCTGACGCTTTGAGGCAGGCCTACCAGGAAATAAGTGCCGAAATAGGCAAGGTTATTATAGGCCAGCAGGAAGTGCTTAAATTTGTGCTTATTTCTATTTTCAGTAACGGGCATTGTTTGCTGGTTGGTGTTCCGGGCCTTGCTAAAACGCTCCTGGTACAAACGGTTGCCCAGGTACTCGACCTGGATTTTAAGCGCATACAGTTTACGCCCGATTTGATGCCATCAGACATTATCGGGTCAGAAATATTGGGCGAAGACCGGAATTTTAAATTTATACCCGGCCCGGTATTTTCTAACATCATACTTGCCGACGAAATAAACCGTACCCCGCCAAAAACGCAAGCTGCGTTATTGGAAGCCATGCAGGAAAAAGCCGTGACCGCCGCAGGTATAACACACCGCCTGGCAAAACCTTTTTTTGTACTGGCTACACAAAACCCCATTGAGCAGGAAGGAACCTACCCGTTGCCCGAAGCACAGTTGGACCGCTTTATGTTTAACGTGGCACTTGATTACCCTACCTTTAAGGAGGAGTTGCAGGTGGTTAAAAACACCACCAGCAGCGCGCACCAGGAAGTGAACAAGTTGTTGAATGCCGAGCAAATTATTTATTTTCAGCAATTGGTACGAAATATCCCGGTAGCCGATAATGTGCTGGAATATGCGGTAAAATTAGTATCAAAAACCCGTCCAGGTGGCGAATTGGCCGCCCCGCAGGTAAAGCGTTTACTCAACTGGGGTGCCGGCCCGCGGGCGTCGCAGTTTTTGATTTTAGGCGCCAAATGCCATGCTGTAATCAGCGGCAAGTACTCGCCCGATATTGAAGATGTGCAGGCAATTGCCAAACCGATATTACGCCACCGCATTGTACGCAGCTATCATGCTGAAGCCGAAGGGTTATCCGCAGATGATATTATTGAAATGCTATTTTAATTTGCGATTTCGGATATTCGATTTCGGATTTTTTTGCCCTAAATATTTACTCTCCCGTTGCTGTAACAAAGCGGTAGGTACCATAGTCTTATCCCTGGGTTTTATTAATTTTAACACATGGCTGTAAAGACTACTTATAGAGAAAATATTTCAATTGCGCTACAGTCCATAAGTGGTAACAGGCTGCGCACGGCCCTCACCGCGCTAATTATTGCTATCGGTATAATGGCCCTGGTGGGCATTTTAACGGCCATTGAAGGCGTTAAACAATTTACCAATGATGCATTTGGCGGTTTAGGAGCTAACTCATTTACCATACAAAACCGCGGCGGCCGATTGAATTTTGGCAATGGCGGTCACCGCAAAGTTTTCCCTTCTATTCGTTACGACCAGGCCGACCGCTTTAAAAAAGAATTTACCCTGCCGGTTGTTGTTACTATTAACTTAAACGTGGCAGGTACGGCAGTTGCAAAATACGGCAGTCAAAAAACGAATCCAAATATTTCAGTAACCGGCTCGAACGAGAATTATTTAACAACCAGCGGATATAAGCTGGCCTTTGGCCGTAATTTTTCATCCGCCGAGTTGGAGCATGGCGAAGCTGTGGTGATTATAGGCAAGGAAATAGCCACCAAACTTTTCAAAAACGACGACCCAATTAATAAATCTATTTTTATTGGCAGTAACAAGTTTAGGGTAATAGGGGTGTTCGCTTCTAAAGGGTCAAGCAACGCTTTTGGTGGCGATAAATTTTGTGTTATCCCCGTGTTTAAGGCCAAGCAAATAGTTGCAACCACCAATCCTTCGTTTACTATTACCATAATGGTACACGACGCGGCAGCGCTTGATGCCACTATTGGCGAGGCTACTTCACTTTTCAGAAATATCCGCGACCTGAATGTAGCCAACGATGATAATTTCGAAATAGAAAGAAGCGATTCTATTCAAAAAGAACTATCAGGCAATTTGCAGGGCATGACCATTGGCGGCGCAGCTATTGGCATCATCACCTTAATTGGCGCAGCTATAGGTCTTATGAACATTATGCTGGTATCGGTTACCGAGCGCACCCGCGAAATTGGCTTACGCAAATCACTTGGCGCTACACCATCCATTATACGCAGGCAGTTTTTAATTGAAGCTATTGTAATATGCCTGATAGGCGGTGTTGCGGGTATTATATTAGGAATGGCTATCGGAAACGTAATGGCAGTAATTATTAGCGGATCGTTTGTTATACCATGGCTGTGGCTGTTTGCGGCAATAGCATTATGTACCCTTATTGGCCTGGTATCCGGGTTTTACCCTGCAAAAAAAGCCGCCGGCCTCGATCCTGTGGAAGCTTTGAGATACGAATAATTGTTTTTGGGGATTACAGTGATTAAGGATTGATTACAGTGATTTTTTCTCTATCCCCTTACGGGGGTTATTTTCGAACGAAGTGAGAAAGCTCTTCCGATGTACCTAATGGATTAATTATAGTGCAAAATCAATGTTTCCCAAAATCACTATAATCAACTCTTCACTCACCGCAATCAAATAAAAATCACATCAAAAGCACATTTTTCAGGGGATAATCAAACATCACCTTTTCCAGGTAAGGCATTTTTAAGGCTTCGGCCAATGCATCAGCGTGGCGCGGATGGTGCATGTCACTTGATATAAAATCAATCAACTGCAAATCAATTAAGCTTTCGGCAATTTTTTTGGTATGACTGCCGTAGTATCCCGTCAGCGAAATTGTGTTCAGCTGAAAATATAATCCCCAGTTATGGAGCGTTTTAAACTGCTCAATATCCATATAGGTATACCTTTCGGGATGGGCGAGTATGGCTCTGTAACCGGCATCCCTCAGCTTTTGAATTACGGGTAATAAATTGGGTGGTTTACTGATAAAAGATAGTTCAAAAAGCACGTAGTTATTGCCCATTGTCATCACTTTTCGGTTGTCGATAAGTGATTCAAAAGCCTCGTCAAAATAATGTTCCGCGGCGGCTTCTATTTGTATATCAATGTTTTGATTAACCAATTCAGCTTTAAGTACGGCTAACGAAGCGTTAATAGTTTCGGCAGTATTCCGGTAGTAGTCGAGCATGATGTGCGGTGTGGCAATAATTTTTTTTATGCCCAAATCCATCATTCTTTTAATGAGAACGATAGACTCTTCGGGGTTTTGCGCGCCATCGTCAATACCTGGCAATACATGCGAATGCATATCGACCATTATTGAACTGTAATCAAAAGTGGCTTCTTTTTTTGCTTCCTTCTTTTTAAAAAAACTAAACATTTTTATCGGTTACTATATTGCTCGTTATAATATTGCTGATAATGGCCTGATGTAACGTCATTTAACCATTCTTCGTTTTCCAGGTACCATTCAACTGTCTTCTCCAACCCTTCCTCAAATGTTATCGACGGTACCCAGCCTAATTCATTTTTCAGTTTACTTGCATCAATTGCATATCGCAAATCGTGTCCGGCCCTGTCGGTAACAAATGTAATCAATACAGCCGATTCTCCATCAGCCCGCCCCAATTTTTTATCCATTATACGGCATAACAGCCTGATCAGGTCAATGTTTTTCCATTCATTGTGGCCACCAATATTATAGGTCGACCCGGGTTTAGCCTGGTGAAAAAGCACATCAATAGCCCGTGCATGATCTTCAACCCATAACCAGTCGCGTATGTTTTCGCCCTTGCCATATACCGGAACCGGCTTGTTTTGCCTGATATTATGGATAGCAAGCGGAATTAACTTTTCGGGAAAATGATAGGAGCCATAATTGTTGGAGCAATTGGAGATTACGGTATCCATACCGTAAGTATCGTGATAGGCCCTTACAAAATGATCAGAACTTGCTTTTGATGCTGAATAAGGCGAATGCGGGTCATATCCCGTTTCCTCGGTAAACATACCGGTTTCGCCTAAAGAACCATAAACTTCATCGGTTGAAACATGATAAAAGCGTGTTTTATCATATCGCCCCTTCCATAACTGGCGCGCCGCATTCAACAGATTAGCGGTGCCAACCACATTGGTTATAACAAATTCAAGCGGATTTGTAATTGATCGGTCAACGTGCGATTCGGCAGCCAGATGGATCACAGCATCGGGCTGTTCATTCGCAAAAAGCTGGTTTATAAAATCAATATCAACAATATCACCTTTTACAAATTTGTAATTGGGCTGGTTTTCAATATCCCTTAAATTAGCCAGGTTACCGGCATAAGTTAGTTTATCCAGATTAATAATTTTATAATCGGGGTAAGTTTTCACAAAACGGCGTACTACGTGCGAACCGATAAAACCGGCCCCGCCTGTAATTATAATCGTTTTCATTTATCTATTGGTTTACAAGGTGTTTTGCGACAAATATTTTTCCCACTTCCAGGCAGATGACATCATGGTATCAATGTCCAATTCCGCCTTCCAATGTAATTCATTTGCCGACTTTGTAACATCGCCCCACACTTGTTCCACATCGCCACCGCGGCGCGGGCCTATTTCGTAATTCAGTTTTACGCCTGTGGCGCGTTCAAAGGCTGTAATTATTTCTAAAACAGTATTGCCGATGCCTGTACCGAGGTTAAATACGTCGAAACCCGAAAAATCAGGTTTCTCCATTAGTTTCAACGCTGCTACGTGGGCCTTTGCCAAATCAACTACGTGTATGTAATCGCGTACGCAACTACCATCTTTGGTATTATAGTCATCACCAAACACGGTTATTTTTTGGCGTTTACCAATAGCGGTTTGTGTTATAAACGGCACCAGGTTTTGTGGTACCCCAATGGGCAATTCGCCTATTAATGCTGTGCTATGTGCCCCTACCGGGTTAAAGTAACGCAGCGCGATTACTTTTTTGGCATCGCCCGAGGTGATAGCATCTATCAATATCTCCTCGGCTATCTGCTTGGTATTGCCATAAGGCGATTGCGCCGGCTTTACAGGAGCCGTTTCGGTAACCGGCAATTCATCCGGCTGACCGTAAACCGTGCAACTTGATGAAAAAACAATGCCCACCGGTTTGCCACTATAAACGTTTAATAAATTTACTAACGAATAGATATTGTTCCGGTAATATTTTAGAGGTTTTACCACCGATTCGCCAACTGCTTTTGAGGCGGCGAAGTGAATAACACCGGCAATGCCGGGTTCCGAGGCTGCAAAATCTCTTAGTTTTTGTTCGTCACAAAGATCAAACTGGTAAAAGGCAGGTTTAAACCCGATAATTTTTTCGAGCTGGTTTAATATTTGAAGTTGCGAGTTTGATAAATCATCAACTATTACCGGTTCGTACCCTGCGTTTACCAATTCAACCACAGTGTGCGAGCCTATATACCCCAGGCCGCCGGTTACCAAAATCTTTGTCATTAGTGTTTATTATAATAAGTAAAATCTTTGTGCTGTATTTCAGCATCGGGCAACGACTTAAAATAATCATAGGTTATTTTTAAACCCTCGCTTCTGGAAACTTTTGGCTCCCAGCCTAAAATGGCTCTTGCCTTAGTGATATCGGGCCTGCGTTGCTTCGGATCGTCAGTTGGCAACGGCAAGCTAATCAATTTTTGATCGGTACCTGTTAATTTAATAATCTCTTCGCCAAATTCGCGAATGGTTATTTCATCGGGGTTACCAATGTTCATTGGCTGCGCATAGTCGCTGAATAATAAGCGATAAATACCCTCTACCAAATCGTCAACATAACAAAAAGCGCGCGTTTGTGAGCCATCGCCAAACATGGTCAACGGTTCTCCTCTTAAAGCCTGGCCTATAAATGCCGGCAATACGCGCCCGTCATTTAGCCGCATGCGCGGTCCGTAGGTGTTAAATATGCGCACAATACGGGTTTCCAACCCATGAAAGGTATGGTAAGCCATCGTGATAGCTTCCTGGAAACGTTTGGCCTCGTCATACACGCCACGCGGGCCAACGGGGTTAACGTTGCCCCAGTATTCTTCAGGCTGCGGGTTCACATTGGGGTCGCCGTAAACTTCGGATGTCGAGGCGATTAGCATCCTTGCCTTTTTGCTTCGCGCCAGGCCTAAAAGGTTATGCGTGCCCAATGATCCTACTTTTAGCGTTTGGATAGGTATCTTTAAATAGTCAATAGGGCTTGCCGGCGATGCAAAATGCAATATATAGTGCAGATCGCCGGGAACGTAAACAAACTTGGAAACATCGTGATTATAAAACTCAAAGTTTTCCAGTTTAAACAAATGCTCAATATTCCGCAGGTCGCCGGTTATAAGGTTATCCATGCCTATAACGTGGAAATCCTCTTTAATAAACCTATCGCATAAGTGCGAGCCTAAAAAACCCGCCGCGCCGGTTATTAGTATTCGTTTTCGTGTTGCCATTAATCAATCAGCTTCCTTCCTATGCTGTTATAATAATAACCGCAATCAATCATTTTATCCAGATCGTATAAGTTACGACCATCAAATATTACTTTATTTTTTAATAATTTCTCTATCTGATCAAAATCAGGTGTTCTGAAAACCGACCATTCAGTAATAATCAGCAAGGCATCAGCATCTTTTAAGGCTTCGTACTGATCGCCGGCATAATGAATTTTATCGCCAATCAGGCTTTTAACGTTTTTCATGCCTTCAGGATCAAAGGCAGATATAGTTGCACCGGCAGCTAATAAATCCTCGATAATATACAACGATGGCGCTTCGCGGATATCGTCGGTTTCGGGTTTAAAGGCCAATCCCCACATGGCAAATTTTTTGCCTTTTAAATCGCCTTTAAAGTATTTTTTAACTTTTTCAACCAATACCCGTTTTTGAATCTCGTTAACTTCCATTACCGAATTCAATATTTTAAAATCGTATTTATTCTCTTCGGCCGATTTGGCAAGCGCCTGCACATCCTTAGGGAAACAGCTGCCACCGTAGCCGATACCCGAAAACAGGAAGCGTTTTCCAATACGTTCGTCGGCGCCAATGCCGCGTCTAACCATATCCACGTCGGCGCCAACCAGTTCGCAAAGGTTAGCAATCTCGTTCATGAAGGAGATTTTAGTAGCCAGAAAAGAGTTTGCGGCATACTTGGTTAATTCGGACGAACGCTCATCCATAAAGATAACCGGGTTACCCTGGCGAACATAAGGTCCGTACAATTCGCCCATTAATTTCCGGGCACGTTCGTCGCGTGTGCCTACAACCACACGATCCGGTTTCATGAAATCGTCAACGGCAACACCTTCGCGCAAAAATTCAGGATTTGATACTACTGCAAATTCCACATTGGTATTTGCTTTCATCACAGCAGTAACCTTATCGGCAGTGCCTACCGGTACGGTTGATTTGGTAACAATAACCTTATATTCTGTCAGCAATTTTGCAATATCCTTGGCAGCGCCTAATACATAGCTCAAATCTGCCGATCCGTCGCCTCCGGGAGGCGTTGGTAATGCTAAAAATATAATTTTTGCTTCGGCAATAGCTTCTGAAAGCTGTGTTGTAAAATGCAACCGTTCCTGGTTAATATTACGATGGAAAAGTAATTCAAGACCAGGCTCATAGATAGGCAGTTGTCCATCCTGCATCATTTTTACTTTTTTCTCGTTGATATCAACGCAGATTACCTGGTTGCCCGTTTCTGCCAAGCAAGTACCCGTTACCAGGCCTACATAACCTGTTCCTACAACAGCAATTTTCATAGATTTTTCTTATTTCGTTAATTGTTAATTTTTTATTCTCTTTTTAAAGTTCACCTTTGTACGGATAGTAGCCCGAAATGTATATCACTTATTTTTATGACCCCGGTCACATTTTTAGGGTCCGTTTTAATTGTGATTACATTTACCCCGCTAAGTTAAATATTTCATAATTAAAATGCTGTTATTATATAAATTTGGTATAAGAATATATTTTTTAGCTATTTATTTAGTTTCATTTTTCAATAAAAAGGCCCGGCAATGGGTTAATGGCCGAAAAGATGCCACGTTTAAACAATTTGCCGGAAGTATATGGTTTCATTTTGCGTCGCTTGGCGAATTTGAACAAGGGCGTCCGGTTTTGGAGCAAGTACGGGCTTTATATCCGGATAACAAAATTGTGGTCACTTTCTTTTCGCCTTCCGGATACGAAATCAGGAAAAATACGCCGCTGGCTGATGCCGTTTACTACCTCCCGTTGGATACAGCAAGAAATGCACGCCAGTTTATTGACGCCGTACAACCCAAATTAGCCATATTTACCAAGTACGAATACTGGTTCTTTTTTTTTCGGGAGATGCACAGTCGTGATATTCCGCTTTATATTATTTCTGGAATTTTCAGACCCGACCAGGTGTTTTTTAAATGGTATGGTGGCATGCATCGCAAAATGTTAACTTTTGTTAGTTACTTTTTTGTGCAGGACGAACAATCAAAAAATTTACTGAGTGGTATCGGGGTGAATAATGTTGCCATTAGCGGAGATACGCGTTTCGACAGGGTTTGGGCCAATGCGCAACAACCAAAGCTATTGCCCATAATTGAACAGTTTAAGAACGGACAAAAACTATTTATTGCGGGCAGCACCTGGCCTCCCGATGAAAAATTGTTGGCTACAATAGTAACTCAATATCCTGAATGGAAATTCATTTTCGCTCCGCATGAAGTAGGTGAGGAAAAAATAAAAAATCTGATAGAAGCGCTCCCTGCGGGTTCAACTATACGCTATTCACAAATCGCTAACCTCCCCCCGATAGCTATCGGCGCTCTAACCGCTAACCACCAATCGCTAATCATCGACAACATCGGCCTATTATCCTCCTTATATTATTATGCTGATATTGCATACATTGGCGGAGGTTTTGGGGCTGGTATTCATAACACGCTGGAAGCCGCTGCTTTTGGGTTGCCGGTAATTTTTGGCCCTAATTATGCAAAGTTTAAAGAGGCGCGCGATTTGATTGCCCTGGAGGTGGGTTTCAGTATAGTTGATGAAGAGGAATTAAAAGCAATAGTTGCCCGTTTGATAAGCGATAATGCATTTTATAAAGCTGCCAGTAAAAAAGCCGGCGTCTACGTTGTAGAACATACCGGTGCAACCCGCACAATCATTGATTACATAAATCCCATACTATGAGGATATTTTTATTGAGTGCTTTTTTAATTATTTCAATTGCTGCCGCGGCGCAGTCTAAAAAAAAACCAGCGCATTACCGGGTAATTAAAACTATTTTAACAGATGTTAATGGTGATAGTAAAACTGATACCATTGTTATAAGTTCATCTTTAAAAACAGAGATGTTCTTTAACAGGATTTCGGTCTCATTGGCCGGATTTAAAAAACAAACCTTTCGCGCCAAAGATTCCTGGACGGTGGTTGACAAAGAGTTTCTTGATTCTAACAAAAACTCAGTAAATACTGAATTGCTGTTTTTTAAAAAGACACAAAAACATGCTGTAATTTTACTTTTTGGAGAGTTGGACGGAGCGGGTTACCGTGGTGAGTTTTCGATAATCAACATTGAAAACGATACCGCTAAAATGGTTTTTGACCATTATAATGATAATGTGTTTGTAGAAGGCCCCGAAAAACTCATCGACCTCGAAAAGAACGGCAGGCTATGTTTCATTTACCGACAAATTGGCGAACTTTTTCGCCAAGAAAAAAGCGGAGATATAGGTACTTATCATCCTTATTATGTTTACCCGGTTCTCAACAAATGCGCACTCGATTCTACTTTGACCAAAGAATACAATAACAAATTTTACGTTTTTGCAGGTTTTAATTACAGCGAAAAAATAGAAATACTTTATCCTTACAATAAAAAACGAAAGCCGAGAATATGGAAGGAATAACTGCTAATGCATTTAATTGCATATTTGTGATGATAAACCAATATTGTAAAAACCAGTGATCATCGCCATTTCCATTACGTTGTTTTTCCTCATCCTGCGGTTTACGGTAACGCTGTTTAATTTTATATCCAACCCTAAACTTACACGGGTAAACAGGCCTTACAATGATTTGGTATCGATACTTATACCAGCCCGCAACGAGGCGCGTAATATATTGGGATTATTGGAGTCTATCCACCTGCAAGATTATAAAGACTACGAAGTAATTGTTTATGACGATTGCTCGGATGACCAAACACATAGAATTTGTTCTGAATTTGCGGCAGCTCATCCCCGTTTCCGTGTAATTAAAGGCGAGCAACTACCGGATGGCTGGCTGGGTAAAAATTATGCCTGTTACCAATTAGCCAAACTGGCCAGGGGGAAATATTTTTTGTTTTTAGATGCGGATACAACCATCGCCAAAAACCTTATTAATAGCGCTGTGCACCGCGTTCAGATATATAAACTGGCACTGTTGAGCTTGTTTCCCAACCAGGATATGCAAACTTTTGGCGAAAAAACAACTGTGCCGCTGCTGCATTACCTGTTGCTTAACCTGTTGCCCCTGCGCCTGGTTCGCCTGACTAAAAGCGCTGCCTTTGCCACCGCATGCGGACAATTTATGCTGTTTGACGCTGCCATTTACCAGCAGCAACAGTGGCACAAGATGGTTAAAAGCAAAATTGTTGAGGACGCCGAGATTATGAAGCTAATAAAAACAGCCGCATACAATGGCGAGGTCTTGCTGGCCAATGGCATGATCAATTGCCGCATGTATAATGGATATCAGGATGCGCTAAATGGATTTGGTAAAAATGCACTGGCTGTTTTTAATTACAGTACACTGGCGCTGCTGATTTATATTTTAATAATTGTTGGCGGCCCTTTGCTGGTAATTACCACGCTTAATATAGGCTTGATTGTTTTTATGACCGGCCTTATTGTACTTACCCGCGTAATGATCTGCCTTTCGGCAGGGCAAAACGCTGTGTTAAATATCATTTTGCATCCGGTGCAAATGGTTAACCTGGCTATCATTGCATTTTTATCCATACAAAGGCATCTAACCAAAACGGCGGTGTGGAAGGGACGACGGGTGATTTGATTGTGGAATTTTCATGTTGCCGAGAATTAAAAAGCGATTGGCATCCTGATATAGGTTTATACAAATTTGGCACTCTAAAAGCTGGAACACCTGACTATCAGTAAATTGCAGCTATTTTTCAAAAAACACATCGTTGCGCGTCCTGATAATCAGGCACTTGCGATTTTTCGGCCATTTTCAAAAAGTAGAACACCTGATAATCAGCGAGTTCCACTTTTGCACAGGCGTTCCAAATGTAAAAGTGGAACACCTGGAACGTATAATCAATTCCACAATCCCCAATGAACCGGCGAACCAATAAACTATCAAAGATAATTTAGTAATTTTGCCGATGACTTAATGCCCCAATGACTTAATGAAGTTTTAACAACATGGGAAATCTACAGCTACAGGTAACTATCGATCAGGATTCGGGCTTTTGCTTTGGGGTGGTGTATGCCATTGATATGGCCGAAGAAATTTTGGCCGAAGATGGCTACCTGTATTGCCTGGGCGATATTGTGCATAACGACGAAGAAGTGGAACGCCTGAAGAAAAAAGGCCTGCGCATTATTGACCATGCCGACCTGGTAAACCTTGCCAATGAAAAAGTGCTGATCCGCGCCCATGGCGAGGCCCCGGATACTTACCGTACCGCTTTAGAGAACAATATAACCCTGATAGATGCTTCATGCCCGGTAGTGCTTAAACTGCAAAACCGCATTAAAACTTCATTCGACTCGAACGAGAAGATTTTAATTTTTGGCAAACATGGTCATGCCGAGGTCGTAGGGCTGCAGGGCCAAACCAACAACGAAGCATTGGTTTTCCAGGATCTGGCCGAACTGGACAATGTGGAACTGCCGCAAAATATCACCCTATACAGCCAGACCACCAAAAGCATGGAAAAGTTTTACCATGTAAAGGACCAGTTGATTGAACGCGGTTATAACCTGAAAGCCAATGATACCATTTGCCGCCAGGTATCAAACCGCGACCAGGACCTGCCGAAATTTGTGGCCAAGTTTGATAAAATAGTTTTTGTATCGGGCCGCAAATCATCAAACGGAAAAGTGTTATTTGAAGTTTGCCGTAAACATAACCCCAATACTTATTTTATATCCTCGGCCAGTGAGCTGGATAGTTCATTATTCGCTGCTGGTGATAAAGTAGGAATAGCCGGCGCTACCTCGAGCCCTATGTGGCTGATGCAGGAGGTGAAGGCCCAACTCGAAAAGTTTTAAGCAAGCGGCTTTCCCCTCTTTACGCAGTAGAGAGGGGTGTCCAGCGAAGCGCAGACGGGGTAAGTCAACCCGCCATGCATTGCCGCCTTACATCATCATGTACTTGATAGATAAGCAAAGTTCAGAGGTATACCCGTAAAGCTTTTTCGCCTCATTCAAGAGATAGTTTCTCAATCACTCGAAAATGACATGGTGATTTTATTATTTTTCTATATCTTTCCGCCTATAAAATAAACTTTATCCTAAGTGTTAGTTAAAACTTTTGGCAGTGCGGTTTATGGTATTGAAGCGATAACGATCACCGTTGAGGTAAATGTTAGCGGCGGAGCCAAACCTTTCTATTTAATTGTCGGCTTGCCGGATAATGCCGTACGCGAATCTGTGCAGCGTATTGAAGCCGCCCTGCAAACCAATAATTTGCGGATGCCGCGGCAAAAAATCATCGTAAATATGGCCCCGGCTGATATCCGGAAAGAAGGCTCGGCGTATGACTTGACCATTGCTGTAGGTATACTGGCCGGATCGGGCCAGTTGGAATACGAAAACCTGGACAAATACCTCATCATGGGCGAGCTTTCGCTGGATGGAACCGTGCAACCCATAAAAGGCGCATTGCCCATAGCCATACAGGCGCGCAAAGAAGGCTATAAAGGTTTTATCCTACCCAAACAAAATGCCCGCGAAGCCGCCATAGTAAATGACCTGGAAGTATATGGAGTTGAAAACATAAAAGAGGTAGTCGGCTTTTTTAACGGTGATAGTGAATCAACCGCCGAAGTAGTAAACACCCGCGAGGAATTTTTTAACAGCCTCACCAATTACGATAGCGATTTTAGCGAAGTACGGGGACAGGAAAATATAAAACGCGCCCTCGAAATTGCCGCGGCCGGCGGACATAACGTAATACTGATTGGTCCGCCGGGCGCGGGCAAAACCATGCTGGCCCGAAGGCTGCCCTCCATTTTGCCGCCGCTGAGTTTATATGAATCATTAGAAACTACCAAAATACATTCGGTTGCTGGAAAGCTTGCCGCCGCTGATGCATTGGTAACCGTTCGCCCGTTTCGGTCGCCCCATCATACCATTAGCGACGTAGCCCTGGTAGGCGGGGGGAGCAACCCCCAGCCCGGCGAAATATCCCTGGCGCATAATGGCGTACTATTTTTAGATGAGTTGCCCGAATTTAAACGCAGCGCCCTGGAGGTAATGCGCCAGCCACTGGAGGAACGAAGGGTAACTATCTCGAGGGCGAAGTTTTCGGTAGATTATCCGAGCAGTTTTATGCTGGTGGCGAGTATGAACCCTTGCCCTTGCGGCTATTTTAACCATCCCGAAAAGGAATGCATTTGCCCGCCCGGCACCGTACAAAAATACCTGAGTAAAATATCCGGCCCGCTGTTGGACCGCATTGATCTGCATGTAGAAGTTACCCCCGTAAACTTTAATGAACTGGCCAGCGACCGCCTCGCCGAAAAAAGTGAATTCATCCGTGAACGCGTAATAAAAGCCCGCGATTTACAGGCCGAACGCTTTGGCGACAAACCGAACTTACATGCCAACGCCCAAATGAGCCCGCAAATGGTGCGCGACATTTGTAAAATAACTACCGCCGGGCAAACGCTGCTAAAAAAAGCGATGGAAAAGCTGGGGCTATCCGCCAGGGCTTATGACCGGATATTAAAAGTATCGCGCACCATTGCTGATTTGGCTGGTAGCGAGGAGATACAATTGGAGCATTTGGCAGAGGCGATACATTTTAGGAGTTTGGATAGAGAGGGCTGGGCGGGGTAATATGAAATTAACAAAAATATGTCATGAAAAAGGAAGCAGCTATCAAATTATTCGAAAGCAAACAGGTTCGTACTGCTTGGAATGAGGAGGAGGAGAAATGGTATTTTAGTATTGTTGATGTGATTGCCGTTCTAACAGATAGCCCTAATGCTAATAATTATTGGAAGGTTTTGAAGCATAGGCTGATAAAGGAAGGAAGTCAGTTGGTTACAAATTGTAACCAACTGAAAATGCAATCGACTGACGGCAAGTACTACAAAACGGATGTAGCAGATACCGAACAACTATTACGTTTGGTACAATCAGTGCCGTCACCCAAAGCCGAACCATTTAAAATTTGGCTAGCTAAAGTCGGCTATGAGCGCATTGAAGAAACTGAAGATCCTGAAATAGGTATTGAAAGATTAATGGAAACTTACCTAAAAAAAGGATATAGCACAGCATGGATAAATCAACGATTGAAAAGCATTGAAGTGCGCAAAGAACTTACCGACGAATGGGAAAACCGTGGTGTTCAGAAAGGAAAGGATTTTGCTATTTTAACGGATGAAATTACGAAAGCCTGGGCAGGTAAAACGGTAAAGGAATATAAAAACCTAAAAGGGCTGAAAAAAGAAAACCTTCGTGATAATATGACCAATTTGGAATTGGTGTTGAATATGCTTGCCGAGGCGACCACAACAGAAATAAGCAAGGAGAAAAAGCCAAAAACATTTCAACAAAATAGAGTTATTGCCCAGCAAGGCGGTACGATAGCCGGTAATACGCGCAAAGCGATTGAAGAAAAATCAGGTAAAAGAATTGTAACGGCAAAAAATGCCAAAATGCTGAAAGCGGATGCTACAAGGCCAAAAAAATTAGGTGATTAAATTTTCAACCCGCGTTCGTCAGTAAGCTAAATTATCGCAATCCTGCTCAGTTTGAAACCTAATAAATCGCCAATACTCACAACTATAATTCTTATTGCATCGGTAAGTTTTGTTTATTATGTATTATTTGAAATATATTCTTCATTCGCGCCTTGCGTGCAAAAAAATACCCCTGCGTTTAGTTTCGACTTGCTTTTTACCTGTATTGAGTATTGGTGGAGAATTACATTTGCTTATTTGATATCGTGCTTGTTTATTTTGTTAAGGATAAAAGGCACCGGCATTTTTAACTCAAACGGGCTCATGGTATCCAGGATTATCGTGCTGATAGCGCTAATTGTCTTTTCCGGAATGTACTTTTTTAAACTATTGTAAACGCACAACAATCAACTGAAATATACTATGAAATACCCGGGCCTGTTATGCTTAACTTTTGGACTCATTCTTTTTGGCTGTAATGCTGATATTAAATCTACTTCTTCCACTAAAACTGATTCTGGCAGCAAATATAGCCCTTCGGCGAAAGCCAATACTGAACCAATAAAATCGGATGATAATGAGGACAAAGATGAGATTCAGTCGTTGATTAGACAGGTCCTTAAATGGGGTGACTCTAAAAACTCAATTGATTTGCTCCCTGCCTTGAGTAAAGACAGCATTTGTATCGGGTTTGATCTTGACAAGCAAAATCAGAATCTTGAAAAATTAAGAAAGACCGGATTTTTTGCTGATGAGTTCATCGATAATTATAATCAAATTATTCAGACGCTTGATAAGAAAATAAAAAACAACCAATTCGAAAAGTGGAACGTTTATGAACTTCCAACATTCAATTTTGCCAATGACGTAAACCCCTGGTGTTTATGCCAGGATAATCTCTCCTGGGATAATGTAGCAATTAAAGTTGTTAACCTTAACAATGATAGAGGAGAATTGAAATGGACCTGGGGAAAACTTGATTCGAACATTGATCAGAGTTGGAGAGATTTTTCATATACTTTTAGGGTAATAAAAGTCAACGACAAATGGAAAATTTCCTATTTGCAAGGATTTGATTATAAGGAAAGCGTAAGGTAGTTAAGAAATAAATGAACCTTTACTTTTGCCCATCGTCACCAGCAATTATTGTATATTTCTAATTAAGCTGTCAGCGAAAAGCATGTGTCTCCCGGTTCAAATCGCACCAGCAGTAAATGAAAATTAATAGTTAAATTAGCTTCGCCAATCCACCGCTTTTGTTATTTACTCATAACTTTAATTTATATGGCAGAAGATGAACTGATAAAAAAGCACACCAAGGCTGCATATAAAGCTTTAAAAAACCCGGAAACTAATTGGAAACACAAGCTGAAAGAAATATTGCTTGAGATAGCCATTATTGTTTTTGCGGTAACTGTCTCCATTTGGTTTCATAACTGGAGTGAGCGCCTAAAAGACCGGAAAGAAGAAAAAGAGTTTTTTACTTCCTTAAAAAAAGACCTGCTCGACGACAAAAAAGAAATGACCGCCGACAAGCTGGCTTTTACCCAGGTACTGCACGGCATTTATTACTTTCAAAAAATTGGCAGTGGGCAGGCTTTAAATAACGATAGCTTAAATCACTATCAATGGTGCTTTTTTGGTAGCGCGCAAATTAACCCGCGGGTAAGCAGGTATGAAGCGTTAAAGGGGAGCGGCCGGCTTGATATTGTTGAAAATACCGAACTGCTGAAGAACATTACTGATTTATATCAAAAGAATTTCCCGCTTATCGCTCTGAAAAATCAACGATTTAACGCATTAAGAGAAAACTATGTAACCCCTTTTGTTGAAGATCATTTGCAAATGAATGTAAAAGGCGAAGGCACCAATTGGCAGGAAATTTTACGGATGCCGAAAATGCGGTTGCTGCTATTCCAGGAGGGCGAGATTACTGATAATATTAAGGCCTATGGGCAAGGGATTGATAAGATAAATGAAATTATTAAGCAGATAGATGAAGAGCTGGAATAATTAATAGTATTGAGCCCGATTTAAGTCACAATGATGCCGCGCAACGGCCCCCAAATAAAAAATCCTTTCCGGCGGGAAAGGATTTGGAGCGAAAGACGAGATTCGAACTCGCGACCCCGACCTTGGCAAGGTCGTGCTCTACCAACTGAGCTACTTTCGCATTGGTGCTGTCCGCTTTTTGCGGTTGCGGGGTGCAAATGTAACAATATTTATTTTTGCCGCAAGTATTTTATCACTCTGTTCTGCTTATCCCATAAATCTTCACCGGCTTAATTAAATATTGCGCCGTATCTTTTTGTGCCTGAATTTTTTTAACGACATCCATACCGGCGGTTACCTTGCCAAAGGCCGCGAAGCCCTGCCCATCGGGGTTGCGGGCGCCGCCATAGTCTAAAGCCGGCTGGTTACCAATGCAAATAAAAAACTCACTTGTGGCCGAGTTTGGGCCGCCCCGCGCCATCGAGAGGGTGCCGTTTTTGTGCAGCAGGCCGGTGTATTGAGTGGTTTCCATTTTGATACTGTCCAAACTCTGGTTAGCAGGCACATTGCCACCCTGTATCACCTGTATCTTTACTTTTCGTGTGGCTTCATTTGCGGGGGTACACACGCGGAAAAAGCTACTGCCATTGTATGAGTTTTTATCAACGTATCGCATAAAGTTGGCTACTGTAACCGGTGCCTTGGCAGGATAAAGTTCAATAGCGATGTCGCCCAATTCGGTTTTAATAAGACAGTGGATGGGGGCCTGTGCAAAAGTGGCGAAGGGTATAGCTATTGTTAAACAAAGGATGATTATTTTTTTCATGGTTTGATCTATTTTAACGAATTCTGGTATAATAAAACAGCCTTCCATTCGGAAAATACGCTTTGAATTCTGTAAATGCACCAGCAAAATCCCCGTCTGCCAGCTTCGTTATTCGGATAAGAGAAACAAAGACATGCTGTTTTACATCATATAACATTACTTCCCCGGCATCCAGTAAGTCGGGCAAAATTTGCTCGATCGGACCCGCGTACCTGGTTTGCTGCGCTAATGTATCGGGCATGTCATTTTGAAGATATACTAATCTATCGCCGATATAAAACGTTTTGTTGGGCGAGAACTTCAGCGCATTAATCAATACGTTTGTTCCCTGCCCAAAATAACTGGTTTTTTCCCGGTATTTTGTTAAATACTTAATAGCGGTTGCCGATTTTATATAAAACTTGACTGAATCGCGGTCAAAAACTATTGTAGCCGAGTCCTTAAATGTCTTTAGAATTATTGTGCTATCCTTGAAAGCTTGAGCCAGGCACTGGTTAAGAACGAGAAAAGTTAACAAGAGCAAGGCGATGCGTTTCATTATCATAAACGTTTAATAAACTAAGATAACAATAAATCGACAGGAAGGCACATCGCAACACGGATAGGTAAAAAATTCAAAAAAAATTTGCGTAGTCAAATAACTACATATATATTTGTAGTCAAATAGCTACGCAATGAATTTAAGACGAGACGTATTTCAAGCCATAGCCGACCCAACCCGAAGGGCAATCCTGCTACTGGTTGCTTCACAGGCCCTTACTGCTGGTGCAATAGCTTCCAATTTCGACACAGCCAGGCCCACGGTGTCCAAACATCTGCAAATTCTCACCGAGTGCGAATTGCTGGAACAAAAGCAAAACGGCAGGGAAATTTACTATACCACTAACGCAAAAAAAATGAAAGCAATAGCCGACTTTATCGAACCCTTCCGCCAGATGTGGGATGACCGGTTTAACAAACTGGAATCCGTTATGAAACAATACCAGGCAAAAAAATCCTAATAACATGGAACTAAAAACAAAAATTAATGCCGAAGAAGGTAAACAGGATCTGCTGATAACCCGGGAATTTGATTTGCCGCTGGAGCTGCTTTTTAAAGCGTTTTCGGAAGCCGAACTTATTGAGCAATGGATGGGAACCAAAGTGCTGAAACTGGAATTTAAAAAGCACGGCAGCTGGCAATTTGAAAGTACCAGCCCCAACGGAAACATGGTTGTTAAAATGGGCGGCGCAATACATGATGTTATCGCAAACCAAAAGATCATCCGGACATTCGAGATGGAAAATACACCTTATGGCGTTCAACTGGAGATAACGGAATTTGAAAAGCTCACCGACAACACCAGCAGAATCAACATGCATACCATCTACGAATCGGTTAAGCAACGCGACGAGGTATTAAAATTACCCTTTGCCCAGGGCATCAATTGGGCACATAACAGGTTACAGGACATTGTAAGTAAACTTAAATAATTATAAAATGGAAAAGCAAAAACTCATTTGGTATTGGATAATTACGGTAATATTATCTTTTTGTATTTTTTCGGGCGGCTTAATGCAGGCGCTGCAGGTAAAAGGGGTTGTGGAAGGATTTAAACCGCTGGGTTATCCTACCTACTTTATTTCGATTATTGGTGTTTGGAAGGTATTGGGTATAATTGCGATATTGATCCCGAAATTTAAATTGCTAAAGGAATGGGCCTACGCGGGTATATTTTTTGCGATGACCGGAGCGGTAATTTCGCATATTGCGGCCGGTGATGTTAAAGTTCAAATAATTGCCCCGTTTGTATTTGCCATTTTTACTGTTTTATCATGGTATTTACGGCCGGCGGATCGAAAAATTATTGCAACCAATTAATAAACATATAAAATTATGGCAAGTGTATCCATCTATTTAAACTTCGCCGGCAATGCCGAAGAAGCATTTAATCACTACGCAAAAGTTTTCGGAACAGAATTTTCAAATCCGCCAATGCGGTTTAAAGATGCGCCGCCGCATCCGGGCGCGCCTCCCCTGCCCGAAGGCGACCAAAACAAACTCATGCACGTAGCCCTGCCCATACTTGGCGGCATACAAATAATGGCAACCGATATGCTGGAAAGCATGGGCCAAAAACTGGTAGAAGGCAACAATTTTACCATCAGCCTAAACCCCGACACCAAAGAAGAAGCCGACAGGTTATTCGCCGAACTTTCGGATGGCGGAGCAGACGCTGTAGCCCCGCACGATGAATTTTGGGGGTATTGGGGGACTTGTAAAGATCGTTTTGGCATTCGCTGGATGTTTAATATCATGAAATAAGATAGTAAACTACCCGTCATTGCAAGGAGGAACAACGATCCCCACGGTTGTGGGGGCTCAACTTTGCATAGTGATTATACATAATGCAAAGGCAAGTTGAGCTTTGCTTTTTACTTGCAATGATGGGGTAACTGCGCCTGTTAATACACTTATTTTTATCCCATATCGGGAGCAATAAATATGAGTATTGCAATTATTAATGCTGCATAAACAGAAGCTGCAATTTCGCCTCCAAGTAAAAAATAATGCGCTACAGTGTGCCGTTTATTATTTTTTTTATGCGCTTCTATTCGATAGGCCGCCACATAAACCGAGTCATTTAACAAAGCCGGATTATTAACAGACAGGGCGTTGGGTTTAAAATAATCAGATGTTAAAGGGAGTGAATGTTTATATTTCTTCCAAACAGATTTTTCCAGTTTGAAGGTTTTTGAGTCGTGTTTTGCTTGCTTTATGATGGCGAAGCTATCATTTTGAGGTTGCTGGCAAATAGCCGATGAAGAATGGATGACGAATATAAAAATTAACCATTTAAACTTTGGTAGCATTGTTATTAAGTTTGGAATAAAGGTACGCAAATTATGAAAGGCCGTAAAAAAGAGTTGTCGCCCCAACAAAGTGAGGAACTGCTCAGCACATTAAAAGCCCGTTTTGCGAAAAATACGCACCGCCATAAGGGTATTGAGTGGACTAAAGTACGAGCGAAGCTGGAAGCTAACCCTGAAAAACTTCGGTCACTGGATGATATGGAACAAACCGGCGGTGAGCCGGATGTAGTTGCCTACGACGAAACGACCGGCGAATATATTTTTTACGATTGCTCGGCGGAAAGCCCTAAGGGTCGCCGAAGCCTTTGTTATGACCGGGAAGCGCTGGACAAACGCAAAGAGTTTAAACCGGCAAATAGCATTATGGATATGGCAGCAGAAATGGGCATTGAAGTATTAACAGAAGAACAATACCGGCAATTGCAGCAACTGGGAAACTTTGATGCGAAAACATCGAGCTGGCTGAAAACGCCAGCCAGCATACGGAAACTTGGGGGTGCTATTTTTGGTGATTTCCGCTATGGCGCTGTCTTCATTTACCACAACGGCGCCGATTCGTATTATGCGGCCAGGGGTTTTCGTGGATCGCTAAGGGTATAAATTTAGAGCCGGTAAAATCTTTTATTAATTGAATAAACACTAATTATTACGAATAAATCGAATTTCACGAATTTTGAAAACCGTCTATTTAATTCGTGAAATTCGTCCAATTAGTGAGAATTCGTGTTCTTTTTCAATTCACGAATTATTTTTAATGTTTTCATGCAATTTATTATACAAAATAACCAATTGATGCAATGAGCGGAATGAATCCTAAAGTTGATTTCTTTTTTAATAAAGCCAAACAATGGCAGGAAGAGTATGAGAAGTTGAGATTGATCGTGCTTGATTGCGGGCTTACCGAAGAGCTGAAGTGGGGCTGCCCATGCTACACTTTTAAGGATAGTAACATTGTTTTAATACACGGCTTTAAAGAATATTGCGCGCTTTTATTTATGAAAGGCGTATTGTTGAGCGATACCCACGGCATACTGATACAGCAAACCGAAAATGTACAGGTAGCGCGGCAGATACGGTTCACTAATCTTCGGGAAATAGTTGACCTTGAATCCGTTCTGAAGAACTATATCCACGAAGCCATTGAGGTTGAAAAAGCCGGTTTAAAGGTGGAAATGAAAACAACTGCTGAGTTCAAAATGCCTGAAGAATTTCAATATAAATTAGATCATATCCCTGCCCTGAAAACTGCGTTTGAAGCTTTAACGCCCGGACGGCAAAAAGGCTACCTGCTTTATTTTGCAGCAGCCAAACAAGCCAAAACCCGCGAGGCCAGGGTTGAAAAATATATACCGCAAATATTGGATGGGAAGGGGTTGGAGGATTGATGCATTACAAGCCGAATATTGAACCGTAGAGGCGAATAGCATTCGCCCGGTGACATATATTCACAACATGCATTTCGCACACATATTTAATAAAGCAAATACGAAAACCGGTCATCGGAGACAATCACAATGGGAGCACGAATTAGTTATTATAAAAACAATTTCAAAAAAGGACTTAAAGACATCATCTTTGAAAATTTTTCTGCGTTTAGGCAGTGGTACTTAAATACAGACAAATCTTCAATGGAAGAGTTTGATGAACCATTTGGCAACGAAATATTAAAAACCTATTTAAATCAAAATACTGACTTTAAAAGTGATTTTCATAAGCTTGACAAAAAGTTAATTGATGAATTAATCTCTGATTTTATTGGAGATTATTGCGACTCGGCCGACGATGGAAAAGAAATATTTGAATTTTTCGGATCAACAATGAACAAGTGGCGATATAACCGAAGCAGTGAGATGGTATTAAAAACAAATGACGAAGATTTTATCAGGCTTTGGAATTTTATTATCATTGGCCGCTCTCTAAGCGATAACGGAGATTTTAACAGTTTTACCAACCATCATAAAATTGGTTTTTTAACCTTTGCTGAACATCGAGTTCTAAAAGCTAAAATTGAAACCCACTTTGGCAACATTGAGCAAATGAAGCAGAAATATTGGACATACGACGAAAGATTAGCTGAACAAATAGCCATTGCAAATTCAAAAAATGGTGGCTATTCATTGACCGGACATAACCCCAAGAGTTCAGGACTTGAATATGTTTTAGAAGTATTGAATGAAATTGAAGCAGACGAAAATGAATTGATAACAGCAATTGATCAAGACTGAAGCTGATCCCAAATTCACCCATCCTACTCACCCTTTATCACCGTCAATTTTCCATCATCAAACCCAGCCGTTACCACTCGTCCGGCAAAAAGCAAACGTCCCGGCTCGTCTTCAACCAATTGACCAAGTGTGGCAATAACAATTTCCAGCACCTTGGGCCATTTTAATCCGGCGGTGATTTCGCGCGACAGTAAAAAATACTTATTTGCCCGGCTGGGCTGGTAATCAATCTCGCCGGCCCAGTCATCATCATCCGCGTCATAAATTTCGGCCCCGGTTATGTAAGTCATAAACCCTTTGTCGGACTGTAACATGCCGAAATTAATGGCGATTATATCCTCGCCGGGAGGGTTTTCTTTCTCGACCTTCGTTATCCAATCTGAGAAAAGCGCTGTGAGGTTCATATGGTTATTTGCTGAATTATAAAGGTTCAGCGTTATAAATATACAAAGTTGTAGCATATTATTATTCGATTGCCGTATTATTAATTATTTTTAAACATCATAAAGCATAACAATGATGGCCGAAGTAAAAACAAAACTAAACGCTGCAAGCGTGCAGGATTTTATCAACAGCATTGATGACGAACAAAAGCGCAAAGACAGTTTTGTGCTTTTGGAAATGATGAAAAAAGCAAGCGGTGAAGATCCAAAAATGTGGGGTAGTTCCCTCATTGGTTTTGGCAAAGTGAGATATAAAAGCGCTGCCACCGGCAGGGAAGGAGATTGGCTCCGCATAGGCTTCTCTCCCCGCAAAAGCAACCTATCGGTTTACCTCATGGATATTAACCTGCACGCAACGGGGCTAACAAAGCTTGGCAAGCATAAAACCGGCGCCGGTTGCCTGTACATAAATAAGCTGGCGGATATAGATATAAAAGTTCTGGAGGAAATAATAAATGAAACATTAACCCGAAGATAAAATACTTAGAAATCCATAATTCTGCCAAAACAAAAAAGCGTTAATTCATACGTTATCGCTCAACCGTCACCTTTCCAACAGCCTTGCCACAATCCACTATCAACTCACCCCTTAAATCGCTTTTAACTTTTTTAAGAGGCTGTCCATCAAGTGCCAGCAAATAAACTGCATTAGCTTTTAGCTGGTGTAAAACGTAGCTAACCGGACCTGCTGCACTTTGCTGCCACTCCATTTTACCGGCGTCCCAGTTCCTGATGGTGATCGTTAAATGCTGTGTGGTGCTCGCTTGCATAGCAACAGCGGCGCTGTTTCCATTAAAATAGGATAGCTGGTTGCTGGTAGTATTAAACCCGAAGCTTTTACCTGCAACCACCTTAAACATTTTATCGGCTACAGAATAACTGTTGTTATCCAAACCTATACTTAGCTTTTTATTACGATAGTTATAGTTTAGCGTTGTGCCAGCCAGTTCGGGCGTAATATGCGGATCGAGATAAAAGCGGTTGTATGAAGGGTTTATACCATAAATGGCCTGGTATAAGCCAACTATAGCCAAACTATTCCCCGATAATATATCATCGCCCTGTCCGTCCTGTTTAAGGCGGCTATAGCGCTGAAATGCCAGTCCGTCTTTACCGTATTGCGCCAGCACATTCTTCACATATTTAACGGCTATTGCCGGATTATATTCCGCGTAAGCTTTTACGGCCACCGAACCCCAGGATAAAAACAAGTCGCCATTTTCATAATAGGGAAATGGAAACTGGTATTCTTTACCTTCCTCTTTCGCATACGTCGACATGGCTAAAGGCCAGAAAAACAGGTTTTCTTTTTGCATTTGCGTTTCAATATTGTCGAGGATGATTTTCTTTCGCGCATCGTCATCGCAAATGCCGTAGGCAATGGCCATAAAATTAACCGGAGTAACCAAATTGCGGCCATGGATGGTTTTATCCTTATCAATCCAATACACATAACACCCTTTTTCGGCATCCCAAAAACCACCGTCTTTGGTTGATTTATTAAAGCTGGTTTTTAGTTTGGCAGCAAACCCGGCATAATAATTTGCCTTGGTAGTGTTTCCTAACTGCCGCTCAATGTCCGACCACTTTACCAACGCGTGGTACAGTTTCGCATTTACAAATGCGTTTTCGTACGACGCCCAAATAATATCAATCCAATCGCTGCTTCTTTTTTCTGCAGTATTGTCACTCATCATTTCAACAAGTCCGTTCCCATTACTGTCGCGGGCAAGTATCCAGTCCAAAGCTTTTTCGCACGATAGCTGATGGGTTTTAACCCAACGAGTGTCGCCGTTCATATCATACAGTTCGGCAATATTGGTCACCAGGTCGGGGTTCGAATCCATCAGTATGCCCCATTGTGCTTCGTAAAAACCATCACCGTTAAATTTACCGGGCATGGCATCTTCGTTGGTATAGGCCCAGCGCGGGTATACACGTCCGTCCGGTTTTATGGCGTGGTCGCGATAAAAATCGAGACAGCTTTTGTCGCCCATTAAATATTTAGGGTCATTTATACCAAGGCCCATTTGGGCAATATATTGTTCGTGCAGGCAAATAGGACCATAGGGCGTGTGCCAGCTGTTGCCGCCAAAATGCAGGGAATCAATTACCCCAATCCGGGCTATGGTATTCAATACACCGCTTACCTTATCGCCATCAATGCCCTTAAAATCGCCGCGGCCATATTTATCCTTAAAATTAAAATAACTAAAAGTGATGTTTTGCGTGGTGGTACCGGCGGGCAGGTTGAATGGCGCCCACACATCGGTGCGGCCGCGTATAAACCGCCTCCGGTTGGTGCCGGTATCCATTTTAGGCACCATTTCCTTGTTCGACACGCTGATAGTATACGCCAACCTGTCATCGCCAGTACGGGTATATTTCATGGCTACATTTTTACCGGGGGCATTTACGGTAATGTTTAATCCATTGTTGGTTTTGCTATTCCAAAAGTCGGAGCTACGGGTGTGTACGCCGTAAGTACACAATTTTTCGTTAAACAAATAAAACCAGGCCAGGCCGCCATAGCCCTGGTAAGCGCCCTCCCAGGTGTTAAAGCTATCGAAATTAAATACCGGCGCAGCCGATTCATCTACGGTCAGCGGCTTACTGGTGCTTCTTTCAATGGCCCATTTTATGTTTTCATTGGTGATGGTAAAAATCCAGTTTTCGTTGATTGTTATGCTTTTATCGCCATACCGGATATTGGCTATTTTTATGATATTCCCGGTTCTTGAAAACGAAGCGGGAGATTTTAAATTAAGCGAAGAATAAGTTTTTCCACCTATGCTAACCGACGTGAAAATTCCATCGGAGCTGCTGATCACTTTTTGGCCGTTAACCGTAAGCGAAGTGATACTGGCTTTGACGCCATAATTAAGCGACATTACTATTTTACCATTACTGATATTGATATCTTTGGCCATAGATGCCAGAGGCAACATCGCCAAACAGTAAATTATTACGGCCGTTATTCTTTTAAAAAATGTAAGTATCATGGTTTACAAAGGTTAACACAATTTTCAAGTTTTTTAATATTATTTACTGATAATCAACTGATTAGCAAAAAAACATGGTTTACACCCGCAAAGTTATATTTAAGTGTTTTTTATTGTGATTATCTACTTTTACACAAGCCACCAAACTAAAGAAAAACAGTGCATGTTTTAACTGCCAAAGCATTTTTATAATTGAAAATTAAATAATAAATAGCGTCGTAATTGCATCCTACAGAATGAAAATAAAAAATCCTTTAAAACTATCCATATTCCTCGCTTTTTGCATAACCGGCGTAGCTGTGCTTTGCTCATTTTCACAAGGCGTAAAACCTGCAATAAAAAATACGGATCACCCCCGCATCGTAAACATTGTAAACTTTATCCGCCTGCTGGAGCCGCGCGATTCGGCCATTACCGAAGATGTACTTTACCAAACAGTTGTAAAACAAGTGGAGATCATGAAAAAGTATAAACTTGGAGGTACTTTTTTATTACAGTACGATGCCTTGCTCGATCCGCGTTATCAAAAACTATTAAAAACGCTGCCCCGCAATTCGTTCGAGATAGGCGCCTGGTGGGAAATACCGCAGCCGCTGGTTGAAAATGCTGGGCTAAAATGGCGTGGCCGCTACCCCTGGGACTGGCGGGCCAATATCGGTTTTTCTACCGGTTATACGCCAAAAGAGCGCGAGAAGCTGACCGATGTTTATATGAAGGATTTTAAACGGATATTCGGGTATTATCCAAAATCGGTGGCATCGTGGTTTATTGATGCGCATACGCTGAATTACATGTATCAAAAGTACCACATTGTTGCCTCGGCTAATTGTAAGGATCAGTACGGCACTGACGGCTACACCCTTTGGGGCGGCTATTGGAACCAGGCTTATTATCCCAGCAAAATAAATTCGTATATGCCGGCGCAACATGCCGAAAACCAAATCCCGGTTCCCATATTCAGGATGCTGGGGAGCGACCCGGTTAGGCAGTATGATAATGGCCTTGGCACAACCCGGCAGGGTGTAGTAACGCTGGAGCCGGTTTACAAATTTGGCGGCGGCGATTCTACCTGGGTAAGTTGGTACTTTAAACAATTTACAGACGGCGAGCCAATAGCATTTGCCTACACCCAGGCCGGGCAGGAAAATTCTTTTACCTGGGATGCAATGGCCAAAGGGTTTGAAATTCAAATGCCGCTAATAGCGCAATTGCGTGATGCACATAAGGTTAAAGTAGAAACCCTTGCAGCGTCGGGCAAATGGTTTAAGGCTCATTTTAAACTAACACCGGCAACATCGGTTACCGTAAATAATGACATTGCCGGCAGCGACCGCAAAACCGTATGGTTTAACAGCCGCTTTTACCGTATAAATTTTTTGTGGGAAAATGGAACGCTCAGAATAAGGGATATCCATTTGTTTAACGAAAAACTGCCCTCGGTTTACGAAAAGCAGGTAGCTGCATCAAACGAATGCTCATTTTTTACTTTGCCCGTGGTGGATGGTTATATATGGAGCAAAGCCCAACAACTGGCCGGGCTTAAACTGAAGGCGTTTATTGATGGCAAAGAGACCTTGTTAGAAGGTGGAAATCCGGTAGTAACCAGTACGGCTCCCGGTAAGTTGCATATAGTATGGCCATTAAATGCCGATAACGGAACACTGGTTATCGATTTGGATGAACGGCAAATTAAAATGAAGCTGCAACATGGGAAACCGGTTGATTGGTTTTGGGATTTAACCGTGGCTGATAAATCGAAGCTACCATTCACAAAGGTTGGAATGAACCAAATTGATTGCAATTTTGAGGGTATGAATTATTTTTTAAAAGCAACGAAAGGCTATTTTGCAGGACCGGCTGGTGATGACGTTTTTAAAATTTATCCGGGGAAAGATGGGTTGGTTTTAAATTTATAGAATGTAAATTGCGCCTTATAACCTTCTGAAATGAAACACTTCCTATCCCACAAAATTGCAGCCTTAATGTTAATGCTGCTGGCCGCTAATGTAGCATCAGCCGCACCAAAAGACACTATTTTTAACTCTGCCGCCGTATTAAAAATAATGAAACGCGTTGGCGACTGGCAGTTGCAATCATGGAAATCGGATGGATTTAAGCACAACAAAACCGACTGGACAAACGCCGCCCTCTATACAGGTATTTTCGATTTGGCTGAAACAAGCAAAGACCAAAAGTATGACGACGCACTTATAGCCATTGGCAACGATGTGAACTGGAATACCGGTCCTAACCGCTTGATGGCCGACGATTATTGTGTGGGGCAAACATATTCCCTACTATACAAAAAGTACAACGACGCTAAAATGATAGCGCCATTTAAACACCTGGCCGATAGCATAGTCACCCTGCCATTTAACGAACCGCTGGATTGGAAAAACCAGATCCAAAATCGCGAATGGGCATGGTGCGATGCCTTGTTTATGGGGCCTACGGCACTTGCCTATTTATCCACCGCCACCGGCGATTTAAAATATTTAGACAAAGCGACCAAACTGTGGTGGAAAACTACAGACTACCTGTACGACACACAGCAACACCTGTACTCGCGCGACGGCAGCTTTCTAAATAAAACAGAGAAAAACGGCGCTAAAGTATTTTGGTCGAGAGGCAACGGATGGGTGCTGGCCGGTTTGGCCCGGGTAATTGAAAACATGCCGGCTGATTATCCTGATAGGGCAAAATTTGTAAATGAGTTTAAAGATATGGCGGCCAAAATTGCCTCGTTACAACAACCTGATGGCAGCTGGCATGCCTCCCTGCTCGATCCGCAGAGCTATCCCGTAAAGGAAACCAGCGGCACAGGCTTTTATTGTTATGCGCTGTTATGGGGCATAAATCATGGTATTTTAAGTAAAAAAGAATACCTGCCGGTGGCCAAAAAGGCTTGGGTGGCATTAGTTGAATCGGTTCACGCGGATGGTATGTTGGGCTTTGTACAGCCAATAGGCGCCAGTCCGGATAAGGTTACGGAGCAAAGTAACGAGGTTTATGGTACCGGTGCTTTTCTGTTGGCCGGGGCACAACTTTACCAGCTTTTAGGCGGGCACTGACGAAAATTGGTTCTGTGACGGATTGTATGGGGGAAATTAACAGGGCAATTTATACATGACATGCTTAGTTTTACCGCAGAGAAACAGAGAAAGCACGGAGTACGCGGAGTTTTTGCTCGTAAGACGCTGACTTGTTAAATATTAATACTCATTTTTCTATTCTCTGTGTGCTTTGTGCCTTCTCCGTGATCTCTGTGGTTAATTCCTCCAACATAAAGCGGAAAAATTTCATTTTTTTCATCGCTAACAAAAACATTCTGTTACATTTAAATGAAATTTACAAAACTCATTTTCAATTAAATAACCGGCAGACTGCTTGATAAAATGTTACTCCTTATTATTATTAGCTGTTTTACTTTTTAACAGCAGGGTAGTTGCTCAAACAGGTAACCAAAAATTATTGTTTTACCATATTAGCGAAAAGGATGGTTTGGCTGATAATGCGGTAAATTGTTTTTTTCAGGATAGCCGCGGCGTAATGTGGATGGGTACACAGTATGGCTTAAACAGTTTTGATGGTTCGGCCATCAATACATGGCGCATTGGCGATCAATTTCCCAATAATCACCTCAATAACCAGGTAAACGGCATTGCCGAAGATAAACGACATAATTTGTGGCTGGCAACCTACAACGGTTTATCGACTTTAAACCTGGCTGCAAAAAAAATAAGTTCGTGGCACTGCGATGGTAGCGATTATATGCGGGCCCTGGCTTGCGATGGCGATAGTATTTGGATTGCTACCAGCAATGGGCTGCTTTTATTTAATACGCGGCAACAAGCTTTTACTCATTTTTTAAATGAAACCAGTAAACAACCAACGCTTGCTCATTTTAATAACGATTGCAATGGCATGCTGGTTGACAGCAAAAAGCGTATCTGGTTGGCCACAGTTAACGGCGTTTGGCAATTTGACCGGCTAAAGCACACGTTTGTACAATACGATGGGCGCGATAACGATCCTTACTTTGACGCGATGGTTAACTCGGTTTTTGAGGACCATGCGGGCAAAATATGGGTTGCTTGCTGGAACGGCGGACTAAAGCAAATTATCCCCGAAAACCGTTCAGTAAAAAACTTTAATAACGTAGCCGGGCTGCCCAGCCATATCATGAACATAGCCGAGCAAAAGAATGCCAAAAATGAATATGTTTTGTGGTTAACCGGCTACCTCACCAAATTTAACCCGGAGGCGCTAAACACCGAACGTCATGACCTTAAACCAATTGCCGAGGCCGCCTCGCTCGATCCCCGTTGCCTATATATTTCGCGTGATAATTTATTGTGGATATCAACTGTAAAGGGCGTTTATATACTTGATCCGTCGCGCCAGTTGTTTAAACATTTATTCGTAACCA
>JABDBM010000015.1 GCA_013288685.1 Bacteroidota bacterium | reverse complement strand
GTCCGCACAGCATGATAACTTACGGTAACAGCCGCTACAATAACGGCAAGCAAGCCTGCTCCTGCAAACATCCACCATTGTATACTTATTCGATAGGTAAAGCCCTGCAGCCAGTTGTGCATAAACCACCAGGCAACCGGCGAAGCCACAATGATGGAAAGCAATACCAATTTCAGGAAATCTTTTGACAATAAACTATTGATGGAGGCAATGCTGGCACCCAAAACCTTGCGGATACAAATTTCTTTGGTGCGCTGCTCAATGGTGAACGCGGCCAACCCAAACAGTCCCATGGTTGCCAATACAATGGTGACGATGGTAAAAATGCTGAATATAGACGCAAGCCTGTCTTCGGCCATATATTGTTCGTTAAAGGCATCGTCCACAAAAGAATAACTGAAGGGGGTTTCCGCATCGTATTTTTGGTAGATATGCTTCATTTTATCAATGAGCGATGGCAGGTTGGTATGCGGTTTTACCTTTAGATACATGGCGCAGCCGGGTTCGTGCCAAATAAAATTATCGGGGGCCACCAGCAAGCCAAAGGGCTTAACGGCAACCTCCATCGACCGGAAATTGAAATTTTTTAGCACACCCACAATTTGCAGTTTGGTTTTTGGTCGTGCCGATTCAAGGTTGCTGCCTACGGGGTTTGGCGCCAGGTGCAACTGGCTGATAGCTTCCTCATTGATAATTACCTTACTGAGATGCGTGCTCGAAAGATCGGCCCCTTTGGCGGGGGCTATTTTCCATTGCATATTTAACGTCGATATGAAGTTTTTATCAACCGTTTCGGCCAATAAATCGGTCAAATCGTCGGGGGTTTTGCCCTGTATATTGTAGTTATCATACATGGTAAATAGGCTGTAGTTGGATGTGCCCAGTGCTGCCACACCGGCCAATGCTTTCACATCGCTTTCAAACGGCTGGTATTTATTGGTGAAATAACCCGGTATGGGCACCATCACCACATTTTCGCGGTTCATGCCGGTATCGGTGTGCCTGAAAAAATATAGCTGCCTGTCGATAACTATGCCGCAAATGATGAGTGCGGTAGCTATAGCAAACTGAAAAATGGTGAACACCTTTCTTACCGCAACGCCGCCGGTTTGTTTGCTCATCTTTCCCTTCATGGTAACCGCAGGCTTAAAGGCCGACAAAACCAACGATGGATAACTGCCGGCCACTAAAACGGTGATAATAAACAATGCGCCCGATAATAACAGCACCGTTGGACTAAAAAGGAAAGAATTGTCGATAGTAAGCTGGAGTGCATTTAAAAACAAGGGTTTAAATGCACAGCAAAGCAGGTAACCCAAAGCAAACGAAAGCGATGCATAAACCGCCGACTCTACATAAAACTGCATAGCAAGGGATTTACGGCTGGCGCCCGATATTTTGCGCACAGCAACCTCTTTAGCCCGCAAGGTTGAGCGGGCGGTAGATAAGCTCATGTAATTAACCAGCGCCAGCAGCAGTATCAATAGGGCAACCAGCGGAAATATGGTGAGATATTTGGTGCTCGAGACGTTGCCCGCATTGTCCTTTAAATGGTAGTCGGTAAATAAGGGCAGGGAAAATGTTAGCTTACCGAAGGGGCCTTTTTTCGTCATTCGGTTCAGCGTTTGCGCAATCCGGGCAGTATCTCCGGGATGTTTTAGCAACAGGTAGGTATTGAAAAAACCCGGACCAATTTGCTGATCGCCAAGGTAAGGGAACATCCCTTTATAGTTGCGCAAGGTATTTACGGAGGCAACAAAATCAAAATTAATAGAGGAATTAGACGGGCTGTTTTCGGCAACGCCGGTAACCTGGTAGGTATTAGTGTTTTCGGTTTTTATGGTGAGTGTTTTGCCGACGGGGTTTTCGTCGCCGAAATATTTTTGAGCCATATCGCGCGAAATAACGACCGAATAGGGCCTGGTAAGCACATTAGCAGGATTGCCGCTAATTAGTTTAAACGAAAAAAAGTTAAAAAAGCCAGGATCGGCAAACAGCAGGTTGCCTTCGCTGAATTTGCTTGTGGGGCTTGAGGGCCGGTTTACCACAACGGGTAAAAAAGGAAAATATTCAAAAAAATTGGTGTAGGCCTCAACCGCCGGCATGCTTTGTTTAAGCATTTGTCCGGTAGCAAAACTCACCCTTTGGCCTATTATGGTATGCCCGTCGTGCATTTGTTCGGTACGGATGCTCACCAGCCGGTCGGTATTTCGGTGAAAGCTGTCGTAGCTATGCTCGTGTGCAACGTAAAGCATAATCGTCATACAAACAGCCAGCCCTATTGCTAGGCCCGATATATTAATGAGGCTGTAAAGCCGTTGGCGTACCAGGTTGCGCCATGCAATTTTTAAATAATTTTTAAACATATAGCTGCGGTTTAATTTTCCGGAAGACCACATTGGCGTGGCTTCGCGAAACGAAATTATTGCAGCGGGATTGAAATAAGGTGTCAAATGATAAGTTGGGCGCTCATTTTTTAACTCGCTTTTGTATTCGGCCGGGGTTCTCCCCGTCATTTGCCTGAAAGTGCGGTTAAAGGTGGATTTGGAATTGAACCCCGCATCCAATGCAATACCGATTAGCGTTAGCCGGTTATAGGCAGGGTCGCGCATCTTACGGGTTACCTCGCGGATCCGGTATTCATTCACAAAATCATTGAAGTTTTTTCCCAGTGCTGTATTGATGATGCGGGATAACTCATGCGGATGTATGCCGAGCTTTTCGGCCAGTGAGCTTAAGCTTAGTTCAGCATCCTGGTAAAACAGATTGGCTTCCATTGCCTTCTTTAGCCAAACACTTTTTTGCTTTAACTCTGCCGGGAGCGGTAGTTTTGAAACAATTGGCGTCTCAGGTACAACCGCGTTTTCAGGTTTTATGAACGCTGCGGCCGCCATCCGGATCATCATTATTGCCAGGAGCAGATAAAAAGGATAATAAGCATGCATGCCCGATTGGTGGTGGTAATGAAAATAATCCAGGGCGGCATAGGGTATCCACAATAGCAATAACACGCCGAACCCTGCCAGTAAACGATGTAACCAGCGCAGTTCGTACCGGTACCTGTCACCCGCATTGTTAAATTTCATGCTTTTGTAAAAGCGCTCGATGAGTTTAAATGACGCATACAAATAACTGATGACGGAAATTAAAGCCAGCGATTGTATAACAGGGTTCCATTGCTGAAAGGCGATCGTATCATAAGTGGCGGCCCCCGTTTTTGCGCTCTCGTTAATCGCGAATATCAAAATACCCTGTTGTAGCAGCAACGGGCCGAAATGCGGCAGATCTTTCCAGTGGAATTGATATAGAGGCCGGGTAACTTTTAGTGCATAAAAATAGATGAGCGGACCAAGCGCCAGCGAAAACTGAAGCGGCAACCAGCTCCAGCGGGGAAAATAGGCTCCCAGCCGGATGTCAATGCATAATACCCAAATCAACCACAGTACTATAGCGAGCAGCGCCAGCGCCAGGAAACGGTTTGCGGTATGGTTGATCCTTTTTGTAAACCATAAAAGCACCACAAAAGTAAGTCCGATAAATATCGTTCCCACGAAGGCCAGGTCGTATGGGGTTATATGGAAGGTATACGTATCCAAGTTTTATGTTACCTCAATCCTCATTCCAGGTTATTAACTTACTTATAATAGCAAGCTGCGTTTGAGTTACAATAGTTAAAAAGCTTTTAGCAAAAATATCACATTTATAAAGTAAAGTACGATTCAATCTGCTTTAATCAGCCGCGATATCCGCTGATTTGTCCCCGGATTTTACTTTTTGCTGAAACCGGCATCCTTTCAAACTAACATAAAACGTGGTCCCGATACCGGGTGTACTTTCAAATCCTATTTCCCCGCCTTGTAACTCGGTAAACTCTTTGCACAAAAGCAAGCCCAGTCCGGTCCCTTTTTCATTTTTGGTGCCGTAAGTCGATTGGTTTTTAACGGAGAAAATGGTGGGTTTGCGCTCATCAGAAATACCTATACCGCTATCCCCGACCAGGATGCGCCAGCAGGTTTCGCGGAGTTCAGACGTGATCGTAATTTCTCCTCCCGACATTGTGAATTTAATCGAGTTGTTCAATAGATTCCGCACAACCAGCTGAAGCATATTGGCATCGGCAATGACCCAGGCATTATCATCAATCATATTCTTTAATACAATATTTTTCTCGTTGGCAATAGCGCTTTGCATCTCTATCGTTGCTTCCAAAGTATCTTGCAAATGCAGTTCTGCCAGGTTAGCCGAAACGCCCCCCATTTGGCTCGTAGTCCATAATAACAAGTTGGAAAGCATTTGTCCGGTATTCTTTGTCTGTTCGAGCAAATCCTGTTCCATGTCCCGCTTTTCATCCGCAGAAAATTGGTATTCGGTCAGTATCTCCAGATAGTTCTGAATGGAGGCCAGGGGTGCTTGCAGATCATGCGCCGCAATAGACAACAACTTATTCTTGGTTTCATTGGTGCTTTCGAGCTCTGCGGCTTTTTCGATAAGTACAAGCCGTTGCCTGTTATAGCTATTACGGATATAAACTGTTATTACCAGGATCAACAAGGTGATAACCAGATAAGAATAGGCAAAATCAATATAACGGTCTCCGGTATCCGGATAAGTATAAGGCACTGACCAGGGATGGTTGTACTGCAAAAAAAGCAAAGCGCCTACCAGGATGATGTTTAGCGGTACCCAAAAGCCAAACTGGATTTTGGGCGCAATGGTTATGGTCAGAAACAGCGACAACAGGAAGATCAGCAGGCTGGGGCCGTCGATACCGGAGTTTTGATAATAATTGAAGGTAAAAAACACATCGCTTAGCAGGCAGAATAAAAAAAAACTGATATTAAGTTTTCTTTTAAAACGGGAATAGTAATAAATAAACGAAAGCAGGAGAAAGAGCCCTGCCATTAATAAGGCCAATGAAGGAACGCCAACAAGGTAATTCATTGGGATATTAGCAGCAGTAGTCATGAGCGATACCAGGCAGGTCGCATTAAAAATGCGGGCTTCCATTGAAAATTCATGGCCACTGCCGGTGAGTTTCTCTGTTATTGCGCTTATTCTGGCTGAAATCCCACCTTTTCCCTTCATAATCATCCTCTCTAAAATTCCTTACTTGTCCCTAACTCTGCTAATCATGCAGCAGAGGAACGCACTAAGCGGCTATTGAACGGCAAAATTAAACCGGGAACAACAACAACCCTGGCTGAAAAATGCAGAAAACGAAGGCTAATTTGATCTTTGTCCGTATGGGAATTTAAGCTCCCCACCGAACCCGTTTTGCTTTTCTTTTATACGATTATAATTCGGCAAAGTTTCAAATGGTTATCGCAGAAACTGCTCGCCCCTAACAAACATAATTTATTATTTACACCTTGTGCCCAATTGAGGTAGGCCACCAAATGGAATTTGCCCGCCATCCTTAAGCTTCCGGCAGCGGGACTATTATTGCGGGAGACATTCCCAAACATAATTACCTATAAACACAGCACCATGCTTTTATTTAAAACAGGCAACGATTATACAAATGCCAACGTAACCAAAGCAACGTACGTTCAATAGCCTAAAAAATGAATACAGAAAAAGTGTTTTTTATTACCAGGCTTGCCTTAACTTTTGTGGCCATAATAATGGCTTGCGCCTGCTCCAAAAAAATGGATAACGGAACAACGGCGCAGCCTGCCCCGGCCGATATGTTGGTACAAAGCGGCGAATGGTTTACCACCGGCGCTACATTGGTAGCAGCCGACAGTACTGCTGTCACCCTTGCTGCTAATGACCCGTTTTTAAAAACGATTTTGCTGGACAATGTTACATTTTATGCAAACGGCACCGCTATTGACACGAATAACCCTAACGGCCTAACCAGCAACGGCCTTAACTGGACCTTACAAAATTCGCACCTGGTGGTTCATCCAAATTTTAATAATACCGATAAAGTGGATGCGATAATTACGTACCTGAGTTATTATAAGCTGGTAATGAATGTGAGCGACTTTTATGTTTACAACGGCGTTACCTACATAAAAATGATACAAACGTTGACGCATTAGGGCTTTTATGCGGCGATTAATCGCTGTAAGCAGTTCCCAACATCGGGCTATTACCTGCAGGTGCGGGTATCTCGAGAACTTTCAAGACACCCGCACCTGATTTCAACTGGTTGCCTTTTTGGCTGCTAAAGCTCCTCCCCAAAGGGAGCCTGGGTTAGCGCGGTCCGGGTAGAGTTCCAGCATCCTGTTATACAGTTCGAGGTTGGTTGAAGTTTCTGCATTAAGGCGGTCAAAATCTTCGAGATATTTCTTAGTTAGCGCTAAAATATCCGGGGCGTCGGCAAAGGAGGGCTGTTTATGCCCGGCAACAACCCATTTTGGATGCAGTCCTATCAACATATCAAGCGAATTTTTCCATTCTTTGCGGGTTGCTGATGTGGTTTCTGCAAGGTATAGGTGAACGCCATTGTAAGCCACATCTCCGGCGACGATAAGCCCAATTGAAGGCACATAAAGGCTGGTTGAATCGTGTGTATCAGAAAATCCTGTTTCCACGGCCACCAATTTTTGTCCTTCTAACTCAAATTCATTGCCCTCCATTGCCTGCGGAACGGCCAGTTTTTCGGGTATCTGTCCGGGGAACCGGGGTGCCCAGAAACCGTTTATAACCTCCGGCGTCACCTGCTCGGCGCAATGTTCTGCAACGGCCCTGGTTGCTATCGCAATTGCATTGGGGAAACGGTCGAGCAACAATTGAAGGCCGTAAAAGTGATCGCCATGCGGATGGGTGATATAAATATACTTAAGATCCTTGCCGGTAGCGGCGATGGAATCTGCCAGTGTATTCATGTGCTCGATGGCCAGGAAAACATCCACAAGCACTGCGTCTTTTTTACCATAAATAAGCGTCGCGCTATTAGGGACCCATTTTAGGTCATCCAGGCCGGAAGGTGTGTTGGGGTCCCGGTTAAGACCAGGCCGTGTGGACGTAAATACCTCATACCCGACTACTTCGTTTGTGCTGTTGTTTTCTTGTGCCATAGGTTTAATTTTTTAGCGTTTCGAATTTTGTTTCTCTACAAATATAATGGGTCTCATCTTTCAGAAACTATGCAAATCAAACCAAAAGCTATGAATTGGCGACATCCTGCTTACGGAAATGGCTGGCCGTGCTGCCGGTTTGCTTTTTAAAAAAACTGTAGAAATTTGGCGCATGATCATATCCAAGGCAATAGCCAATTTGAGCAATATCCCAGTCACTTTTCAAAAGCAAGGTTTTGGCTTCTTTTATCATTCTTTGCGATAAATGTTCAGAAGTCGTAAATCCGGTGGTCCGTTTTAAAACCCTGTTCAGATGGTTGGAATGTACCGATAACTGGTCGGCAAACTCTTTGGCGTTTTTTAAGCGAAGGGAATGACTGGGAGAAGGGATGGGGAATTGCCGCTCTAATAACTCTAAAAAAAGCGCGGTAAGCCGTTCGGCCGGTGCGGTGGCCTTTCCGTAATTAAGCGGCGGATCAATTTTAAGGGATTCGTGGATAATGATCTGTAAAAAGCTGCGTAACAGATCGTATTTATTGACGTACGAAGATGCATTTTCCGCCAGCATTAGTTCGAATACATTGCGAATGATCGCCATTGAGGTCTCATCCGGAAACAGAACAGGGTTTCCGCCAACTTTAAATAAGGGCGACTGAGAAAGGCTCTCGATCTTTAATTGATCATTAATGAATTCCTCTGGAAAAAGGCAAAAATATCCTTTCTCGCCACCTGAAACCGACTCATAGGAATAGGGGATCATTGGGTTACTAAAAACCATTACGTTTGGCTTTATAGCGATCACTTTGTTGGGATAGGTGAGTGTTCCCTCGCCTGCAATAAGAAGAGTTATCTTATAAAAGTCTCTTCGATTGAAGTTAATAAATAATTTACCGTCATACTCTTCAATTTTAGAAACATAAAACTGACCGGTTTCGGCGTAACCTTGTCCGTAACGCTGATAAAATTCTTTGGTCGTTTCGCGTGCTCCCATCGTAGCAAAGGTAAGCAAGCATCAAGTAAATCGCCGTCGGTAGCCGACATTTTTATTTTCTGTAAGGCATGTAATTCCTGAATATCTACTGAAAATCACTCAAAAAAACAAAAACTAATTGTCCCCGATCTTGTTGGTAATTAAAGTTAACAATTCAGATCATGGCACATTTAGAAGTAAAACGCAAAAGTCGCAGCAAACGGTGGCTGTGGTTAATTTTAGTAATCATTGTTGTTATAGCGATTGCGGCATTTTGCTATCATCGATACAATGGTTACACTGCAAATGTGATAACAACCGGTGCTGCCAAAACAGCAATGCAATATCCGGCAGCAGCGCGCCGGGTAAATTAATCGTTAATCTTAAATCATACAAATGGCAACTCAGGAAAAAGTGGCAACGCGCCTTGTAGAACTACGCAAGAGCGAATTCGAAATTGTAAACGGACAACCTGACATCACCGGTTGGGACATCAGGACCCGCAGCGGTAAAAAAGCCGGCGACGTGGAGGACCTTCTTTTCGACCCGGAATCCGCAAAAGTGCGCTATATTATAGCCAACCTCAATAAAAACGAACTGGGTTTAGACAACGACCGGAAAGTACTCATTCCAATTGGGCTGGCGGAATTGTATACAAAATCCAAGCCGGCGCACCGTAAAACAGGGATCGACCCGGCTTTCAGCGGCTACGAACCGGCTGAACATGGCGATTTGGTGTACATACCCACAGTAAGCGCCCTGCAGCTCGACTCGCTCCCATTGTACGAAAAAGGCCGGTTATCGCGCCATACAGAAATTGCCATACGGAAAATACTGGAACCCACGGACCACGATGAAGGTGGAGACGATGAATTTTACAGGCATGGACATTTTAATGGAGACCAGTTTTACGATCGTGAGGATTAATTAACCCCGATTGGTCAAGCTTACCCAGTCTGTAGGTTCCAGCTACATACCGCCAGCATATAATTCTGCATCGTTGCCTCGCGGCTCGCGCGGCGATAGGTTTGTACCCCATTGTTGTCAATAATTTATTGGCTGTGGCAATGCCGCAGGCTAAAGGATAATTGCCTGTACACCAAAGTACAGTGCTTTTATTTTGCATAGGCAACGATTAGTTAAGTTTTATCGTAACCGCAAAAAAAGAAGTATTTTCGTTAGCCTAATAAATGAATACAGTAAAGTGTTTTTTATTATGGCTTGCCTTAATTATTGATGACGCTTCCTAAATACAACTGATACAAACTTTAACACATTAATGCTTTTTATGCGGGAGTTAATTGCTGTTTGCCGGTTGGATTGATTCGGCGGCGCCTGCGGGACAATTAATGCTGAAAAAACCAATGTCATGAAAATAATAAAACAAAATTTTAAAAATTTACAAATAGCGGCTTTATTATTAGTTGTGGCGCTGTTGCAAAATTGCAAAAAGGAGGCTGCTCACACGCTTGCTTCCACGCCAAACCAGGGTATGTATGCCTTGATTAACGACACTGCCTGGACTGCGGTAACCGTGACGGCATCACTGGAGTATGGCGGGTTTAGCACAGGTAAAACATTTACTTGCAGGGGAACGATGGGTGGCAAAATTATAGAACTTATTGCCGCCCAAAACAACGTTTCCGCCGGTAACAATTTTCCGCTCGGTCCGGCAAACGGCGAGTTAGCCAGTTTCGGTTATTATATAGAACCGATACATCGCCAGCTTACCGAACAAAATCCCACCCTGGGCACCACCGACGGCGCCAGCCTGGTGATAACTGCTATAGACACTGCCCACAAGCTTATCTCAGGTACATTTACGTTTCCGCAAGCAGATAGTGCTTACGATGCGTTCGGCAACGTCACTGCGGTGCAAAATAACCAAATTGCCAACGGTTTTTTTAAGCAGGTGCCTTATGTGTATCATCCATAGGTTATTACCGGCTCTATGACGCTTTGTGTGGGTAAACCGGTGAGCTTTTAACACAGGGGGCACAGCCGTAACACGGAGTGCGCGGAGTTTATGTTATTAGAGATTGTTAATTACCTAAAAGATTAATAACCAATTGCTTTTATTTTTCCTCTGTGTTCTTTGTGCCTCCTTTGTGCGCTCTGCGTTAAAATTTAAGCCATACAAAACGTCACAGTTCCGGCCAAAAGAGTGCGCATTTTAATGCCCATAGGTAATTTCACGTGTTACCCGCCAAACACCATCTTTCTTTTGCCATATCTGTATAAATTTATAAGTGAATGATTGAAGCTGACCATTTTCTACATGCGAGAAAGTGTGCTGGCCGGTCTCGATAGCACCGTAATCCTTAATGGGGTATACTTCCATAGTGCCGGGAATTAACTTCCGGTTCAAAGTATAACTCATTTTAAACAGATTGCCGAAAGCTTGTTTTGTTTGATCAAAATTCCGCACACCTGTATTGTCCTGGTAAAGTTCAAGGGTACTATCAAAATAGTTCATCAGCTTGTCAAGGTTGCGGGAATTAAAGGCATCAAACTGAAGCGAATCCTGTTGCGCAATCTCATTAAACAATGGTCCGGATGTTTGTGCCGAAGCGCAATTGACCGTAAAAATGGAAGCAGTTATTAAAAGTACGGTGGTAATTAATTTGTTTAGAGTTTTCATATTATAATTTAGGTTTTTTTTAATGTTTCATTTCAGTATCAACTATGGCGTCTCCCTGTTGTTTCAGGAAGCCTTTTACCAGGTCGGTGTATAGTTGAGGTCCATTGTCAGAATTGGTAAAGATCAGTAAAGCACGCTTCGATTGGGGTAAAACAAACACAATAGTATTTACTCCCGGATCGATGCCGCTGTGCGACATCCCAAATTGCCCTTTTAAATCCGGGTAAACCGCCCATCCCAGGCCCATAAACTTGTTTTCGCCGATTTTGGAAGCGGGGCTGGTCAGCTGATTAAAAAGTGCAGGGGATAAGCCTGCGCCGTTCATCACCCAAATCAGGAACTTGCTGTAGTCGGTTACCGTTGTTTTTAGCTGGTCGGCCGCGCTGGGTTCACTGTTTTTTTCGATCGGTAATGCTTCACCCTTTTCGTTGTGGGCAACAGCAAAATGATCCAGCATGGTATCGTTCCAAATTAAATGGGTATCATTCATTTGCAGCGGTTGGAAGATCAGCGAATCGGCTAATTGTTCCAGCGAGCGATGAAACTTCTTTTCAAGAGCGTGTCGCAAATATTCCATCCCTTCGCCCGAATATTGGAACTTTAAGCCGGGCTCAAATTCAAAAGCAAGTTTCTTCGACGGCTTCATCCAGCGCCAGTTCGGAAAGCCTGTTTGGTGTGTAAGGATATGCCGGGTCGTGAGTATTTTGCTTCGTGGATCATCGGCAACGCCAGGATCTGTCCAGTAATGAAATATCGGTTCATCCAAATCCCACTTGCCGGCATTAACGAGGCGAAGCGTTACCATCGCAGTTATGGTTTTAGTTACGGATGCTACATTAAACACCGTATTAGCCGGAGCAGGGATGTTTGGTTGAAGTTCACCATATACTTTAGATAGTACAACGTTGTTGTTATCAATAAAAGCTAAACCCAATACAGGGATATGCTTTTCGTGCATCAGCCTTACAATTGTGGTATCGGCAACCTGCGCTTTCGCCCACACGGGGTAAAAGAAAGTGCACAACGCTAATGCAATAATTTTTAATTGAGATCGGTTCATAACTGGTTAAATATATTATTAAAACTTAAGCCAGAAAGACCAACGTTATGCCAGATGGTTAATGCAATGATTCTTAATGAATTATAATTTAAGTATCGTAAAGGTGCTGTATCGTAAGCGGACAATCAGTGTCCGTTAACAAGTGGCGGCTCATTCAATTTTATTTTACGCGGCCCTTATCACGTACTTAAATATACCCAGTCTGCGGTATATACACCAGCCAGGCTTCGGAGTATCTTTAGTTCCTAAAGAATCCAGCTGTATGAAAAAGTACGTCTTCATAATATTACTATTTGCCGCATTCCAGGCAAAGACACAGAGTATTGAAAAACAGGTGGAGGTAGCGCGCCCGATGGTTGACTCCATTAAACGCCTTATTGCCGAAGCCGGCAACGGCTTTAAAAGTCGGCTGGGCCAAAAAATGCAACAGGCCAACGGTACCGTACAATTCACCGTAAATCCCATTAAATGCTTTGATGCTGCCAGCCAGTACATCGTTCAAAAAGATGGCAAAGCCTATTATGTCATCACCATTAGCGGCAAAAAGCAATATACCTATTTCGACAGGGCTCTTTATTTGCTAACGGGTTACTACAAAGGTGTTGACGGGCCATATAACGACGTTACAGACTATATTGATGTAGATAACGATCCCCAAAAATCATTGTATCATGATGACGACGCAATATTTAACGGCACCAACGATGGCTGGGGCACCTCAACAATTACTACAAAAGATACCCACATCCCGCTGGCACGTTACCGGGGCAGGATTAAAGATTATAAAGCGATTTTGATTATTGGCCCAGTGGTTGACTTTCACATTGAGCGCGACAGGTATGCTGCTAAAAAGGATTCTATCTGGCGGGACCGTACCCGCCGGGCGTATGTAAAAACAGGCTACCCCGAGCAGGACTCGATAGGCATATCACATTATGGCGATATTTGGGGCGATGGCGGCATAGGCGCGGCACTCGAAAACCTGTTTAAGCTACAGGCCAACAACGATTACGATAATACCGTGGGCGAAGCCTACAAAACAGCCAACGGCGAAACCCGCTACCGTGCCCCCGCCTGGCTCAATGCCGATGCCGCCTATTACCAAAAAGATACCAGCGGCCTGGGCACCATGCTGTTTTTTTACCTGCGGGGCGGGCAGCCCAAAACCCTGGCTTTGCTGCAGGCTATACGGCGCATATACAGCGGCGATAATTATAAAGTTTACGGTCCGCCGGGACCGCACGAGCTTTTATACCTTAACCGCGAAGGCTCGAGCATGATGTACCGCTATGATACCACCGCAACCAGCGTTTATAAAGGGCTTACCGTAATTGTGATGCAAATGTGGAAACTGAAAGAAAAACGCGCCGAATATGAACGCTCCCAACAAAACGCCGCAGCCATCGATCGTTACCGCGACCTGCACGCCAACGACAACGGCAGGCCCATCCAATTAAGAACCTGCATTTGCTGCCACGGCACCGGCAAGCAACCCTATAAAACTGATAAAGTTTACACTACTTTTGATGCTTATGGCAACAAAACGGGCACCTCAACCTATATAGATGTGCCTTGTACGTGTTGCCATGGGACGGGGAAGGAGTAGAGGGTTTTCGAAATGAAACAGTTTTTTAATTTAAAGCTCATTCGCCTGCGGTTACCTCTTTAGCGGTGATGATAAACCTGATCGTTTTCTCGCCAACGCTCAAAAAGCCTTTAAAGGGACCTGCGTAAACGGTAAACCCATCCGGACCGGCTTCGTCCGAGAGTTTGAGTTCCAAAAATTCGATGACTTTTTTAATGGTAGGCAAGGCTCCGGTAAACACATCGCATTCAACCGAATTGACTTTCCCTGCATCATCTTTCCCCAAAATGATGACGCTGTTATGCGCAACGGAAACGTATTGATCGTGGGTAGCATCAGGCGGGTCCATTTTCTGGAAACCGTACGAAACAGGTATCGCAGTAACCGCCGGCGAGCCTATGTTTCTGGCAATGGCGTTAATGTCTATCGCCAGTATTACATCGGGTGTGGCATCGCTTTGCGCCTTTACACCAAGGCTGCTTAAAAATATCACGAAGGTTAGCAGGGGGTATTTCATTGGGCGTTGTTTTTATAGGCGCATTGCTACTAATGTACCAATGCCTAAGGTAGATTAACCGGGGGGATAACAAAATGCGATATAAGTAGTACTTTTTGGTGGCGGCGCACACCACTGACCCGCCCCAAATTAACCGGTAATATTTGCTGAATATTTCCGTTTGGATGTCACATATCACCGGGAAAGACGTCTTATCCCTGGATTTGGCCGAAGAACTTAAACAATTTAAACCACCTGACCCCAGTATATTACAATGAAGCATCTTTATTTACTTTGCGCTTTAATATTAGCCTTATGCGCAACGGTGTACGCTCAAACGGGCTATAGTGTAAAAGGTACCGTGGCCGACGGGGTTGAAAAAGTAAAGCTGGGCACATCGGCGGTTGCTGTATTACAGGCGAAGGATTCAATATTGGTGAAATTTTGCTATGCCAAAACCGATGGAACTTTTATGATGGACGGCCTGGGCAGGGGTAAATATATCCTGCTCATTTCCTTTCCGGATTATGCCGACTACGCGGAACCATTTAGCCTCGATTCGGCTAACCATGTGCACGATTTCGGCAATGTTAACCTCGAACTTAAATCGCGTTTGCTAAAGGAGGTGATCATTAAGGGAACGGCATCGCAAATGAAAATTAAGGGCGATACCACCGAGTTTAACGCAAAGGCCTTTGTTATTCAGCCCAATGCCAAGGTTGAGGACCTGCTGAAACAGCTGCCCGGCATCACGGTTGACAAGGATGGTAAAATTACCGCCCAGGGACAAACAGTGAACAAAGTTTTGGTTGACGGCGAAGAATTTTTTGGCGACGACCCTACGCTGGTGACCCGAAACATCCGCGCCGATATGGTAGACAAAATACAACTGTATGATAAAAAGAGCGACCAGGCGGCCTTTACCGGCGTAGATGATGGCAAAACCCAGAAAACCATTAACGTTAAGTTGCGGGCCGACAAAAAACAGGGCGTTTTTGGCAAAGCCCAGGCTGGTGAAGGCCCTACCAATATTTACCAGGGCGAACTGCTGTTAAACGCATTTAAAAACAAGGAGAAATTTGCCGTTTACGGTACCATAGGCAACAACGGCAAAGTGGGGCTGGGCTGGGAGGACGAACAGAAATATGGCTCGGGCGACCAACTGAATGTTAGCGACAACGGCATCAACATTAACACCAATAGTACCGAAGACCTTGATGTTTTCGGCGGCATTTACAGCGGGCAGGGTTTCCCGCTGGCACAATCTGCAGGCGTGCATTACGACAGCAAGTGGAACGATGACAAACAATCAGACAATGCCAACTACAAAATTGCATCATTAACTATCAATGGGTTAACTAATACGCTTAGCCAAAACAACATACCCGGTAGTATTTTTAATACCGGTTCAAACCAAAACTATCATAACTCCATGTTTAGGCAAAAGCTTAGCAATGTTTACGAGGTTAAGCTGGATACAAGTTCGAACCTGAAAATATCATTCGACGGGACTTTAAAACATATCATTACCGACAACAACTACACGGCAGCCGACTCGCTGAACAACGCACTGGTGAATAACAGCACCCGGCAGTTGAACAATACGGTTGACCAGCGGGCATTTAACGGCAGCGCTTTTTATACCAAAAAGTTTCGCAAACCGGGGCGTACACTTTCGGTCCTGGTGAGCGAATCGTACAGCCAGAGCCGGGCCAACGGTTTGCTCAAATCGCATATAAATTTTTACAATGCGCAGCAGCAGGTTGACAGCACAGAAGATATCAACGAATCAAAAACCAATAACCTGCAAAGCAATTTATTCAACACCAATATTACCTGGTCCGAGCCGTTTAGCACGTCGCTGGCATTGGTGCTCAACTATGGTATTGGTGTAAACCATACCAGTGCCGACAGGAATACTTTTAACGCCACATCTGCCGGCGTTTATGATATGCGGATTGACAGTCTGAGCAGCAATTATGTATTTAACCAGTTTTTAAATCATGCGGGAGCCATCCTTAACTATAAAAAAGGTAAAATTAGTCTCAATTTCGGTACCCGCGTTACTGATGATCAGTTTCACCAGATGGATGAATTTACAGGCAATGTAAGCGACCGCTCCTTTATCGACTGGGCGCCACAGGCCCGGTTTCAATACCGTTTTTCGCAGCAAAAAAGTTTCGCCATTGGCTATAACGGTACAACAGCGCAACCCACGCTGGAGCAGTTGCAACCCATTGCCACCAATACCGACCCGCTGAACGTTGTCTTGGGCAACCCGGGGCTAACACCCTCTTTTTCCAACTCTTTCAACATAAATTACCGCTCATACAAAGTGCTTACCAGCCAGTTTTTTGGTTTTTACGGCAACTATTCGTTTATTACCAATCCTATAGTAAATCACATCAACTATAATACGGCAGGCAAAAGTGTGAGCCAGTATTTTAACCTGCCAGGCAAGCAAACTACAAATTTTAACGGCGGGATGGACTTTGCCCGCAAGTTTCAAAGCCTGGGCGGCCTTAATACCGGCATAGGAATAAACATTAACGGCAATACCGGTTATAACTATACCAATGATTCGCTTAACATGTCGAAAAACTATGTGATTAACCCAACCATCAATCTGGGGATGTTTAAAGAGCAAAAGATAGAGATGGGTCTTTCGGGCGGGCCTACGTATACCATCAGCAAAACATCATTGCAGCCCAATATCAACAATAACGGATGGGGCGCGCGGGGTGATATTAACGGCACTATTTATTTGCCGTTGAAATTTGAGACCGGCACTTATAGCAGCTATCAATACAATGCGGCTACCGCCTCGTTCCATCAAAATTTCAGCAATTTTTTACTCAACGTATTTATCACCAAAAAATTCCTGAAAAACAACAACCTGTCGGTAGAGCTTTGGGCTAATGACCTTTTGAATCAAAATGCAGGCTTTACACGCCTTGCCCAGGGTAACGTAATTACCCAAACCACCAATAATACGCTGAAACGGTATTTTATGCTTACTATCAATTACGATTTTACAAAAATGGCTGTGGGGGCATCTAAACAATAACGTTATGAAAAAGAAGATCATACTATTTGTAATTATATACTGCCTGGCAGCAGGCGCCCGGGCACAACACCCTCACTTTACCACCTCGGGTACCATTGAATTTGAACGGCGCACCAATGCCTACGCCCTGCTACAGAAAGCCATTAATAAAGATAACGAAGCCTGGATGCAGCCCGCGTTCGACTTTTATAAGAAGAATAGTCCGCAGTTTAGAGTACTTACGGCGCAGCTGGTATTTGGCAACCAAAAAACGCTTTATACGCCCAATGATGCCGATATACCCACCAATATGCTGATGGGCGACAGTCCGCTGCTAAACCAGTTTAATACCGTTTTTATCGATCTGACAGCTAAAAGCTCCGTAGATCAGAAAAAAGTATTTGAACAAACCTACCTGGTTAAAGACAGCGTGCGCAAAATTAAATGGAAAATAACCGACGAAACCCGCGACATAGCAGGCTATACTTGCCGCCGCGCGAACGGCATTTATCTCGACTCGGTTTATGTAGTTGCTTTTTACACCACACGGATACCTGTACCGGGCGGCCCCGAATCTTTCAACGGCCTCCCCGGCATGATCCTGGGCGTAGCCCTCCCGCACGAAAACGTAACCTGGTTTGCCACCAAAGTTACTGAAAGCGAAGTGCCCGAAAATACGTTGGTTCCTGCTAAAAAAGGTAAGGTAACTGATGATAAAGGGCTCTGGAAAACCCTCAACGATGCATCGGAAAGCTGGGGACGGGTGGGTAAGTTGTATGTGAAAGGGTTTATGCTATAGGGGAATGGGGGATAAAAGTAATGCCGGGGGGGCGCTTAAACCGACAGGAGGGTACGATTTTTAAACTTTATTAGGCCGACAAATACTGCCTGGAAAGTGTTTTTCGACAGTATTTATATACCAACTTTATAAACTGTTCATTGGGTAGCAGCCAATAAAATGTAAATGGCTAAAAGAAGAATGATCAATTGCAAATTCGTCATTGTAATGAATAATCTGCGCTTCTTTTAATGCATCGTAAAATTTGCTTGCATTGATTAGTTCGATTCCGACACGATTGGCTATCTTATTACATCCACTCTGAAAGTTACTTGTACTAACAAAAAAACCTTTATTATAACCATTAACTACCATCGCGCCTAAGAAAGCCCTTATTTGTTCAACTTTTATGTTGTTTTTTGTCCTCTTAATTTGCACGCCTATTGTGTTGCTGTTGTTGTTTAGAATCAAATCAATTCCACCATCTTTACTATACCCGGTGCACACAGTATTATAGCCTAAATCGCTAAATACACTGGCCGCCAAATGTTCAAAAGATTTGGGATTTACATAAAATCGTTTCGTATATTTTCTTATCAAAAAAGATCTTAGTTCGTTTATTGGCACCGAAGCGTCAGCCACATTAATATCTTTTATAATACCATCCAAACCATAAAATAATTGCCAAATTTGCCATTCAGCGGCAATCCAATATTCTTCAACTATCGACCACCATCCGCAAGCCAAACATTTTGCTAACCTAGTACCTTCATAATTCAGTCCGGTAACAGTTTTAAAATACCAATTTTCAAAAGGGCCATGGATTTCTTCCATAGCGTTTTTATGTTCAATAAAATGCGGTTTAACTTTTCGCATTGTCATTTTAGTTATTTTTTTAGCTGGTTCACATTTCAGTTTAAGGTCACAGTACATACACTTGTAATCATGCGGATTACTTCCTGTAATAGTGGGGTCTATACCATCTTTATATTCAATAATCATAAATACTACTTAAATAACATAAATGTATCAAAATATTTTTTCACCGCGCAAATAGATTGCGCAGGTGCTATATTCCTTTGTATCATGAGAAAAGATAATGACCCCAATACGCTTCCCCTTCAGGAGGCCGGGGCTAGAAGATCATCTTTCGCGAGCAGCGTAGCGAACCATGCAGAACAATGCACATGGAGCGTTCGAGCCTCTCTTCGGGCACTTTAAATTAAATATAATAATGATATGAAACCGATAGCATCAACTGCAGAAATATTGTTTTTTAAAATGACTGGCCGAAGCGTTGATGAGCGATGGGTAGCCTGGGCATATGATATGATAGTGGCCGGTTTTGACACCGAAAGTTTGGTGATGCTTGCGGGGGAACAACGGCCTTTTAACCAATTTGAAATGCAACACCTCGCCGAAAAAGCATTTCAGGAACTTAACCTGCGATGGGATGACCGGGAACTGGTTCTAAGGAATTATGCTTGTTATGTAATCGCGAAAAAAACGATGGTTGTGGCTTTAGATATTTTAAAGGAAGCCCACGTTGATTTAAACTATGAGATGTTCTATCACGATTTTTATCTTCTCTATCATGCCAAACACTCTTTAGACAATTATGGAGATCAATATTATTGGGATGGTGCAACCGAGGAAAATATTGATGCGGTTATTAAAGAATGTTTTGTGGAGTGGAGGAATAAATGTGGGTAGGGGAAATAATGGTTTAATTTAGATAGGTAGGAATCTTTCTCATCGTGTGTTCTTGAACTGATTTTTGCACTATTTCTCTAAATACCTCATTAAATCTCCCCATATTTATCCCTATTAAACACCTCCCAATAAAAGCATGCTAACCACACTAAAACACAGCTACCTATTACTGGTCATAGCCTGCCTGGCAAACCACCAACTATACACCCAAAGCAAACCTGCCACCATCGAAGTAAACTTAAATAAAGAAATCGTCCCCATGAAACCAATATGGGCATGGTTTGGTTACGATGAGCCGAATTTTACCTATATGCCCAACGGGAAAAAACTGCTTTCGGAATTGGCGGCCTTAAGCCCGGTGCCGGTTTATGTGCGTGCGCATAATTTACTCACTACCGGCGATGGCACGCCTGCGCTGAAGTGGGGTTCGACCAATATTTATACCGAAGATGCGGCAGGGAATCCGGTGTATAACTATAAAATTGTCGACAGTATATTTGATACTTATATAAAACGGGGCATGAAACCGCTTGCGCAGATTGGGTTTATGCCCGAAGCATTGTCGACGCATCCGCAGCCGTATAAACATAACTGGAAACCCGGCGGCAAAATTGAAACCGGCTGGGCCTATCCGCCTAAGGATTATAAAAAGTTTGAGGAACTGGTTTATCAATGGGTGAAGCATTGTGTGGCCCGGCACGGCCAAACGGAGGTGGATAGCTGGTATTGGGAGGTTTGGAACGAACCTAATATTATGTATTGGCAGGGTACCATGCCCGAGTTTTTTAAAATGTATGATTATGCTGCCGATGGCGTAAAAAGGGCGCTGCCAACCGCGCGGGTGGGCGGTCCGGATGTTACCGGCGGGGCGGAGAAATGGTTAACCGCTTTTTTAAAACACTGCCTCACCGACACCAATTATGTAACCGGCAAGGTGGGTTCGCCGCTCGATTTGGTATCTTTTCATGCTAAGGGTTCGCCAAAGGTGGTTAACGGCACTGTGACGATGGGTATTAAACAGCAGCTGAATAATATTGCCGGGGCATTCAAAGCCATCAGTGCTTTCCCGCAGCTTAAAAACATCCCGATAATTATCGGCGAATCGGACCCGGAGGGTTGTGCAGCCTGTGGCATGGCTACCAACCCCGAAAATGCCTATCGCAACGGCACCATGTATTCCAGCTATACGGCGGCGGCCTTTGCGCGGCATTACGAGCTGATGGACGAATACCAGGTAAATTTGACTGGTGCAGTCTCATGGTCGTTTGAGTTTGAGGGGCAGCCCTGGTTTGCCGGCTTTCGCGACCTGGCTACCAACGGTGTTGATAAGCCGGTATTAAATGTTTTCCGCATGTTTGGCATGATGCGGGGTATGCGAGTGCAGGCCATAAGCAATCGCAGGTATCCGCTTAGCGCGATGCTGGATTCGGGCGTACGGGGCGCGCAAACCGATATTGGCGCACTAGCCAGCAAAGGCAGCCATACTGCGGCCGTAATGGTTTGGAATTATCATGATGCCGATATACAAAACCCCGGCGAAACCATAACGGTAAATATCATCGGCATCCCCGCTAAAAAGATAAAATTAACCGAATACAGAATTGACGACCAGCACAGCAATGCCTACGAAGTTTGGAAAAAGATGGGTTCGCCTCAAAACCCAAGCAGTGCGCAGGTAAGTCTGCTGGAAAAAGCAGGACAATTGCAGGCGATAAAAGCATCCGGAAACGAAAAGATTGAAAACGGCACGTTAAGCTTAAACATCAAGTTGCCAAGGCAGGGGGTTGCGTTGTTAAAATTGGATTGGTGATGGCAGGGAGCGTATTTAGAAGCCTAATTAAAACTTCTTTTCATTAATAATCTTCATAAACCCATCCCTGAATTTTTCGCTAACGGGTATGCGTTTTCCGGCTATGTAAATATGGTTATCTTCTATTTTAGTGAGCTGTTCGTAATTGATGATATAAGAATTGTGTATCCGAATAAACGGCAAATCCAGCTGTTCTTCAATATCCTTTAGCCGGCGGTATATTAGCAATTGTTCGTGCCCTGTTACCAGCCGTACATAATCTTTTTCTCCTTCAAAATATTGAATATCCTTCAATACAATCTTCCTGAAAACTTTTCCGGACTTTACGAAAAAAAACTCCTCCCGCTGTTCAGCATTTGCAGATTGCTCCGGTTCCCGTTTCAAAAAATGTTGTTCTATTTTTTTAACTGACGCCAGGAAGCGTTTTAAGGTAATAGGTTTCAGCAGGTAGTCAATTGTTTCAAAAGCATAGCTATCTACCGCATATTCGGAATAGGCGGTGGTGAAAACAATTTTGGTTTGGGGCGGCAATAAGGCTGCCAGTTCCATACCGGTTAGTTTTGGCATGTTGATATCCAAAAAAATAAAATCGACCCTTTGCTTTTTTAAAAACGCCATGGCTTCCAGCGCATCGTAGCACTTGGCTTTCAGTGTCCAGGTGGTACATTGCTGTATCAGCAGTTCCACCAGGTCGATGGCATCCGGCTCGTCGTCGATAATGATGCAGCTTAAATTCATCGGGTTGGGATTTTCAATGATGCGGTGTATAAATCTCCCCGGTCGTCAATATCAAGCTCAAATTCCTGGCCATACAACATCTTTAGCCTTTTGGTTAAATTGGCGATGCCAAATCCGCCAGACTGATGGGCTGCCGGTGAATCGTTTTTGCGATTGCTGGTTTTAAACAGCAGGTAGCCGTTCTGCTGTACCAGCGAAATCGTTACCTCATTTTGCTTTTGCGATTTATCTATCCCGTGTTTAAAAATATTTTCTACAAAGGTCATCAGCAGCATTGGCGGAATGCGGAGTTCGGGATTATACGCTTTCTCGAAATTAATGGTGGCGCCATGTCTGATGCGGATTTTTTCGAGCTCCATATAGTTTTCTATAAAGGCAACTTCGGTGGCAACAGGCACCTCATCTTTCGGGCTTTCATCAACAAAATAACGCATAATGTCCGACAGGCGTTCAATCAATCCCGCCGACATCGGGTCGCCTTTATAAACCCGGTAGTAAATATTGTTGAGCACGTTAAACAAAAAATGCGGCTGCACCTGCGATTTCAGTAAATTTAATTCGGCCTGGCTTTTCTGCAACATAATTTCTTCCGTTTGCTGCTTTAAAGTAAAATAGGCAATAGCAACGCGAAACACCAGGCTCATAATATAAATGAGTATCCCGCCCGGAACATAACCAAGCAACCTTCCGAAGGTTACCGGCCTTATTTCTATCAACGAAAAATACTGGTAAAGCGCAATGGTCGTATAACCCCGTAAAACCCCCACGGCAACCAAACAAAGCGCAACAGTTGCCACATACCAGGCAAACCGTTGTTTTTGATAAAATACCGGGTACAACACCAAAATATTGCCATAAATAATAATTGCGTATACGATGGTGTTAACCGCCGTATAGATCACTGATTTTGGCCAGCCGTCCATCGGCAACATCGAGAAAAAGTTGGCAAACAACACGGCTGCCCATATCAGCACCTGGAGTTGAATAATACTGGGTGCTTGCCTCCATATCTTCATGCTCAAAAATACTAACCTTTTAAGTCTTCATACGCTATTTTATACCGTTGGGCCATTATTCTCTGCAATTGCCATGAAAATTCAGACGGTTGGTTAAAAAACTGCGAAAAATCCCGATGTCGGATAAACAGCTGCAACCATTGGAAATAGCCGCAACCCCGTCGAAAAGATTATTGAGGCCGATTGATAAAAAACATCTTTGACCAACAAAAAATCAAAATCATGAAAAAAGTATCACTATTGTTTACAATCCTGGCATTAATGTTTGTCAGCAGTTCAGTATTCGCTCAGTTTACGCAATCACAAATGGTAGCCGAATGGCAGCGGGCAAAAATATACACCAAAGCCTACCTGGATGCTATGCCTGAAGATGGTTACAGTTTTAAACCAACGCCGGAGATCCGCTCGTTTGCGCAGCAAATGCTTCATTTATCAGATGCCAATTATATTTTTGCTGCTGTCGCAAGTGATAAACCAAACCCCGTAGGTGAAACACTTGCCGCTCATAATGTTAATGAAAAAACGGTGTCACCAACTAAGGAAGCTACCACAAAGGCGGTAATGGATAGCTACGATTTTGTAATCAGCACACTTCAAAATATGACGCCCGATCAACTGCAGCAAACCACAAAATTTGGTAAGCATGAACTCACAAGAAGCGGATTATTCGCCAAGGTATTTGAACACCAAACCCATCAACGGGGTCAAACCACCATTTACCTGCGTTTAAAAGGCGTAACTCCGCCTGCGGAATTGCTGTTTTAGTTAAGGAGGCCGAATGTTTACGCGTAGCGGACCAATAAGGTATTAATCTTAACCGGGCAGAGGTGCAGGCTATCGCCCCTGCCCGATCAGCCTTCGGACGAGCAATTCATCTCCACTTTGCAAGAACCCCGCAAGCACCGGACTACTGAAATACAGTCGCTCAATAGCCCATTGGGTACCGATCATCATCGACAATAACAAGGTTCCTTGTTGAAACACCTTTGACCATCAAAAACCAGTACATGAAATTATTTCAATTAAAAATAGCAGCAATCGGGTTACTAATGTTGATTGCCGTTAGGGGATATAGCCAGCAAAACATAAAAATATCCGGAACGCTAACCGATTCGTTAACGCATGAGCCTATCCAGTTTGCCACGGTGTCCTTATTAAGTCAGCAAACTAAGGCCCCCGTTAAAGGAACCCAAACGGATACAAGCGGTCATTTTCTGTTCGAAAATGTGCATGACGGGACATTTACACTACGGATAACTTATGTTGGCTATAACGATCTCGTCCAAGAAAACATATTGATCAATCCGGCAACCGTCAATTTAAATTTACGCGCACTGCGGATGACAGCGTCAAAACATAACATGCTGAAAGAGGTTGCTATCACCGCCAAAAAGAATGCATTAAAAAACATCGACGGTAAAAAGGTATTCTCAGTTAACCAAAGCCTTGTGAGCAAAGGCGGTACCGCGGCCGATTTACTGCAAAATGTGCCCACCCTGCAAATTGACGGCAATGGCAATGTAAGTTTGCGCGGATTAACCGGCGTTAAAGTGCTGATTGATGGCAAGCCTTCGGTTATCGGTAGCGGCGATGTTGCACAATTGCTGCAATCAATGCCTGCCGATGCCATTGAAAGTATAGAAGTAATTGCCAACCCACCGGCTAAATATGATGCTGATGGAGAGGGCATCATCAATATCATTCTAAAAAAGAACAGCAAGCCCGGGTTAAACGGCGCTGTAGCTATTGGTGGAGGCACCCGCGATAATTACAACGGCGACGCCAGCTTAAGTTACCAACGAGGTAAGATAAACTTATATGGCAACTACAGCCTCAAAAATGGAAATACTTACAGCACCGGAGTTCAGTACCTGACCTTTTTAAAACCGGCCGACTCCGTTAAATATTCAACTGAGTACTTTCCATCCGTTACCCGGAACAAAATTCAGTTTGTAAAAGCCGGCATCGATTATTCATTGACTCCCTTGAGTACGCTGGGTATATCCGGCAGCTTTAATTCGCGTAATTCTCACCGTAATGAGGCTTTAAGCTTTGATAATTTCGCTGCAGATGGCACACAAATTCAGTCCATCAACCGCTATAACATCATCAATAATAATGGCAACAGCTATGAGCTTGACCTGGACTACAGTCTGCATTTTAAAAAACCTAAAGAGGAATTTACGTTCAACTTTGCATACGCAAACGGCAGTTTCAGGGATTACCAGCAATATACAACCCATTATAACCCTATTAGTGGAACACCGCCACCAGTTATTGATACACCGTTGGTAAGTGATACCAGGCACAACTCCACCAATTATAATATACAGGCAGATTATGTTTTACCGGTTGGTAAATCGGGTCAGTTTTCAGCCGGTTATCGCAGCCAAATTACATTGGCCAATAACAACCAATATGCCTGGCAGGTTTTAGGTACCGGCGACACGCCGCTTTATATTTTTAATGGTTTTTTTAGCAGCAATAACCAGGTACATTCCGTTTATTTGAATTACAAAGATCAAATAGCTAATTTTAGCTACCAGGTAGGTTTACGCGGAGAAGATAGTCACCTCGACGCTACCTTAATTAGTTATGATGCGAATAATTTGTTAGTTGCCGCGCCGGTAAAAGTACCCGTCAAGGGCCTATATCCCAGTGTGCTGCTCACCGAAAAACTCGAAAACAACGCCCAGTTGCAGTTTGATTTTAGCAGCCGGATTTTAAAGCCAATCGGCAGGGAAGTAAATTCCACCACAGATTTTTCCGATCCGGCAAATTACTACAAGGGGAACCCGGGCTTAAGGCCCGAAAGTATCACTAACCTGGAATTAGATTATAATAAAACCTGGCAAAATGTATCCCTCACCTCCGGCATCTATTATAACAGAATCAACAATGTAATCCAGCATATTCAAACCGCGCCGGTTAATGATGAAACAACCACTATCCCCGAAAATTTAAAACGTTCAACAACCACGGGGTTGGAGCTGATAGCCCACTTCGACCTGCTAAAAGGATGGGACCTTACCGCAAATACCAATATTTACAACAGGAATAATGATGCCGCCCCGCAATTCGGTATTGCCGGCAACTACGGCCTTAGCTGGAATGCAAATGTTACCAGTAATATAACGCCTGTAAAAAGCTTATCATTTCAAATCCACGCAGATTATCGGGCACCGGATATGATTTTGCAGGATAAAAACCGTGCAGCTTTCGGATTGGACGCAGCCGCAAAGTATGACTTTACCGGCAACAGGGCTTCGCTGAGTTTTAATGCCAATGACGTTTTCAACAGCCGGAAACGCGCATTTTTAAGAAGCAGCGATGACCTGTTGCTCAATTGGGAACGCCATACAGTAAGTTCCAGGGCTACATTAACCTTTTCATGGCGCTTTGGCGCGGGTTCGGGTACTTCAAAAAAAGAATCCAAACAAATTAAGCGGATAGAGGATGCTTCATAATCTTTAGTTTTTGGGTTTGATTATAGCAGTTGCCTCAATTTCTATCAGGATATCGTCTCTGAATAGTTTATTGACTTGTACAAGCGTGCTTGCAGGCGGCTTTGCAGTGTTTACAAATTTATCGCGCATTTGTCTTAGCGTTTGTAAATTGCTGATGTCAACGAGGTAATAGTTCAGCTTAACAACGTCGTTCATGGTTCCACCTGCACTTTCAACAATATTTTTGATATTCAAAAACACTTGTTCTGCTTGTTTTGCGAAATCATCTTTACCAACAAGGCTGCCCTTAACATCCAGGGCAACTTGCCCCGACAGCAGCAGCATTTTACAATTGCCCAAATCAATTTGCGCAACTTGCGAATAGCCTTTTGGGGTACTTACTGATGATGGATTAAAGAGTTTTACGTGGGAAGTGTCGGCTTGCGCGAGGGCAAGTTTGGCGATTAATAAGAACGGCAGGAATAATAGCTTTTTCATGGCGTGGAATCGGCGGTTTATTTTTTTGCCTGATCAATTACTTCGGTATTTAATCGAACATATTCATCACTCTTACTTTCGGCCGCAATTTTTACACCCTCCTGCGCGGTAGCTATGGCGGCGGCCTTATCCCCCTTTTTTAACAATACGCGGGCCTTCCATAGTTTAGGAACAAAGGGCGGAAATGCTTTATCTTTTTCCAATTCATTAGCCCATGCCAGGGCTCTGGTCATGTCCTTATTGTTGTTGTAGTAATAGATGATGGCCTCATAATAAGGTTTTTTAGCGGTATTCATAGCCGAATCGATACGGGCCATAACCTTGGCATCTATATCGGCAGTTATGTGAATGGCGAAGCCGCTATGCTCCCATCTCATTTGCAGCTTACAGGTAGTTGGCGCTACATCGGTAAAAGCCAGCGTCATCGTTTCGGTTAAGTCGCGCAAGGTTTCAGTTTTTACCCTGAAACGCAAAAAGTCATCAGCCTCTTTATAAGAATACGCGCCCCATTGATTGGGCTGCTTACTGATAATGATGGTCCACTCACTTTCTCCGGGAATACTAAAAAGGCCATATTCGCCGGCCGGTATCTTTTTGCCTTCCATAATAACATCATCCGTAAATTTAATTACCGTTGCCGAATTGGCGCCGGTACGCCAAACTATACCATAAGGTTCCATGCCGCCGAATATTTTACGACCCTTTACATTTGGACGAGAGTACGTTAAATTAATTTTACCCAGGCCAAAACCCTGCGTAATGGTTTCAGTTGAACTGGGTTGCGGGGTTATCTGGGCGTAAGTATTTGCAGTTATTATCAATAAAATGGTGCAAATACCAAGGGATAGCTTTTTCATGGTAATTAAAATTTAGTGCCGCTAAGATATTAAAGTTTATCAGGTATTTCGAAATACACGGCAAAGCGACAAATTAATGATTAACCCGAGCGGGTGCAAACTGCTTAACAAAACCAACGGCGGTTACTCGCTATTTATTACTCCTATTAACGAGTGTTGTTACCAGCGTAAATCCTGAAAGCCCGCTGAAGTTTATTTGCTAACGTCAACGAGACGCTTGAAGCGGTGGCCGGTTAAACCCTAAAAACAACCCAGCTCAATGCAACGAATATCCCTTAACTTGCGTCTAATAAAAAACGCCACATCCCCGCTGCATGGAAGAATATATATGGTTCATGGTCGAGCTTTTTCTTTCTGGAAAGGCTACTGATGCCGAAGTCAACGAGTTGGCTTACCTATTGGGCACGCATCCGAATTTATTTAAAGCAGTTAAGGAATTTCTAAGCAGCTTCAAGGACCCAGAACCGCAGGTAACCTCCTTTCAAAAACAGGCGTTAATAAACGATGTAGAGCGCATCAGCAAGGAGCTTGCGCACGTAACGTACAGTAAAACACAGCGGAATGGGCGCGCTGTTAACGGGTACCACATTCAGCTTCCATCCAGACGTCCCAAAATAGGTTTAACGCAGCTCATCGGCAACGAGGCCCGTTTTTGGAGCTTGCTACTGAAAACAACCTACCGGCAAATCCGCCAAAACAAAACCATTTCCTTCATCAATATCAGCGGACTGGCCATTGGCATGACCACTGCCATACTCATTTTTTTGTGGGTGACCAATGAACTCAGCTTCGACAAGTTTCACGCAAACGGCAATCGTATTTACCAGGTTTTTAGCCAAACAACGGTTAACGGTCATTTAGAGGTCAACGATGCACAGCCATCTGACCTTGCTCCGCTATTAAAAGCCAATTATCCGCAGGTAGAAGATGTTAACCGGCTTTCGGGTGTGGGCTCGTTTGTTTTAAAACATGGCGATAAGCACTTTGAAGGCAAAGGCTTGCTCACCGATGCCAATTTCTTTCAATTTTTTAGTTATCCGTTCCTTAAAGGCAATGCGGCAACGTCGCTCACCGGTTTGCACAGCATTGTATTAAGCCAGCGAATGGCCAAAAAACTTTTTGGCAACGAGAACCCGATGGGAAAAATTGTAAAGATTGACAGCACTGCCCATTTTACCGTAACAGGTGTGCTGAAACCGCTGCCGGGCAATACGCGTTTCAACTATGTGGAGTATATAGTGCCGTTAAGTTATATGCACGAAGTGCACTGGGCACGAAGCGGCTGGGGCTTTAATACTGTAGATGTATCGGTTTTGATGAAGCCGGGCGTGAGCCGGCAAACTACCGACAAACTTTTCTGGAATTTGTATCACGGTAAGCCGGTGGACCAAAACGCCCATGGCATAGTAATGCCAATGGCCGACTGGTGGCTGTATACTTACGACAATGGCAAATTTGTGCCGGGCAGGCTGGTGATGGTGCGCTGGTTTGCGTTAATTGCCTTAATGGTTATATTGATAGCCTGTATCAATTACATGAACCTGGGCACCGCCCGGAGCGCCAAACGCGCCAAGGAAGTAGGGATTCGCAAAGTAGCAGGGGCAGGTCGCGGCTTGCTGATCAGGCAGTTTTTGGGCGAATCGGTGCTTATCGCTTTGGTGGCCGGGGCACTGGCTATTATACTGGCCCAGCTTTGCCTGCCGGCGTTTAATAACCTGGTGGGCGGGCAGCTCGCGGTGCCTTATGGCAATCCTTTATTCTGGTTATCCGTAGCTGGGTTTATGCTTTTTACGGGGATTATTGCAGGTAGCTACCCCGCATTTTATCTTTCGGCATATAAGCCGGTAAAAGTATTAAAGGGTATTTTAACGTCGGCCGGGGCGCTGGTTGCGCCGCGCAAGGTGTTGGTGGTAGTACAGTTTACCATGGCCATTGCTTTTATTATTTGTACGCTGGTTATTTACCGGCAGATAGATTTTGCCCTGCATCGCAGCAAAGGATACGACGCTGATAACCTGGCTTACCTGTACGTGAAAGGCGATATCGCAAAAAACTATACGGTAATTAAGCACGAATTAGCCGAAAGCGGTGCTGTAGCGGATATTACCCGCACTAATTCGCCGGTAAATGATTTATGGACCGCGAGCGACAGTTACAGTTGGGCCGGAAAAAATCCCGCACAAAGTATCGAACTGCTTGAAAACTTCACAGATAAGGATTTTACCAAGACCACGGGCATTAACTTACTGGAGGGACGTGACATCGATGTGTCGCGCTATCCCACCGATACTGCCGCCGTGCTGCTTACCCAGGCCGCAGTAAGTAAAATGGGGCTTAAAAACCCGGTTGGGCAACTGATGCGTTTTAATAAAACCGAATTGCATATAGTAGGGGTGATCAAAGATTTTGTAGCCGGCTGGGCCTATAGTTTGGCCAATCCTATCATCATCCGGGGTACTACACGGCAATTCGGCGCCATAAACCTACGCTTAAATAGTGCGCGGCCGGTGTCGACCAACTTATCAAAGATCAGCGCCGTATTCAGAAAATATAATCCGGATTACCCTTTTGTGTGCGAGTTTGTGAACCAAAACTTTGCTTACCGCTTACACGGCGACGAAAACACTGGCACTATTGCAGCCATTTTTGCCGGAATGACCATTTTTATTTCGTGTATGGGCCTGTTTGCGCTTGCTGCTTTTACAGCCGAAAACCGCATCAAGGAAATAGGCATCCGCAAGGTGCTAGGTGCTTCTGTTACCGGCATTGCAACCATGTTATCGAAGGATTTCGTGTTGTTGGTGAGCCTGTCATTTGCAATTGCATCGCCTGTTGCCTGGTGGCTAATGAGTAAATGGCTGCAGAATTATCCGCTGCATATCCATATAGGTTATTGGATGTTTATACTCACCGGGGCCGCTTCGCTGCTGATTGCCATCGTTACCGTTAGCTTCCAGGCGCTTAAAGCCGCGCTGGCAAATCCGGTAAAGAGTTTGAAGACCGAATGAGTTAAATTGGGGTGATAAGGTTAGATAGAGTTAAAGTGAATTGATTTAGTTAGGTGGCCATAACACCTTTAACTGAACCAATTCAGTTAGCCCAAACTCGCACAGATCATCTAAATCTCCCCCGCGTGTTTTCAAAACAGACCCAATTCTTCTTTAGATTGGTCGCGATAACCCCATTCGTCGCCTTCAGCCAATTCCGGATACTCAACACGATTATCTTTTAGCACGATAAATACCACTCCTAAAATCACAAGTGGCGATGCAAGCAACAATACTGCAACCGGATATGGATATCCTAATTCCGCTAATGCTGCATAAATTATTAAATACAAGGTAGCTATACCCACTGCTGTTTTTGCATTCATAACCGTTCAGATTTAATTTGGGATAACAACAACCTGGCTGAAGAAAATGTTTTCAAGCAGCTAATAATTTTGCCAGTCTAACTTTTATAAAACATCACTCCCCAAGCCGCTTCAAACGCTCAAGCCGTTCCTGTTCATTTGTTTTTAACCAAATGTCAGTTGATAGAATTTCAAACGCCTTTTGAAAATATTTTTTGGCTTCGTTAGGTTCGTTCTTGATTAATAAACATTCGGCTAATTCTTCAAAAACATATCCCGGCTCCAATTTTTTCTTTTGAGCTTCGTCCAGTAATTCATTTTGAATTTTTAGCGCATCATCAATTCTGTCAAGCGAGCGGCAGACCCTGCCAATGCACCATTTGGCGATGAAAACTCCCTTCTCGTCTTTTTGATCTGTTCGCCAGGTCAATGTTTTTTCAAAAAAATGCAAAGCTTTGGTGTAGTCTTTTAAGTCGTGATAAGTCCATCCAATATTGTTATATAAGGATCCTAACCATTTTTTCGCTTTGGTGTCGGTGCTGTTTTCCGCCAGGTCCATTGTCTTCAGGTTCCAGCTCAATTGCTCTTGTGGTTTTTCAGCAATACCCAGCATGTGGGCCGCATCAATTGCATAAAAATCTTCGTTATGGTTTAATGCCTGGTGATACGCCTCCTTAAATAGGGCAATTGCCTTCTCCTTATCATTGGCCGAGTTAAACGTTCTTCCCCTTTCAAGCAGGTACCTGATTTCGGCAACAGGCATGTTCCTGCCACTAATAATCTGACGTGCGTTATCCAATATTTCATGAGCCACATCAAATTTTCGCTGTAAGCTTTGCGTTCTTGCAAGTTGAGTCAACAATTCGACGTAGTAGGATTTATTTTCGGATTTTTCCGCGGCGGGCAGCAGTTCTCTAAATTTCATCTCTGTTACCTGAGGTTTATCATAATCCCAAAGCCTGTCAATTTCCTGAAAATTTGCTGCAGCCATCTGATGTGATTATATAACTAATTTCTAAAACTCTCCGTACGACATGCGTTGAAGCTGGGGACTAAGCCTGGTGGAATTGCTATTTACTAAAATAATAATAGCTTTCCGCTTTAAAATGCTGCGCATAATTATAGGAGTACGTGTATACAATCTCAATATCAAGTTCATTTATTGTTAGTTGATTTACGTTAATTGAATAAGCCAAAAGAACGGGCGTACCAAGGTTACCCATAGCATCATCCGCAAATTCAGGGTCTCCGCTCCTCAGGCCCTGAATACCACGGCTCGTCATACTGAATGCTGAACCTGAAAACCCGTACAATCCTGTTAGCCCCCCCTCGCCGGTATTACCGCCGCCGATTGGGTAATATTTTATATTGACAAATGAATTGTCCGGATTGAATTGTATATCTACCCTATTATCGATACTCGGAGTGTAGGTACTATCCATGGTTTGCGTGCTGTCAATATGAAATACCACGCGTTGTCTCTGTAACGTCCATTTGCCGACAATAAGCTGATAGTTGCTGTTAGTCAGCATATCCGCTTTAGCGGGCTTTTTGCAGGCAAATAAACAACATACCAATAAAATCGGGGCAAATAAAAAAACAGTTCTTTTCATGGATATAGCTATAAACCACATTTACAAATATTGCAAGAAATTATTGATTAACGCATTCGCGCAGTACGTGCACGTCCAACCAAACTCTGGCCGCAGGCAGTTTTTTGAGTCCATCCCGTCACCTTTTTATCTCATACCACAACTCCACCATCCCATTTTTGTACGCAGTAATGTCCCTCAGGTGCAATGCCTGCTCCCGCCCTATCTGGTCATAAAATGGCGTTCCGTCACCCAAAATAATGGGCAAAATCGACTGTCTTATGTCGTCGGCTAAACCCAACCGTATAAAATCCCTGGCAAGCTCGGCTCCGCCTACCAGCCAAACGTTTTTGTAGTTTGGTTTTAGTCGTTCATTCACCAGTTTTTCCAAATCGCCCTGGTAAATTTCGATGTTCGCCCTTTCAACTGGTAGTTCACGGTGCGTTAATACGATAGTTGGCACATCGCCGTAAGCCCATCCGTACTGTTTTGAAAGTTCAAAAGCGAGTTCATACGTCCGGGAACCCATAATGTAGCAGTCTATAGTTTTAAGAAACGCCTGCATTTCCTCCGCAGTAAGCTTAACGCCATTCTCGTAGTTGCTGGCTGTGTTAAACCACGACACGCTGTTGTCTTTTTTGGCGATATAGCCATCAAGACTTGAAACCATGTGTATGGTTATTTTAAAATCATCTGCCGCCATTTTTATTATTTGCTGATTGCCTTTCACAAATTTATTTTTATAAATTCAGGCATGCAAATGTTAAAACAGGAATTCCTTCAGGGCCTCCATACATTATTACTTTTATCCACATCGGCATCGAATGCCGTCCCTAAAACAAGTTGTTTGATTTGTTTTTGAGTCACCAGTTTCAGTCGGAGTGTTTTTAATCCCGATGCCCAGCAGGCTATACTTTTACTGATCACTTCACTGCTTCCATCAACATACCATACTGTAAGATGAACCGGAACCACCTCCGTACCTAAATTTTTAATATTGATGGTATAGTTCTTCCCCGTATGCGATACGGCGCCAATGGCGAGGTCCGGAATGCCCTTGTTAAAAAACCAGTTGTTCCAAAACCAGTTAAGGTTTACGCCGCAGGCTGTGTTGATGCTGTAAAAGAAATCATAAGGCGTTGGGTGTTTGCCCTGCCAGGTAAGAATGTATTGTTTTAATGCTTTTAAAAATAATGTATCGCCAAGCATTTCTTTTACATATAAATAACCCAGCGCCGGTTTAAGGTCCTTATCAGCAAAGCGGGCCTTGCCGTATAGTTGGGGTGTAAGCGTCATGATGGGCACATCCTGTTCGGTGCCAGCGCTTTTGTTTACATCGCTGATGTCATAATCAAGAGGCACGCCAGGGACTACCAATGGATGCAGCAGGAATTCGGTGAGCGTCGCCCAGCCTTCGTCCATAAAGGCATGTTTTGTTTCGTTGGTGCCTACAAAAAACGGGAACAGGGTGTGGAATACCTCGTGTGTGGTTAGCTCAACTGTCTCCTCCCTGGTTTTAAAGGGCAGGTTGTTTACCATCATGGGGTACTCCATCGCATCCAACCCATCAAAAACCGTTTCATGAGCATACGGGAAGGGGAGACCCGGGAAATTATAACTCATGGCTTTTACCGTGTTGCGGGCGTAATTGATAACCGGCACGTATGCTTCGTGCTCCGGGTTATAAACCGCATCCACACGGCTGCGCCTGCCAGTTTTAGGCTCTACCATCAGGCTGGATGCTTTCCACACATAGTGGTTGCTGATACCGAAGGCAAAATCAGTAACATTATCGGCCCCAAATTTCCAGGTATTTATTTTTTGAGGGATGGTAATGTTGCCATCCTTTTGGTCGGCGGCGGTAATAACATCCGTTATACCGTCACTTTGTTCCGCATCGTGCAGCCGCTTTACAATTTTTGGGGTGTAAACTTCATCCGGGTTCAGCAAGTTGCCGGTGGCCCAGGCCAGGTAATTGCCGGGCAGGGTAATTTCCACATTAAACCTGCCGTAATCATTATAAAACTCATCGTGCCCGGTGTAAGGATATTCGTTCCAGCCGTCAATATCATCGTAAACGGCCAGCCGCGGAAAAAAGTAGGCAATGAAAAAGGCACCGGTATCCACTTGCCCCGTACGGATAAACGAGCCTTTATTTAACTGGTAATTATAATCAACCGTAACCTGTATGTGCTGACCGGGCAATACCTGTACCTTGCGCACTGTTAAATTTGTTCCGCGCGTTATAAGGTTAGTCTTTTCGGGTATCTGGCCATCAATAGCTAAGCGGCTAATATGAACGCCATCGCCAAGGTCTGCGGGTAATACCGGCATGGTGCGCATAGCCTCCTTTTGGTAAAGATTGGGAAAAAGTTTAAACAGCAGCCGGTTCAGTGTATCCGGACTATTGTTGGTGTAGGCAATGGCCACGGTGCCTTTCAGTTCCCTCGTTTCAGGATCGAAGGATACTTTGATGGTATAATCGGTTATGTTTTGCCAGTAACTTTTTCCCGGTGCTCCATTTTTATCACGGCTGCCCTTCCTATAGGCATTCTGCATCTCGGGCGATGGCGGTAGCACCGATTGTGCTAAACTGACTTGAATGAAGAAAACGAAGATAACCGGGATGAACTTATTTAACATGATATACGCTTGTTGCGACAAAGCAAACGAATATTTTACAAAATACGTATTATCGCTTAAATTGAATTTATCCCGGTAAGCCGCAACATCCGTAAATACGGATAGTATGCTCATACTAAATTGCAGAAGGCAAACAGGCATTAAACGCAAAGGCCAGGTAATTTTCGCATCCCCCGAATACAGGGATCGCAAAGTTTACCTGGCCTAAAGCAATACTAAAATTAATGTTACGGTGCCGTATCCCACCAAACGCGGCTGGTTATTTTATCACCACCCGTTAATCGGGCAACAGCGGTGTTATAATTTGTTAAATTAGTTACTTTCTGGCTCGGCGGATAGGTTAACCTGCGGGGTATGGTACCGTTTGTTACATTACCCGGATAATTGGTTGGCTGCAAGGTTGGATATCCCGTTCGCCGCCAGTTTGCCCATGCTTCGTACTCATCCATAAGCGTACAAAGCCAGTATTGGGTATTAATCTGTGCCAGGGCGTTGCCATCATCATAAGCCACATTATCATAATAACTTAAGGCGTCGCCCTCATCTATCGTAGCCGCATCTCCATAAGCAGCTAACTGGGTAACGGCTGCTAATACCCCATTTTTATAATGGGTTGCTGCGTCGCCGGCTATACCCCAGCGTTTGGCAGCATCTGCCAGTAAAAACTCGGTTTCGGCATAAGTTAAAATCAACGTTGGGGCAGCCGTATTCAAAATATTGTTATTTAAACGCGAATAGCCGGCAATACCATTGGCCGGTACCGAATCAAGCTTAGTAATGTCTCGCTGCGGGTTGTTTCCTCCCACAATAAAACCCGGCGGCATGCCTAACTGGTCATTAGGGTCGGTGTCACTGGTAATGTTTCCGTTAGCATCTGTGGAATATATCCAGGCAACTACCGGCAGGCGGGGGTCGCCGTTGTTTTTCATACTGCTTACTAACACACTCGAAAGTCTGAGATCGGTACTGTCATTACCAAAAATTTCTGTCGCGTCTCTGTTTTGTGTTAATTGATTACCATCCTGATGCTGCACAATTGCATTATCGTCGTTACTTTTCATGGTATTGGCGGCAGCTTTGGTTACATAGCTCTTAGCAGTTGCAGGGTCAACATTGGTTAAACGCATAGCCATACGCACTAATAACGAGTTACCAAATTGTTTCCATTCAGCAATCTGGTCGCCGGCCGATGAATATAAAACGTCGCCGGTTGGTTTATCTGCGTTTTCATCAAGGCTGTCAACCGCTTGCGAAACTTCTTTTAGTAAGTCGGTATAAATAGCCTGCTGTTTGTCGTAAGCCGGCGTATAAATCCGATTATAATACCCTAACCCTGCCTGAAAATAAGGGATGTCGCCGTATTGGTCTGTGATCTGTTCAAACACCATGGCCTTCATTATTCTTGCCATTTGGTGCAGGTTACGGTATTGCGGTTTATTGGCCGAAAGCAGGAAAAGCTCAACCGCGGGTTGTACTTCGGAGGTATAGGAATCCTGAAACATTTCGCCCATGGCGCCTATATTATTTAAATATTTGTCGCCATAATAAAACCCGGCGTTGGTGGAGGCGGTATGCTGAATAAAACATGCTGCTGCGCCCCATTTTGTTGCCCAGGCACTCCCACCGAAATTAGTGCTCCCGGTGTAATTTAGCTGAACTGTGGTTAGCAAAAGGTTTGGATTATAAGCATCGCCTGTAATTGCGTTTGGGTTGGTATTGGTGGTTGCCAGTTCCTTTTTACAGGCTACAGCCATCACCATTAAAAATGCCGTTGTCAGTAAGTAAATATTTTTAAGTTTCATTTCTGTAGTTCTTATTGTTCACACCTGATTACTTATAGTTTGATATTAAGATTTAACCCCAGCGTTCTGGAATAAGGAACTGCCGGCGCCTCGAGGCCCTGGGTATATATAGACGCGGAATAGGTTGATTCCGGGTCAATATTTGGTGTATGCTTCTTAATAGTGAACACATTATGGCAAACAAAGCTTAATCGTAAACCATGTATTTTATTGTTAAATAGTTTTTTAGTATCAAAATCATACCCAACAATTAACTGCCTGAATTTAATAAAACTGGCATCGTACACAAACATCCCTTCGTTTGCCGACTGCCAGTCGCCATAGTAGGCCTGGGCAGATTGCTGATTGGTTCCATACAAAACATCCCTGCCGGGCAGGGTTAATTTAGATAGCCCCTGCTGATAAGCGATGAGGTTGGTGTTTGAAAACAATTTCCCGCCAAATTTCCCGTCGATAAGAAATGATAAATTGAAATGCCCGTACCTGAACGTGTTGTTGATCCCCCCCATCCATGGACTAATGGCGGAGCCAAAATCTTTGGGTTGTGCCAGTGTAGGGTCGGGTGCGCCTAATCCCGGATCTATTATAATTTTCCCCTGGCTATCCCGTGCAGGGTCTAACGCAATTATCTGTAGCGGCTCTTTACCAACTACCTGTTGCGTATAAGCGTTAGCACCCCAATCGCCCGCTTCGTTGCCCAGGGTAATTTGCGGCTGGCCGCCCAACGAAACAACTTTACCTTTGGTATAAGTTGCATTTAAATGGATGTCCCAGCTAAAGTTTTTGGTTTTTACAGGTTGTCCGCCTAATTCAAGTTCAACACCGGTATACTTCAATGTACCCACGTTAAGCAGGGCCGAGCTGTAACCCGAAGTATAATCAATACCAACAGGTACAATATCATCTGTAACTTTCTTCTGGTATACCGAAAGATCGAATGTTAGCCTGTTTTTAAAGAAATCCAGCTCTAAGCCGCCTTCAATTTCACTTCTTGATGATGGCCTCAGTGCGCTGTTTGGAACCTGGCCATTTCCTGCCGATCCTATCGGGAAAATCCCGTTGGTGATATTTAAGGTTCCCTGTATCGAATAGGTTTGTAAAGTTTGGTAAGGATTATCTGCTGCCCCGCCTACGTCGGCATAGCTGAACCGTAGCTTGCCCATGTCCAAATTGGGGATGTGTAATAATTCGGAGAAGATAAATGAACCATTTATAGAAGGATATAAATAGTTTATCTTACCTGGAGCCAGGGTCGAATACCAGTCGTTACGGCCGGTTACAGTTACATAAAGGAATCCTTTGTAGGATACACCGGCACTTCCATAAACCGATTGAAATTCTTCTTTATTGAGTGCATAGCTTTCCGTATAATTTTCCAGGTTGCCTACATTATATAAAAATGGGATGGCAAAGTTTTGGCCCGAGGCGTTAAGAAACTCCTGGATAGATTTTCTATAATTTACACCAAGTAAGATATCGCCCGAAAAATCCTTACTGAATTTAATTTTCTTCCCGGTAGTAAAATCAAGGTTTAATTCCGTTTGTTTTACATTTTGCTCGGTCATATCGCCTGTTATACCCTGGTCAACCAGGTACCCGGTGCCAATTGGCTCAACATTGGTATTACGGTCGTTGGTATAATCATAGGCTAAAGCCAATCCCATAAAAATCCCGTTATCAAATGTGTACTTCGTGTTGGCCGATCCGGTAAAACGGTCGCGATGAATAGCGCCTATAAATTTATAGGCAGCAAAATAAGGGTTGGTAGTATACGGATCAGAAAAGGGGTTTAATTCGTTTCCGTTTGCAATGGTGCCATTATGGTTGGGCCCTGCCAGCGTTGTAATATTAATATTTGGCGGAACAAACATTGGCCCCCAGTTTAAATTGCCTACCGCATCAGAAACATTGGGTGCATTTTTGGTGTATTCCGTCACGTATTGTGACGAAAGGTCCAATGTCAAATGTTTATCAAGATTGAGGTTTGTTACCTGATTGAATGTATAACGTTTAAGACCGGCGTTTGGCACGTAACTTTGATCGTTCAGATTACTAACTGAAAAACGTGTTGCACCGTCGTCGCCAAAACCTTTACTAAAAGATACGGTGTTGGTGAAATTTCCGCCCGCCTGATAAAAACGCCCCAGGTTACCTTTGGCGGCTTCGGAATAGGGCCTTTGAACTCCGTCGAACTGGTAAGTATTGGAACCATCCAATTTTGCACCCCAGCTCGATTCCATTGACCCTAAGGCATCCGCTGCACTAACCGGTTTGGCGTTATTGTAGCCCTGTCCATACTCCGTTTGAAAATTGGTTTCGTCAATCACATTTTCTATCACGTAGTTCGAATTGATCTCTACGCCAAGCCCCTCTCCTTTTTTACCTTTTTTGGTGGTGATGAGTACTACGCCGTTTGAACCCCGGTAGCCGTACAGCGCGGTAGCTGCTGCACCCTTTAAGATCGAAACACTTTCAATATCGTCGGGGTTAATGTCTCCAATACCGTCGCCGCCATCTTTCCCACCATAGCCGCCGCCAACATCCGTGGTGGCATAGTTATTATTTACCAATGGAATACCGTTTAAAATATACAGCGGCTGATTGTTACCAGTCATATTGGTAATGCCGCGGATAACAACGTTCGAGGCACCATTGGGGCCTGTGGCAACTCCACTTACGCTTACGCCTGCTACCCTGCCTTCAAGGCTGTTAACAAAAGTGTTTTCGCGGGCCTCCGTAAGCGAGGCGCCTTTCACTTCGGCTACGGAGTAGCCTACTGCCCGTTTCTCTTTGGTTATGCCCAGCGCCGTAACCACCACGTCTTTCAGCTGTTCGTTGGATGGTTCCAATTTAATATCAATTACGGTTTGGCCGCCAACAGTAACCTCAGTTGGATTATACCCCGTTGATGAAAACGCAAGCACCGAAGTGCTATTTGCCGCAATGGAGTAGATTCCTTTGAAATCAGTTATAACTTTGGTTTTTGTCCCTTTTAGCGTAACGGTAACACCGAATAGCGGTTCTTTTGTGGTTGCATCGGTTACTGTGCCGGTAACCAGCTTTGAACCAGCCTGGTCCTGAGCTATTGCGAAGCCGCCCATTAAAACTATGAATAATACCGTTAAATAAACATTTTTACAAAGAAAAATGAGGGATTTGTAGTAGAGGTTTTTCTGCATAAAATAAATTTAAAGTTAATTTAATCAGTTAAATATTGCTTTGCAGCTACATTCGTAAGCATCCAGGGGAAGTAATGCTTAAAAATGCATCAATTAGGTTGTGATAGTCTATTATCTAAAGTTAGTTATTTTTATTAAAAAGATGTCACATTTTCCTTGAAACCGGCACGTTTTTAGATAAATATGGTAAAATTATTGTGACGTATTTGTTTCGTACGTAATATTTCCGTACGTTTACGCTAACGAAATTTCGGAGTATGGAAAAGCAATTAACACTTTCAGAAAAAGCCCGGTTTGATGCAAAAATACCAAAAGTGCAAAAAGAGTTTTTTGAGTATGCTGCCAGTTTAGGCGGTTTCAGAACGCTGACCGATTTTATCATCAATGCGGTACAGGAGAAAGCCAATACCATTATCCGGGAGCACAACACCATTTTAGCTTCTGAAAAAGACCAGGAGATATTTTTTAATGCGCTGGTAAACCCGCAAGGGCCGAATCAGAAATTACGCGATGCCGCAGAACGATATAAGTTATTCATTAAGGAGAATAAATGAGCGTTAAAATAGAGCTGCTGAATCCGGCATTAAATAAAAAGGATTTTAGCTGCGGCAAAGATATGCTGGATAAATACCTGCATACACAGGCAGGTCAGGACGTTAAACGTAAGCTATGTGTAGTCTTCGTCCTATTTGAGGATACCACGATTAAAGGTTATTACACGCTTTCAACTGCAGCTGTTCCCGCCGAATTGATGCCCGATACCATCAGAAAAAAGATGCCGGGATCTTATAAGGACCTACCGGTGACATTACTTGGAAGACTGGCTGTAGATATAAAATTTAAGGGACAGGGATTAGGAGCCATTCTGTTACTTGATGCCCTTAAAAGAAGTTTTACCATAGCGGGCGAGAGTTTGGGGTCTATCGGGGTTATTGTTGACCCGTTAGATGAAGAGGCAAAGGTGTTCTATGAAAAATTTGGATTCATCCTGTTGCCCGACAGCGGCAAAATGTTCCTTCCAATGGCTGATGTTGCGCAGTTGGGCCTTTAAAGAATTCCCGCGTTAGTGACAGTGGCGGATGCCACGGGCCGCAGGCAACGCCCACCTTTTTAGTTTGCAGTTTTCAGTGGGCAGTGGGCAGATTTAGATGGCTCATAAGGGCAATTTGATAGGGCGAATTCTATTCGCCCCTACCGGTTGCGGTAAATCCCGTACCAAAATATAGTCGGTAATGTCGCCAAAAACCACTCACTTAATCAACCTAATCCAACCCTATCAACTCATTTGCCAACCCCGTAACCTTACAACATTTCAACCTTCAAACATTCCAACTTTTCAACAAAAACTCAAGCACCTCCAACTCAATCAACTAAAACAAATTTCTATTTGCATTTAAACCAAAAACCCCTATCTTTGCAGTCCCGAAAATGCGGGGTATAAAAAACGTTTAATTAATTTAATATAAAGCAAGTGAATACGTTAAGTTACAAAACTGTCTCGGCCAACAAGAAAACCGTCAACAAACAATGGGTTGTTATTGACGCTAATGGCGAGATTTTGGGGCGCTTGTCTACGAAGATCGCCATGATCATTCGGGGAAAAACCAAGCCTGATTTTACCCCAAACGTAGACTGCGGTGATAATGTGATCGTTATCAATGCAGACAAGGTAAAACTGACCGGAAACAAATTCAGCGAAAAGCAGTATGTTTCTTACACTGGTTATCCAGGTGGTCAGAAATTCATTTCTCCTAAGGAGTTAATGGCAAAACATCCTACACGCGTAATTGAAAAAGCGGTGCGTGGTATGTTACCTAAAAATCGTTTGGGCAAAGCATTATTTGGTAATCTGCATGTTTATGCAGGCGCCGAGCATCCTCATGCAGCACAAAACCCAACTACCATTTAACTTTTAATTTAAAGGAGAAAAGAAAAAATGCCAACAACTAACACTTCGGGCAGAAGAAAAACAGCAGTTGCACGCATCTACTTATCAGATGGCAACGGCGCAATTATCGTTAACGGTAAAGATTACAAAGAGTACTTCCCTACTTTGCCTTTACAATACATCGTTACCCAATCCACAGAGGTTTCTGGTTCGACAGGTAAATTTGATGTTAAAGTAAATGTTGCAGGTGGTGGTGTAAAAGGACAGGCAGAAGCCGTTCGTTTAGCTATCGCGAAAGCCATTGTTGAACTTGATCCTGAAAAGAAACCAGCACTGCGCGCTAAAGGTATTATGACACGTGATGACCGTATGGTTGAACGTAAAAAACCAGGTCGCAAGAAAGCACGCAAGAGATTCCAATTCAGCAAACGTTAATCAAAGGAGGACTACAACATGGCAAGAACAACATATCAGGACTTACTGGATGCAGGTGTACACTTTGGTCACCTTACCCGCAAATGGGACCCAAAAATGTCACAGTACATTTTTATGGAGCGCAACGGTATCCACATTATCGATTTAAATAAAACCTTAACAAAGGTTGAAGAAGCGGCTGCCGCTATAAAACAAATTGTAAAATCGGGCCGTAAGGTTTTATTCGTAGCTACCAAAAAACAGGCTAAGGATATTGTGGCCGATTACGCAAAAACAGTAAACATGCCGTTCATCACCGAAAGGTGGTTAGGTGGTATGTTAACCAACTTTGCAACCGTAAGGAAGTCGATCAAAAAGATGTCTAACATCGATAAATTGACCAAAGACGGTACTTACAGCAACCTTTCGAAAAAAGAAAGGCTGATGATACAACGTGAGCGTATTAAATTAGAAACATTATTAGGTGGTATTGCGGACTTAAACCGTTTACCGGCTGCTTTGTTCCTGATTGACGTTAAAAAAGAACACATTGCTGTTTCGGAAGCTTTAAAGTTGAATATCCCAACCTTTGCAATGGTGGATACCAACTCTGATCCTTCGAACATCGATTTCCCTATCCCTGCAAATGACGACGCTACCAAATCAATTTCGTTGATTACCGGCATTATCATCCAGGCGATTGTTGAAGGTTTGGAAGAACGCAAACGCGATAAAGAAGACGAAGCTGAAAAAGAAGCAGTAGTAGCAAAAGCAAAAGCTGATGCGCCTGAAGTTGCTGACCGTTCGGCAAATGCTGAAGGCAAACGTGCCCGCAAAACTGCTGTTGAAGCTGATGCTGCAATAGCTGATGCGCCGACTGCCGAGAGCACAGAAGAATAATTTAATTTAGTCGTAAGTCTTAAGTCGAAAGTACTGAGTGACTTTGGACTTTAGGCTTACGACTTTTAACTTATAACAGGTTCTTAACTTTAATATAACAGAAAAACTTTGCAGGTTGCAGGTTACGGCGTTAATTTTGCTGCGACTTGGAACCCGTAAATCTCAAAAACAAAAAGATATGTCTACAGTAACTATATCTGCATCCGACGTAAACAAACTGCGCCAGCAAACTGGTGCCGGTATGATGGATTGCAAAAAAGCTTTAACTGAAACCAATGGTGATTTTGAAGCTGCTATTGATTTTTTAAGGAAAAAAGGCGCTAAAGTGGCTGCCAGCCGCCAGGATCGCGAAAGCAACGAGGGTGTGGTTATTGCCCGTGCTTCGGCTGATGGTAAATTCGGTGTGATCATCGAATTGAACTGCGAAACTGATTTCGTGGCTAAAAATGCTGAATTTGTTGCCTTTGCTAACCAGATTGCTAACACAGCGGTTGAAAACAAACCAGCATCGTTAGAAGCATTGACAGCATTATCTATCGATACTGATGCTACTACTATAAAAATAAGCGACGCCATTATTGACCGTACCGGTAAAATTGGCGAGAAAATCGGCGTATCTAAATACGAAGTTATCGAAGCTGAGAAAGTGGTTGCCTACATACACGGTAACTTCCGGTTAGGTGTATTGGTTGGCTTAAGTGCCAACGTTGCTACCGCTGATGAAGCAGGTAAAGACGTTGCGATGCAAATTGCTGCCATGAGCCCTGTTGCTATTGATAAAGACGGTGTTGATGCTACTACAATTGAGCGTGAGCTTGAAATTGCAAAAGAGCAAATTCGCCTGGAAGGCAAACCTGAAGAAATGGTTGAAAAAATTGCTGCCGGTAAGCTGAACAAGTTTTACAAAGACAGCACGTTATTAAACCAGGAATTTGTAAAGGACTCGTCCAAAACTGTTGGACAATTCCTGAATGGTATTGAAAAAGGCCTCACAGTAACCGCCTTTAAGCGGGTAGCTTTAGGAGCTTAAATATTTAATCCCCCTCGCTAAAACGAGGGGGATTTTTTTTGTGATATAATTTCTAAAATTGTCATTGCGAGCGAGGAACGAGCGAAGCAACGTCGTCGCTTGCATATCCATTAGCATGGCTGCGAGATTGCTTCGTACCTCGCAATGACAAAAAATTGATGACGTATGATAACTGCCTTCCACAACCTCCAAATCATTTCCGGCGGAAACATCACCCGCGGAAAAGCCGTTTTAGTAAACGGTAACAAAATCATTGATATTATTGATCAAAATGCCATTCCCGAAAGCGCGGTGAAAACCGATTTGAACGGCGCATTCCTTGCACCCGGCTTAATCGATCTGCAAATTTATGGCAGCGGTGGTAAGCTGTTTGCCGGCACCCCGGTTATTGAAGCCCTGGAACGTATGGAAACCGATTTGATGGAGCAGGGCACCACCGGCTTTTTTGCAACTATCGGTACCAATACTAACGATATTGTGGAACAGGGTATCGAGTCGGCTAAAATTTACCGCGAACGCTGCAAAGGAAATTTCCTGGGTCTGCACCTGGAGGGGCCTTATTTAAACCCCGAAAAAAAAGGTGCGCATCCTGCAAAATTCATCAAAAAAGGCACGCTGGCCGAAGTAGAGAAATGGATTTCCATGGCCGATGGTGTCATCAAAATGATGACCATTGCCCCCGAACTGCAGGATCAGGAGGTGATTGATTATTTACACGATCATGGGGTAATCCTGTCATCGGGCCATAGCAATGCCACTTATCAGCAAGGTAAATCGTTTTTAAACAACCCTATACCGGCTGTAACGCATTTATTTAATGCCATGCCGCAGATGCATCACCGCGAGCCGGGATACATCCCAGCTATTTTCGAAGAAAAACCATACACCAGCATAGTTGCCGATGGCATCCATGTTGATTTTGCCATGGTGCGTTTAGCCAAACGCGAATTGGGTGATAAGCTGTTCTTAATTACAGATGCGGTAACCGCCGTTACCGAAGGCGCCTACCATCATCAGTTTACCGGCGACAGGTATGTGATGCCTGATGGCACACTGTCCGGATCGTGTATGAGCATGTTAAAGGCCGCGCAAAATTGCGTGGAACACGTGGGCATTAGTTTGGCCGAAGCGATAAATATGGCCTCGCTGTATCCGGCGCAATTGGCTAAACTAAATAAAAAGGGAAGGATAGTAGCCGGCTACGATGCCGACTTTATTATCTTTAACACCGCCTTTGAAGTGCAGGCCACCGTGTTTAAAGGCGAGTTGTTAACAAAACAAGTATAAAATTTTAACATTGATTTTATTTCTATATTTTTGACAAATTCCTTCTGAATGAACAAAGCATTATCAAACGCATTCCACTGTAATGATAGCCTTAAATGCAAGTTCCCCCTATTTCTATTAATAAAACAATCACCTTCAAATGAATTACAAAAGAATACTGCTAAAACTTAGTGGCGAATCGCTAATGGGCGATAAACAATACGGCATTGATAACAAACAGGTGCTGCAATATGCCCAGGACATAAAAAATGTAAAGGATAAAGGTATTGAAATTGCCATTGTTGTTGGAGGTGGTAACATTTTCAGAGGCTTGAGCGCCGAAAAATCGGGCATGGAACGTGCGCAGGCCGATTATATGGGTATGCTGGCAACCGTAATTAACTGTATGGCGCTGCAAAACGCGCTGGAAAGCATCGGTTGCGAAACCCGTTTACAATCGGCAATAAAAATGGAACAAATTTGCGAGCCTTATATCCGCCGCCGTGCCATGCATCATCTGGAAGTTGGCCATATTGTGATATTTGGCGCCGGTACCGGTAACCCTTATTTTACTACAGATACCGCAGCATCGCTTCGCGCCATTGAAATTAAAGCTGACGTGGTTTTAAAAGGCACCCGTGTTGATGGCATTTACACTGCAGATCCCGAAAAGGACCCAACAGCCACCCGCTACGATGAAATCACATTCCAGGAAGTTTATGACAAAGGTCTTAATGTAATGGATTTAACAGCTATTACCCTTTGCCAGGAAAATAACCTGCCTATTATTGTTTTTGATATGAACAAGCCCGGCAACTTTATGAAGATTGCTGAAGGGGAAACAATTGGTACGCTGGTTAGAAACCCGCTGGGATAAGCCACTGGTGATTAACATATTGCCCAATATTTCAACTTTCGGACTTTCCGGACTTTTCCGACTTTCGGACTATAATATTAAAAATATTATTCCTATCTTTGCATCCCCGCAGAATGGACTCCGGGGACATGTTGAATACATAAAGAAAGATGGCAACTAAAATCAGATTGCAAAGACACGGTAAAAAGGGAAAACCTTTTTATTACATCGTAGTAGCAGACGCACGCGCACCACGCGACGGTCGTTTTATTGAGCGTTTAGGTTCATACAACCCTAACACCAATCCGGCAACTATCGATATTAATTTTGAAAAAACCCTTGATTGGGTAAATGATGGTGCACAGCCAACTGATACTTGCCGTGCAATCCTGTCGTACAAAGGCGTACTATACAAAAAACACTTACAAGGTGGTCTTAAAAAAGGCGCTTTAACCGAAGAGCAGGTTGAAACAAAATTCCAGGAATGGCTTGACCAGAAAGACGGTAAAATCACCGGCAAAAAAACTGGTTTAGTTTCAGCAAAAGACGAAGCGCGTAAAGCTGCTTTAGTTGCCGAAGCTGCTAAGAAAGAAGCGAGAGCTGCTGCAATTGTTGCTAAAAACACCCCTCCGGTTGTTGAAGCACCTGCTGCTGAAGAAGAAGCTGCTGCCGAAGGCGAAGCCGCTGAATAATTTTATATTCAGGCAAAATATAATGGCGAAGCACCTGATTGGTTCTTCGCCATTGTTGTTTTTACAGCTTTATTACTGGTTGGTCGATTTTACCACAAAGGACACGAAGGTTTTCACAATGGGCACAAAGAAAAAACAAAATAACAAAACCGCTGTGTTCTTAGTGCTTTTCCCTTTGTGTACTTTGTGGTAAATTCTCTTCTAACCAATAATCCTCAAACAAAAAGCAAATCATGATCATAGAAGATTGTTTCCGCATAGGAAGTATACTAAAACCTAAAGGACTAAAAGGTGAACTGCACATTTATGTTGATTTCGACGGCCTGGAAAATATCACTTTCAATACCATTTTCCTCGACATTTCGGGAAAGCTGGTACCCTACTTTGTGGAATCCGTAAAATACCTGCAAAAAAATGCTGCTTACTTGTTTTTGGAGGATGTTGATACCATTGAAAAAGCATCGGTACTGGCAAAAAAGGACATATACCTGCCCAATAAACTAAAACCAAAAAAGAAAAAGAGCGACTTTACTTTATTCGACTTAGTAGGTTTCACCGCAGTTGATGAGAATGAAGGCGAATTAGGTGTGATAACCGAGGTACATGACTACCCGCAACAGATTTTGGCAGCGGTAACTTATAAAAACTGCGAAGTGCTTTTCCCGTTGAATGAGGAGATTATTAAAAGTATTGATGTGGTGAAAGAAATTGTATTGGTTGATTTACCAGAGGGGTTGTTGGATATTTATTTGGATTAACACACTTTGCAATACCTATAAATGTTTCATAACTTTATATATGCACAGGTGGATTGTATTTATTTTAGCGGCCGCATCCATTTTGCCGTTTACCGGTTGTAAAAAAGACAAACGGGGCGGCAACATCTATCTATTAAGTTCCACCAACTACACCGATAACTCCAGCAACCTTACCGATTTTTATACCTACGATAGTCAAAACAGGTTAATTCAATTATACTCTGCTCAAATTGCCGAAACTTTTAAGTATACCTACGACGATAAGAATAATTTAGCAACGGTAGAAACCTACAATTCGAACAACCAACTGCTGGGTACAGATAAGTACACTTACGCCGCTAACATTATTACCGCTACCCACAATAACCCCACTCCCGGCGTAATTGGCAGCTATACATTTACACTAAACAATTTGGGCCAGGTTATCCGCCTTGATTTTTGGGACCAATACAACATTTATACTTACGATAGCAAAGGCAATATAGCCACCCTAACCTCCTTCCTTAGCGGCGGGGCGCAGGTATATTCCGATAATTACACCTACGATAATAATCCAAACCCATGGTCGATGATGGGCGCTCCCAACCTGCATTTAAGATATTTAACCAACAACGGAAATGTAGGAGGCGTAAATAATATATCACGAGATAGCCTTTATGCGGGCGTTACCGGATACGTTTATAATGCCAAGGGCTTGCCTACCTATTCATCGACGCCAACAAGCTACTATGGTAATGCGGTTGTTAACTATAAATATTTAGTTAAATAAGCCGGGAAAGATATTATTATTTGGGGGGCACTATATATCAAATGGGACAAAATTTTTTTATCAAAATTTGACCCAATTAAAAGATTTGTCTTATTTAAAAGACCTATCTTTAAGATTTCCAATTAAATACATTAAAAATGAAGGACTTAACTAATTCCGTATTAGATAGAAAGAATATTCTAAATAACAATGAAGCAATCTTGTCAGTATATCAACAGATTGGCTTTTTCGGAATAATGTTCGATGGTAAATATAGATTCACTAAACAGCAAATAGCTCAATATTTTGAGGTAGATACACGAACTATAGATAGAATATTAGAAGATCATAAAGAAGAATTAAGTCTAACCGGATATGAATTATTTACGGGAGTTAGACTTAGTCAATTAAAGGACTTAATATCCAAGTCTTCTAATAAGAATCAACAGAACGACATGAATGTCGCTCTGTTGAACCAACACATTGACAGAGAAATGATTGGCTCAACAGCAAGAAGCGTAAGCATCTTCACATATAAAGCATTTCTAAACGTAGGAATGCTATTAAGCGGATCAGAAAAAGCTAAGATATTAAGGTCCGCTATATTAGATATAGTGATCGATGTTTTAAATAAGAGATTGGGTGGCAATACTAAGTTTATTAATCAAAGAGAGGAAGAGTTTTTGCCAAGTGCTATTAGAGAACATAACTATAGACAAGATTTTACAAATGCATTGGATACTTATATAAGCCAAAGTAATTTTAAGTATAGTCAGCTAACGGACAAGATATATAAGAGCATATTCAAAGAGAACGCTAAAGAGTATAGACAGGTATTGAAGTTGAATGCAAAAGAAAGCGTAAGGAATACGATGTACTCTGAGGTTTTAGATTTAATCGCAAGCTATGAAAATGGTTTTGCAGACTATTTAAAAAAAGCGTACAATCAGAAGTGCCGTAAATTGCTATTATCCGAGGCACATACATTGTTTAATGATTTTGAAGACATTACTCAAGCTATCTATAATCCTTTAAGAGAAAAAGCCAGGGGATTGATGGCAAGTCGAGATATGGCATTTAGGGAAGCCTTACATGAAAAATTAAAGGAGTATGTTGACGAAGTAAGTCCTGATGATTTTGAAAAATTTCTTGGAAAAAAAAGCAAGTCTCTAGAAGATCGCTTAGAAGAAAATAAAGAGGTTTTTATTAGATTAAAAGACAGATAAGTTAGTAATATGTTTTACTTCAATACCGATAACGCCTTTAACATTCACGCTAAAATCTTAGAGATATCTACCGGAAAAGGTGGCGTTATGGATGTTAATAATATAGAAAGCCCATTACATCACATCAAGAATGACACCTATTATCCAACCTTTGAGGATAAGCTAACTCACCTTGTTTTTTGTATAAATAAATTTCACGCATTCACAGATGGGAATAAACGGACATCAATTGCATTAGGAACGTTTTTTATTATTATCAATGGACTCGAAGAACTTGCCAATAAATTTGTTATAGAAATGGAAAACATAGCAGTAGCTGTTGCGGATAACCTAATTGATAAGGAGATGCTTCATGAAATAATTACTTCTATTTTAAATGAAGAAGATTATTGCGAATCTTTAAAGTTAAAAATAGTAGACGCTCTTCAAAAGGTGATACCTAATCCGAACCAAGGAGACTTGACTTTTGGGCCTAAATATTATTTGGATGTTCTCTAATAAGTATTTTATTTCTTTTCCATCTTAATCTTAGTACTCGCTGCCATTTTTATTATTTCTTCGAAGACCCTTCAAACTTGACCATTTCTTCGCACTCGTCCGCCCGTGGTTTTGTTGCTGATTTTAGCTTTCCTTCGATAATATCAAAGTTTGAAATTAACCGTTTATACGCCAAATGAACATTATTGCATTTTGAAATGTATCTTCAAACCTAGCCACGTCAGAAACTTTCCTGGTATTGTAACGGCACGAAAACTCAGTGCAGTAAAGCACTTAAATGCTCTGGAGATACCTAAAGATAGATCCGATACTTCCGCGCTTAAGCAATCTTCTATAGTCGAAAAAGGTAACCAAACTAAATTATTTAGAGAATAAAAAATTAAGGAATAAAAAAACCGACACGGTGAACCGTGTCGGTAAAATGAAAGATCGTTGCTCTATCCTTTGAGCTACATCCCCAAAAGAGCCTTAATGTCTTGCTTTGTAGGGATGGTGAGAGTCGAACTCACACCTGACGATTACTCTTTAAAGGCTCTTGCTGCAAAGATACTATATAATTAATTTTCCGTCAATATATTTGATATTTTGTAAAGTTTGTTTTACATTTGGTAAATCAAACTTTACAAATAATGAAAACGCGCTTCCTGTTTCCGCATTCTAGTCGCTTATTAGGATATCTATGTTTTGCAGCCGATATTCTTTTTGCAATTGTTTTAAAATTGCTGCATCCGGGTGGATTCGCCGCAACAGAGCTTCATCATGTGCCGGGATCTGCAAACGATCCAAGTAGGGATATTGATGTGATTGACCGGGGAATGTGGCTGCACAACGACATAACCATCTTGCTTATCATTTTTGGATTATTGTTAATCGCTTTTTCGAAAGAGAAAACCGAGGATGAACTGCTATCACAACTCCGGTTGGATTCATTACAATGGGCCATGTATTTAAACTATGCCATTTTCGCAATTTGTGTTATTCTTTTCCATGGCTTACATTTTCTGCCGGTAATTATTTTCAATGTTATAACCCCGTTAGTGTTTTTTATCATCCGCTTCAGGTGGAAGGTATACCTGCTTAACCTAACGCTTAATCAAAACTAATTTTATGAAACCACGCTTTCTATTTCCCTACTGGTGCCGTTACCTTGGCTGGGGGCTTGTTGTGTTGCATGTGCCCGTGAGTATAATAGGCCGCTCGAATGGTATGGTTAATATTATGGATAACGGCCCCGGCAGCACCGGCCTTTTTACCGGCGAACACTTGTTTTTTATTTGCACTTCGCTGGTGATGGTATCGGGTTTGTTTTTGGTGGCTTTTGCTAAAGAAAAGGTGGAAGACGAACAAATATGGCAAATCCGGCTCGATTCGCTGCGATGGGCAATATATGTAAATTACATTATCCTCATCACCAGCCTGGTGTTTATTGAAGATGTGGGCCACATGCTGGAGCTGAACCTGTTTGTTCCGCTCTTATTTTTTATTATTCGTTTTCGCTGGGTGCTTTTTCGTCTTAACCGTTCACTAAGCCGGGAGGAGTAATCATGAAAAATAACATCCGGGTTGAGCGCGCCATAAAAAACATAACCCAGGCCGATTTGGCTGAACAGGTAGGCGTATCACGTCAAACCATCAATACCATCGAAAGTAATAAATACGTACCTTCAACCGTGCTGGCATTAAAAATTGCAAGAGTTTTTGAAAAACCACTCGAACAGATTTTTATGTTAGAGGTGGATGATTGAAATCTGGTTCGATAATGGATGGTGCGATAATTAACCACAGAGACGCAGAGGGAGCGCAAAGCACGCAGAGAATAAAAAGATGCTCGTATATGAATAGAAGGAACTTTTTCGAAACTCCGTGACCTCTGTGTGCTCTCTGTGTCTCTGCGGTAAATTTTTATAATTGTATAATCAGAAACAATAGATGGAACAACCAACAATATTTATACCGGTACTGGCCATAAGCAGCGGCGTAACCGATGTTAGCTTTTACGAAAAGGCGTTTGGCGCCAAAACCTTATGGCGGCTTAATAATCCGGATGGTTCGGTACATGTGGCCGCTTTTTCAATAGACGGAGCTATGTTCCGTATGCACGAAGAAAGCAGGGATCCGGTAAAAGGCGATGCAAATTTAAGTCCTTTAAAAGCGGGTGGCACTACGGTAACCGTTGCTTTAAGGGTTGATGATGTACATGCTGTTATGGCGCAGTCCCTCGCCGCCGGCGCCAGGGAGGCTTCGCCGGTTAAGGATTATGAATACGGCTACCGCCAGGGTGAAATTATTGATCCCTTGGGTCATCGCTGGCTGATTGAAAAAGTAATAAGCGAAGAGGCTTTTGCTGAGTTTATGAAAAATGTTGGTTAAACTATTTTGATAGAAAAGATATGAGCACTAAAAAAAGCCCCACTTATGGCGACAGCAAAGTTTGCTATGTTGAAATCCCGGCGGCAAACATTGCAGAATCCTCCTCATTTTATGAAAAAGTTTTCGGCTGGACCATACGCACCCGCAGCGATGGCACTGTGGCTTTTGACGATGGTATAAACGAAGTAAGCGGCGCCTGGATATTAGGCCGCAAACCGGCAACTGAACCGGGACTGGTTGTCTCCATCATGGTTGACAGTGTGGCGGAAACCACCAAAGAAATTACTGCCGGCGGTTGTAAAATAGTGCAGGTAATTGCCACAGGCGATGGCCAGGAAATAGCCTGGTTTACCGACCCGGCCGGGAATGTAATGGGCATTTACCAGCACGCAGGCGGCGGGCATGGTAAAATATGCTATCTCGAAATCCCGACCGAAAACGTTGATCGCGCCGCCAATTTTTACGATGCCATTTTCAAATGGTCCTTACGGGATCAGGGTACCGAACACGCAGCCTTTGATGATGGCGTTGGTGTGGTAAGCGGTATGTGGTCATTGGGTCGCAAGTCATCACCCGAGGCTGGCCTGCTGGTATATATGATGATGGATAGCGTTGCCGCCGCTATTGATGCCGTAATTGCCAACGGGGGTAAAATTGTTCAACAGATCGGTATGGATGCGCCCGAAATTACCGCGCGGTTTCATGATTTGGATGGGAATCTTTTTGGGTTGTATCAAAATCCGGAATGATTTAGAACCGTAATGTTTATTGTAAGTGAAACGTGATGCTGTCATTTTAGAGACGGCATTTTGTTGACCCAGAGGGTCTACCCATTTGTAGAAAAGACCAACAGCGCTTTATAGTGCCGCAGAGCGGCTACCCTTTGCCCGCTTTGCGCTTCTAAATGCTACCGCACCCGCCAGCGATTTTAATAAATTAGCACATTCTGTAGTATCTGGCGGCATGTTCTCTAAGGGTAGCCGCTCTGCGGCAATATATAGAAACGAATTATTGTTCTACAAAGGTCTTGACCCTCCGGGTCAAAAACGTCGATCCAAACCAGTCGGCGCAAATCCAAATCATTTCCCCATTATCAAAATAAATTTGCGTAAGTAAATGCTTACATATATATTTGTAAGCGTTCACTTACGCAATTGCCATATTTTGATGAGAAGAGATGTTTTCCAGGCCGTAGCCGATCCGAACCGCAGAGTGATTTTAGGTATGTTATCCAATGGGCAGCTTAACCTTAACCAGGTAGCCGATCATTTTGATATTACCCGTTCTGCGGTATCGCAGCACATGAAAATTTTAACCGAATGCGGTTTGGTGGTGATCAACAAAAGAGGTCGTGAGCGCTACTGTGAGGCAAAGCTGGATAAACTAAGCGAAATGTGGGACTGGTTGAACCAGTATAAAAAGTTTTGGGAAGATAAATTTGATGCAATGGAAATTGCATTGATAGAAATACAAGCAAAAAATAAAAAAGATGGCAGCAATAAATGAAACTTTGACCAACCCGGTGCAACCCGGAGTTAACATTACCCGCGTATTTAATGCTCCGCGCGAGCTGGTATTTAAAATGTGGACCAACCCCGAATATGTGGAAAAATGGTGGGGACCGAAAGATTTTAAAAACCCCGTTTGTGAATTAGACGCAAGAGTAGGCGGCCTCATCCGCATAGTGATGCAGGGCCCCGACGGAACGAAATATCCCACCCGTGGCGTTTTTACAGAAATAAACGAATTTGACCGCATTGCCTTCAACAATGTAAAAGAAGGCGACAAAGGCGAAGACCAACTGGAAGTTCAGAATACGGTTACTTTTACTGAGGTAAACGGAAAAACCACCATGACCTTAAAAGCGGTGGTAATCAGATCTACTCCTGATGCCTGCAAATCAATTGACGGCATGAATGTGGGATGGAACCAGAGCATTGATCGCCTGGCTGAAAATATAGAGATTTTGGTAAACAAATAAGCACCCTATAATTTTACTCACCATGAAAGTAACATCTAAAGACGGCACACAAATAGCTTACGACAAACAAGGCAATGGCGAGCCTCTTATTTTGGTTGATGGTGCACTATGCAGCCGCGATTTTGGGCCTATGCCCGAATTAGCCAAATTGCTGGCACCCCATTTTACCGTTATTAATTACGACCGCCGGGGCCGCAACGAAAGCGGCGACACCCAACCCTACGCTCCCGAACGGGAAGTTGAGGATATTGAAGCACTGATTAACGCCCTGGGCGGATCTGCTTTTGTTGCCGGCGTTTCATCGGGCGCGGCACTGGGTTTACGCGCTGCGGCAAGCGGTCTTAATATAAAAAAGCTGGCTTTATACGAAGCGCCGTTTATGGTTGATAAAACCGGGCACCAGGCTCCGCCCGATTCGCAAGCAAAACTGCAGGCCCTTGTTGACTCCGGGGACCGGGCCGGCGCCGTTAAGTATTTTATGCGCGATATGGTGAACGTGCCGGCATTTGTGGTATTTATTATGAAGATAATGCCCATTTTTAAAAAGCTAAAGGCGGTAGCCCATACACTTCCTTATGATGCGGCCGTTATGGGCGATTTTTCTTTGCCCACAAAAATAGCGGCATCGGTAAAAACCCCAACCCTGGTTGGCGGTGGCGACAAAAGTCCGGTTTATATGCAAAAAGCAGTAAAGCAACTGGCCGATGCCATCCCAAATGCCGAATTGATGATGTTTAAAGGTCAAACCCACAATATTTCGGTAAAAGTGCTTGCTCCTGCATTGGTAACTTTTTTTACCAGGTAATACAGAACCCGTTGTAAAGATTTATGGCTCTATGCCGCTTTGTGTGGGTAAACTGGTGATCTTTTAACACAGAGGTAACACGGAGTGCGCGGAGTTTATGTTATTAAAGGATTATTAATTACTTACAATGCCGATAACCAATTGCTTTTATTTTCCTCTGCGTTCTTTGTGCCTCCTTTGTGCTCGCTGTGTTAAAATATAAGCCATACAAAACGTCATAGAGCCAGATTTATCAACTTTTTAAAAGCTGATAAATCTAACGCAATTCCGCGCCTGCCATTTTCCATTCTATTTGCCTACATTTGATATAGAACTGCAAAACTTACTTTTATCGCAGCACTGTCAACCATTAAACTTTTGTTCATGAAACGTTTATTGCTAATTCTTACTTCGGCTGTTTTAACTATTGGTTTGGCCGCAGCAAAGCCATTACCGCGTATTGCCATTGCAGGGCTTGGTATTGAATCGAGCACATTCTCGCCCGCACTAACTGATGAAGCGGCATTTCATGCTTCCTATGGTGGGGATGTTTTCTCTGTATATCCCTTTATGACCGCCGGTTCGCCAATGCGCAGCCGGGCGGTTTGGATTCCCACTTTGGTGGGACATGCGTTGCCGGGCGGCACGGTTACCCGCGAAGCATACGAGTCATTGGTTGGCAAAACACTGGATTCCCTTCGCAAAAACGGGCCTTACGATGGTCTGTTTTTTGATATTCACGGTGCAATGAGCGTAGTAGGCCTGGATGACCCTGAGGGTGATTTTATTGTGCGCATACGAAAAGTGGTTGGCCCCAAAACTATTATCTCCACTTCGATGGATCTGCACGGAAACGTATCCTGGCGGCTGGCCCAAAATACCGACCTGATTACCTGTTACCGCCTTGCCCCGCATGAAGATGCCATGCAAACCAAACAACGTGCTGTAGAAAACCTGTTGGCACGTATTGAAAGCGGCAAAGGCAAACCCGCATATAAAGCATACATTGCTGTACCGATATTGCTGCCAGGCGAAAAAACAAGCACACGTATTGAACCGGCAAAAAGTGTATATGCCGCAGTTGAACCTGCCTCGCTGCAACCCGGCATTATAGATGCCGCCATTTGGGTAGGCTACGCATGGGCCGACGAACCACGCAACCACGCCGTAGTAATGGTTACCGGCGACGATCAGGACAAAGTTACCCGTACAGCCGAAAAACTGGCGCAAAGCTTTTGGGACGCCCGCGCAGGGTTCAAATTTGTTGCCCCAACGGGTAATTTAAAATATTGTTTAGATAAGGCGCTGGCTCCCGATGCCAAACATCCGTTTTACATCAGCGACTCGGGTGATAACCCTACCGCTGGCGGTGCCGGAGATGTAACCTGGACCATTACCGAAATACTTAAACGCCCCGAATTTAAAGCCGATAACGGCCCATCATTATTATATGCCTCCATCCCCGGTCCGGAACTGGTGAAGAGCGCTATTGCTGCCGGTGTTGGCGGCCATGTAGATGGCTATGCCGGCGCCGCTGTTGATGCCCGGAATGCCCCTCCGGTACATATCGTCGGCACGGTGGAGTCGATTGTAAAAGGGGATAAAGATGCCGAAGTTGAAGTATCAATAAAAGTGGGAAGCGTACATGTTATCGTCACCCAAAAACGCAAACCCTATCATCACGAGGCTGATTTTACTAAATTAGGACTTAACCCGCGCACAGCCGCCATAGTAGTTGTAAAAATTGGCTACCTGGAGCCCGAGCTTTACGCCATGCGTGCCGACTGGCTGCTGTCCCTCACACCCGGCGGCGTAGACCAGGATATAGAACATTTGCCTTATAAGCGTATTGAGCGGCCGATGTTTCCGTTTGATAAGAATATGGCGGCACCTGATTTGACGGCGAAGTTGGTACCGGCTTCGGATAAATAGTGAGGCGCCCAACTGTAGAGGCAGGATACTTCGCGTCTCCAAACATGCACTCAACCATACGCAATCCGGCAATGCGTTTACCATGCTGGTCGGAGACGCGAAGTATCGCGTCTTTACATTAAGACGGCATTATCCCTTCATCCATTTCCTAACAAAATCCATATAGCTTTCGCTAACCGGCAGTTCGGCTCCGGCCAGTTGCACTTTGCGATTGTGGATAGATTTTATTTTGCCAACCGGAACAATATAACTGCGGTGAATTCGCTGAAATTTGTCTGCAGGCAGCTTTTCCATCACCTTTTTCAGCGGCATCAGGGTGAGGATAGTTTTGGCATTATGGATGTGTATTTTTATGTAATCCTCCATACTTTCAATATATTCAATATCGGCCAAATTAATTTTTACCATTCGGTATTCCGAATATACAAACAGGCTTTCGGCTATTTCATCCGGCTTTGCTGCGTTTTTATATTGAAAATATTCCTCAGCCTTTTCAACCGCCTTCGAAAAGCGTTTAATATCGATGGGTTTTAACAGGTAATCAATAGCTTCCAGCTCAAAACCTTCGAAAGCAAAGTTTTTATAGGCAGTGGTGAATACAACCATCGGTTTGTTTTCCAGCGAACGCACCAGGTCAATGCCCGATATATCAGGCATATTGATATCGGCAAACAACAAATCCACTTTGTTATTCCGTAAAAACTCTGCTCCAGAAACTGCATCTTCAAAAACCTGCACTAACTGCAACTGCGGAAACTTAACTACATAGCCCGAAATGAGTTGCAGGGCCAGCGGCTCATCATCAATAGCTATACATTTTATTTGCGTCATTATGTTTTTTGATTCTATAATTTAAGTTTAACCACAGAGTACACAGAGAATTCACAGAGTACACGGAGTTTATAAAATGATAAAACGCTGCGCTATTCATTCTGTAACGCAATTTATTTCTTTTTTCTTCGTGTACTCTGTGAATTCTCTGTATACTCTGCGGTAAATTTGATCCACATAAAGCACTATTAAACAATATTTTTCACAACCGGCCCAGGATTAGTTTTACCTCAAATTGGTGACCATCATCATTAATGGTTAATTTATGTTTATTGGGATACAATTGTTCCAGCCGCTGCCTTGAGTTAGCTATCCCGATGCCGGTGCGTTCGGCAGCCGCCGCTTTGTTTCGGAATATCCTGTTTTCGCAGCAAAATATAATACCCTCGTCGCTGATGCCCAATTCAATGTCAATCACACTGCTTTCTTGTTTGCTGATACCATATTTAAACGCATTCTCCACAAACGAAACCAATATCAGCGGTGCTATTTTTTGTTGGCCGGGATCTCCGGTTATGGTATAATTAACAGTAGTTTTTTTACCCAGTCGCAATTGCTGCAAGGCAATGTAGTCGCCCAGGCAGTCAATTTCGCTTTGCAGCCTCACAAAATCTTCTGATACATCGTCGGTAATATAGCGCATGATATTGGATAATTTCATGATACTATCTGACGTATGTTCGCTGTTAGTAACCGAAAGAGTGTATATATTATTTAACGTATTGAACAAAAAATGCGGGTTGATCTGCGCTTTTAAAAACGACAACTCGGCACTGGCTTTTCCTGCTTCGGCAATTACCACCTTGCGCTCGGTATACTGGTATTGTTCTACCGAACGGATGGCTACGCTAAGGGCCATCATAATAAAAAATATCACCAAACTCACCACGTCTGTTTGGTTGGAATGCCTCAACAACTGGGGTATACCCGATTTGGCGTTTGGGTCCTGCATTCGCAAATCCTGGTGCGGCAGCGGGCCAAACGGATAGCGCGATGATGGCAGGCTAACGGTGTCGTTGCCCGGCGCTCCGGGTGTACTTAATTGGTTTTGAATTGCCGGCGACTGTAATTGTGGCGGCAAATTGAGTTGCACCTGCAAACGGGGATTGTGTTGCAGTAGTTTGTCAAAAGGTTGCAAAAAATAAACGCAGCCAAACAGAATAAAAACTACAATACCATAATGGATATATTTTTTTTTAAAGAAAAACCTGGGGATAAGATACAGGGTATTAAAATAAAACAGCAACAGATATGTAAGGCAAAAAAGCCAGTAGTACGATGAGAATACCAGCACCCAGGTACTTGTGCCTTTTTGTCCGCCATTCATAAATAATAACGGAAACAGCAGGAAAAGCAGCCAACCGGCTACATGGATGAGTGTGGTTAACTTAAAACGAAACATGGCGCAAATAAATAAGCTATAGCCGTACCGGGCATAAATGTATCGGTATTTAATTAAAATGTATGGATTAAAGCGTTTTATCTATACAAAATCCTCGTTTACCGATACTTGTTGAGCCCCCTTGCCGCCGAAGTATACTTTTGGTTTAAATCAATTTAGAATCAAATTCTCAAATACAATGAAAAATCTCACCCCTATCAATTACGTACTGGCCGCATTGGTTTTAGTACTGATGGCGTCATCCTGTAAAAAAGATGCGCAAACTACAAAAAGCAGCACAAGCACAACTGCTACCACCGCCATTTTATCATCATCGCAAGCTATATTGGCTGGCACGGTTACCACGTCTTCGGATACAACAACCAAAGATTCTGTGTACCTCATTGGCTGCTACCCCGGCGGCGGCAAAGCCGATTCGGTTGCGTTTAGCAGCCTGCCATCGGCCATCGGTACTTATTTAACAGCCAACTATTCGGGCTATACTTTCAAAAAAGCGTTTGAAGCGCTCACAAAGGCGGGCGCCAACGATGGTTATGTGGTACTTATTCAATATAATGGCGCGCCGGTTGGTTTAAAGTTTGACGCCAGCGGAACTTTTGTAAAGGTATTGGAGCAGGTTGACCGTCATGACCTTCCCGGCGGCCAGGGCGGCCCTGGCCCTGGTTTTCATCCCGGCGGTCCATTCGGGTATCGCAATGGCAAGCATCAGGATACGATTGCCATCAGCGCTTTGCCTGCTACAATAACTGCTTATTTTACCGCAAATTATCCGGCTGATACCCTTGACCACGCTGTAATAAACCCGGATAGCAGTTATGTAGTATTTAGCCATGATAGCGGCATATTTGCAACTGCTTTTTCGGCAAAACTGGCATTTGTGAGTCGTCAGCAATTAATGACGCCGCCTGCACCGCCAACACCGGTAACTGCAGCTAATTTACCTGCGGCAATAACCACTTATTTAACCACAACCTACCCGGGCTATGTTTTTGACAAGGCCTTTAGCTTTGGCAAAAATGGCACTATTAAAAATTATGTAGTGCTGATAGAAGCCAATAGCACCCGTTATGCGGTTGAGTTTGACGCAAGTGGAAGTTTTGTAAAGAGCGTTGCAATAAAATAGCCCCTTTCTTCTGTTTATTTATACTTCAGCTGTTTTACAGCGAAAGCCGCCTCACAAGGGCGGCTTTTTTTACGCGTTTTGCAGGTGCAACTGCGGAAATTCAATGGTAAACTCGGTGCCTTCATTTAACTTGCTGTGTAGTGAAATGCTACCGCCAAGGCTCTCCACCTGTATCTTAACCATAAACAATCCCATCCCTTTACCTTCAACACTGGTGTCAAATCTTTTATATAGGCCAAATAATTCACCGGCGTGTTTATTGGTATCAATACCCCGGCCGTTATCTTTATAACAGATTCGAATTTTTCCATTCGCAACTTTAGTACTGATATGTATAACCGGATCGATACCTGGATTACGGTACTTTATACTATTTAAAATCAAATTGTAAAAAACACTATGCATAAAGCTTTTTAACGACAACATCTGTTCCGCCTCGTCAAAATCATAAATTATCCTTACGTGCTCCCTTTCAATCAAATTCCTTATACTGAAACGGATATCATCAATAAGCTTGCTTAGCGAAATAGACTCAATGTTTTCGTTAATATCTTCATTAACCTGTAATACCTGGTTCAAATCTAAAATAACGCTATCCAGTTTATTCGCAGATCTGCTGATGCTTCTAATGGTTTCCGCAAAGTCATCGCTGTTAATATTTAGCGCCGTTATCAGCGATGACAGGCCCATGATGTTGGCTACCGGCGCCCTTAAATTATGCGATATGATATAAGTAAACTGTTCCAACGCATTATTACGCTGTAGCAAGTCGCTGGTAATCTTCTCCCTTTCTATCTCCAGTTTTTTCTTTTCGGTAATGTTTCTCACCGTAAAAACATAGCCATAATCCTGTTTTTCCTGGTCCTTAATGCCTCCCCAGGTCATATCAAACCACCTAACCACCCCGTTTACCTCGCGCTTTAACTGGTAATTAATGGCGGTCCCATTTTTTGTTCTGTCTAAAATATCCAAAACAAACGGCCGTCTTTCGGGGTCTACAACATCCATAATTAAAAGGCCTTCTGTTGGTGTAATACCGTTTTGTTCCTCCAGAAATTTTTTCGCAAGGTTATTAAAAGATACTATCCGGCCTCCGGTATCAATTAACATACAAGCCATGTCGGTATTGTTAAAGATAGCCTTTAAACTTGCCTCGGATTTCCGGATAGCTATTTCGCGTGTTTTTTGTTTAGTTATATCACGCGCCGAACAGGAAAGGCCAATAACGGCCTCATTTTCGCGGATAGGGTTTAATGAGAAGCTAATGAATGTAGCAGCGCCAGAAATTTGAAACTCTTTTGTAAACTGCACCACCTGGCCGCTAAGTGCCCGCGCATATAACTTTTCCCATTCGCGCGCCTGGTCAGGATCAGTTTTTCTTAAAAAGTCCAGTATATTGTCTCCCGGCTTAAAATCCACGTTGTATGCCTCAATCAGACTGTCCCTAAACAAATTATTAAAAGCAATACAGTTCAGGTTGGTATCAATCGAATATACACTGGTATCAGTATTTTCAATAATCGCATATAAATTGGCTGCCGATTTCCTGATCTCGGCTTCGTCCAATTTTTGCCGTGTAATATCTCGCGAAAAAACCGATAAGCCAATTACCTTGCCTGTTTCCCAAATAGGATTTACAGAATAACTCAGCCCAGGAAGGCATTTGGATAATTGATGAAAACTTGGAAACCGTTTTTGTTAACCAAAAAACCTGCGACATATTAGGTTATACTGCCGAAGAAATAATCGGCAAACACAATTACGATTTTAAAAGCGAGCAAGAAAAGGCGAAAACACTGGACAGGCTTAAGAATAGAAAAAATAGGGCGACAAATACCCATGAATCGGCTTTTATTACTAAAGGCGGTGGCACCGTGTTATGCAATGTAATAACCAATGGCCTGTATGATGAAGATGGCCGGTATGTAGGCACCCTGGCCATGCTGACCGATATTACACAACGCAAAGCAAGCGAAGACGCCTTG
>JABDBM010000014.1 GCA_013288685.1 Bacteroidota bacterium | reverse complement strand
CGCGGCAGGCATATTGGTTGATGATGACGGATCACGCGCTTTTATCGGTTGCACCGGCGACAACTATGTAGCGGTGGTTGACCTCAAAACACTGACCGTTACAGGGCATATCGATATAAAGGGTGCGGATGGATTAGCCTGGGCCGCGAGGCCTTAGGCAGCGGGATAATTGCGCGGGCTGTTTACAATATTCCTGGTGTTTCCTTTAGTGGGTAAAAAAACTCCCGGAAATGTATTTATTTGACAGCGAGGTATATACTGACTTTATCCCAACTTTACATCATGTTTGAAGATAGGATTGCAGATCAGCTGAAAAAAGCATAAATGTTGAAATAGGGAAAACCGAAGGCGTTTCCCTATTTCCAACATCTTAAGCATTAATCTCTCGTCTTTAAACTGCTTTAAAGTTTATCTATCGCTTCCTGCTCCCTTAATGCTGCAATATTATTTTTATCGCTAAAGGCATCTGTTTGCGATGCAAAGTCTTCCAGTATGGCGGCAATAGTATCCAGGTTATCGGCGCCGCGCTGGTGCATATCGGGCAGGTCTTTTTCCAGCCGTTTATTGCCCAATTCCATATTATCAACTTCAATTTTACCCAATTTTTGAATAAAAGCCTGCTGACTGTTTTTTAAATCTTCCAACTCATGGACAATCTTTTCCATTAGCCCAAATTTCTTTAACTTATCCATTGTATTTGTGGTTTGTTTATATGGACACAACTCTTTTTGGCATAAATTGTTTGGAAATTTGGATTTATGCTATATAACTAATAATTTAGTTATATGAAATCTATTCTGTTGCTCCTCTTTATTTTCGGCCTAAGTTTAACTGCCCGGGCACAACAATCGCCCAAAGCCGACAATGCTTTATTATTGGAATACTATCAAAATCAGCGCTTTGCAGAAGCTGCCGACTATCTTAAAAAAACTTACCCCGAACCGGTTAGCGATGTTAAAATATTGGCCAGTTTGGCCTACGCATCGCAAATGGCCGGCAAATTGCCCGATGCAGAGGACTATTACCAGCGTATTTTTGTTACCGATACTACCAATACGGCTATCCTTTTTAACCTTGGCGGGATAAATGCCCGTCGTGGAAACAATGCAAAAGCTATTGGCTTTTACAATAGGATATTGTTAAGGGATAGCCTGAATTTTAATGTGCTTAAACAAATCGCCAGCTTATCGCAAAGTATGGGAAATTTGCAGGGGTCTGTTGTTTATCTGAAAAAGGCTAACAAAATTAACCCGGTTGAACCCGATGTGGCTTACGACCTGGCCACATTTTACATCCGCGAAAAAAGCTATCTTCCTGCAGATACCGTTGTGAGTACTGCGCTGCAAGCGGATACGGCCAATTTACTGTTGCTGTTGGGTAAAGCGCAAATAGTGTATTCTTTAAAAAAATACCCAGAAACGGTGGCTGTTTGCACGCAATTAATGCAAGCCGGGAGTCAAACAAGCTCTATTATCAATATGCTCGGTAACTCGTACTATGTGCTAAAAAGATATGCCGATTGTATTAACACCCTTAAACTTTTAGAAGAAAGCCAGAGCGCCAGCGAAACATCGTACTACTATACCGCCATGAGTTATAAGGCGCTGCACAACAATACCACGGCAGTTGTGTATTTCGAAAAGGCTATAAAAGAGGCATTATCATCTAATGTAAACTCTTATTATGGTGAAATGGCGGGCACTTACGATGATATGCATCAATATAAAAATGCGGTAAATGCTTATCAAAAAAGCTTAATATATGGCATGATGCCTTTAACGTATTATGCGCTGGCTAATATGTACGATGTTGAACTGAAAAACAAGGTTTCGGCGTTGCGGTATTATAAAAAATATTTGGCCAGCAATCCACAAAGCGATCAGCAGAGTTATATTGATTACGCAAAACGGAGGGTGGGGGAGTTGGGGCATTGAAATAAATTCGGGGGAATATCGCTCGTATAGTTGACTCACTCCCCGGTCTTCGCTGCGCTCGACCACCCCCTCTCACGCAGCAGAGAGAGGGAAATCCGGTTTTTCAACATACCAAAAGCCAATGGCCCCAACGGTAAAGTCGTAAGGACCGAAACTCAATTTTCCCCCTCTATACGAAGTAGAGAGGGGTGCCGGCGAAGCCTGGCGGGGTGAGTCAACTATACGCCATGCACTACCGCTGCATCAACCGCGCAACATATTTACCTATAATATCAAACTCCAGGTTCACTGTAGACCCTTCTCTTACCTGCTGCAAATTGGTATGCTCAAAAGTATAAGGGATAATGGCTACCGAAAAACGGTTGGCTTTTGAGTTTACCACTGTAAGGCTGATGCCGTTTACGCATATCGAGCCCTTTTCTACAGTTACGTTGCCTTGGGCGGCATCGTATTCAAAGGTGTATTCCCAGCTGCCATCCAGCGCTTTAAACGCGGTACAAACGGCGGTTTGGTCCACATGGCCCTGTACGATGTGACCATCCAACCGGGCGTTCATCTGCATGCAACGTTCCAGGTTCACCAGGTCGCCTACGTTTAGCTGGCCAATGCTGGTTTTGTTGAGGGTTTCCTCAATGGCGGTAACAGTATGTTTGCCATCAGCCAAAGCTATAACCGTTAGGCAAACGCCATTGTGGGCTACCGATTGGTCAATTTTTAATTCGGCGGCGATTGGCGATTCAACGGTGATGTGCAGGTTGCCCTGGTCATGTTGTAAGTTGGTTACCTTGCCTAATGTTTCTATGATTCCTGTGAACATAATACCCCGGCCTCCGCCTTGTGGCGAAGGAGTTTTGACGAGCGAATTTAGGATTTTTGTTGCAGGATTTTGTCAGGGGATTATGGTTTTTGATTTGGAGGGAAAGGCCTGGGAGAATGCTTTTCGAATACTACTTTTTTACTACCTTTTAACAGTAACAACCCGCCTACTTTTATCAGTGCTATAAAACGCCAGCGCTGATAATCGTTATGAACTTTATTAAACACTATTTATTTCGACTTTTAGGTGCAGCAATTTTGCTGACCGCCGCCAGCCCGTGTGTGCATGCCCAGACGGCTGCGGCCGACACCACTGACCAGAAGCTGAGGGAAGAGCGACAGGTTGCCTGGAATATTTTCCGCCTGGTTGGCGCTATCTCCAATCATTTCCTTGATTTTAAAGGAGACTCTATCGGCACAGACAATGGTATAGCGGGTTATAAGGTAAAAGGCCTGCTGAACATGCATGCAGATAACGACTTTATTATGGTAAAGGCAAATGGCACGGCCTATTATGTGGCGATTATTACAGGCGATGAGCTACGGCTGAAACTTTATTTTTTAGCTTTCAATTACGGGATTGATGAATACGCCACGGATAATAAGATTCCCCTGGTGGCAAAACCTGATCCCGAAATGAGTACTAATGAAAAGGATGTTTATGCCCTGATGCTAAATAATACCAAAGTTGGCAGCCTTACACGCGAAAAAAACAACATGCGCGAAAGACTGATAATTGGCTATGTTAAATGATGACGTTATTTAATGACCTAAATATTTTATATGAATTTTATTAAGCGCAGTGTGCTTTGCCTTTTGGCCGCTATTATTTTATTGCTTACCAGCACAACGGTTCTAAGTGCTCAAACGACACTTCCCGACAGCATCAGTAAAATAGTGGAGCAGGAGCGCCAGATTGCCTGGAACCTTTTCAGGCTTATTGGCGGCAACGCCAACAAGTTTTCGGCTTACAAGGGCGATCTGGTTGAAAAGCTTAGCAGCGGTAGCACGGCTTATAAGGTGAACGACCTGGTTGAAACAGGAGTGACTAACGAATTTATTTTGGTACAGCCCAACGGAACTACATTTTACTGGGGTTATATTACCGGCGACGAAGCCAAACTGAACAGATTTTATGTAGCTTTCACTTATGGGGTTGGCATTTTCGGCAAAAAAAATGACATCCCCCTTGAAGCAAAGCATGACCTTGCCTTATCAACAGATACAATAGAAGTGTATAACATGATGGTAGGTGATGTAAAAGTGGGTACGTTTACAGAAGATAAAAGCAAAAAAAGCATCAATATATTTATTGGCGTGCTAAACTAACGAAACAATTATATCACTCCGGGGCTGTGTTTGGTATTGCTTTTTGATTTACGATACAGCCCCGGAAGTGATATTTAGAAATATTGGTGTTAGTGCTGCTGGGTATTCATTTTAACCGGCCTGAGTAATGTCGAAAAGGTGAGCGAGCCCATCTTCCATTTGCCGTCTTCTTTGATATAAACTTCGGTCACCATAAAGGCATGGGTAACTTCGTTGCCACCAACTACCGCCAATAAGTCGATATCATTTAACAGGACGGCTGTGTTACCAAAAATATTTACCGATGCCCCGTACACTGCAGCCGTTTTATACCAGATAAAGCCGTTTTTGATAGTATTTAGTTCCTGGGTTTTACCCCAGCTTCCACCCATGTGAACAAAAACGCATTTTTCGTTGAACAGGTTATTTAATGTATCAACCTTTTTGTCTGACATCCATTGCCATTTGGCTTTGGAAAGATCGAGGAGTTCCTGCTCTTCTTTTGTTGGGTTAGTTGATGCCGAAGTGGGTAAATTTGCCTGGGCATGCGACAGTTGTATGCCGGCAATGCACAAGAACATACTGATAATTACTTTTTTCATTGTTTTAAGTTGTTTTTTGTAGCTCATGACGGTTTCATGATTTAATTTTAAGATTTATGAATGGTTCTGTTTTTAGTCATTCATTTTTCGTTCTCCCAGCCATTTTACCATTTTCGGATCCCGGTGGTCGAAGAAGCTGCTTGTCTTGCTGTCCAATGTTTTAATAGCTTCCATATCTTCGCCGCTAAGCTCAAAATCCAGGCTATCTAAGTTTTCGGCCATGCGCTCTTTGCGGACTGATTTCGGTATGGCGATCACGCCACGCTGCGTAAGCCAGCGAATAACCACCTGTGCAATGGATTTGTTATACTTGTTGCCGATAGACTGCAGCAGTTCGTTATGAAATAGGTTGTTTTTGCCTTCGGCAAACGGCCCCCAGGATTCAATCTGTACGTTGTTTTCTATCATAAACTGCTGCGCCTCGTTTTGCTGGTGAAACGGATGGGTTTCTACCTGGTTAATTGCCGGAACGATCTCATTGTGTACGATCAGGTCCATAAGCCTATCAGGATGAAAATTGCTGACACCTATCGCTCTCACTTTTCCTTCCTTATACAATTCCTCCATCGCTCTCCATTCGCCGTAAACATCCCCGTAAGGTTGATGGATAAGGTATAGGTCAAGGTAGTCGAGTTGCAACTTTCTTAATGAGTTTTCGAATGCTTTTTTTGCACCTTCATAGCCTTTTGAATGGATCCAAAGCTTTGTTGTAATAAACAATTCCTCACGGGCAATCCCACTGTTTTTGATTGCTCTACCCACCGCTTCTTCGTTCATATAAGATTGCGCGGTATCAATCAGCCTGTAGCCGGTTTCTATCGCATCTACAACGCTTCTTTCACATTCTGCCAGGTCGGTCACCTGGAATACGCCGAATCCTAAGATTGGCATTTCAACTCCGTTGTTTAATTTTATATTTTGCATCGTTTGTCTTTCTATTAAACCTTTACAAAGGTCGTACCTATTGTCAGGATTATCAGGATACAGATTACGGATATATATACCATTTTTACTGGTGCTAATGCAGGTTGCCCGATGTAACAGCCTTTTCAATCACGTCCAGCCGCGCTTTCCTCGGGTCCGGCTCACCCATTGCCGAGCCATCGGACCGAAACTCAAGAAGCTCATTCTTTTTGGGATCGTAAACGGGCCATTTCGGCAGTCCTCCCCCGTTAGGATCGCCTGTTTTGGCAAAATTTGTCCAATAGGTGTTCATCATTTTAGCAACTTCTATGTTCTTTGCTATGGTATCAACTCCGGTCCTGGTTCTCAGGTTATTGAACACATAACCTATTTCGGATGCATGTGCGGCGCCAAACCGCATAAAACCTCTCATTGAAGGAGAGACGTAAGAGAAAAGATAAATATAAGCCGGCTTTCCCTTCGCCACAACGGCCCGGGCCGTAAACCGGGCCGGTTCGGCCCATACTTTGTCGGTGTTAACCCAGGTAAGCATTTTGGCAAAATCAGTGTTACCATCCGGATCGTAGACTGCTTTCGCATCAGCGTTCATCTTACCAAACAAACTCAGCAACGCATCCTTCGATCCGGCATTAACGAAACCGGCAGGTACTTCTGCACTATTCGAGCCAATCATCACCGAAACAGGTAACTGTCTGCCTGCCTGGTACGCACTTTGAGCAGTCTCAACTACCAGTTTACCGTCGAGAATAGGGCCCGGATAGGTTGGTTTCCCGCCGGGGCCATCGGTTTCCTGGCCTCCGTCTACAATCTCGGCCACGCTTAACGACCGGAGTTTTTCAAGCGCTGCAGCATCTGTGCCCTGAATGCCATGTTTTTTTGCGAAGTTTATCCCGATAGTTTCTGCGGATATCGGGTAATAAGAATCAGCACTATCTTTTTGAATTGGGCGGCCGGTGAGCACGCCATCACGGCCACCGCCTGACTCTACAATAGCCTTTTGAAATAAGCCCTTTGCAGCCGGAATTGTTACCATTGATTGTACGGAGACGCCACCGGCAGACTCGCCGAATATGGTAACGTTATCCTGATTTCCGCCGAAAGCAGCAATGTTTTCCTTTACCCATTTGAGGGCGGCAATTTGATCCATGTAAGCGTAGTTGCCTTTTTGTTCGTCCGGATGCTCCTGGCTCAGGGCCGGAAACGCGAAGAATCCGAGACGTCCTAATCGGTAATTTATGGTTACTAAAATGACACCCTGATTGGTAAATGTCGCTCCCGAAAAGCCCTCGCCCTGGTTCCCGCTTCCAAACACAAAACCACCGCCGTGTATCCAAACCATTACCGGCAGTTTTGCCCCCTTTGTAATGCTGGCAGGCCGCCACACGTTCAGAAACAGGCAATCTTCAGACGAGGTTGGCGAAATACCTCCGTTACCAGCACCGAAACCTCGCTGGGCGCAATCTGCACCATATTTGCTGGCATCGCGCTCTCCCTGCCAGGCCGGGAACGGTTGAGGTGGCCGCCAGCGGTTAGCGCCTACCGGTGGTGCAGCAAAGGGAATTCCTTTGAAGCTGGAGACGTCTCCTTCGGTTACACCGCGCAGTATGCCTGACCTGGTTTGAACCGTCGGCCTTTTTTGTTCCGATTTGTTTTCTGGTTGCTGAGCACAAGCTGAACAGGCGATTAATAATGCAAAACCTGCTAAGATTTTTTTCATAAAATTACATAATTGGGTGAGTGGCTTTATCGATAGCTCCGGAGTGAGGTCTCAGGTTATTTTCGACATCACAAATGTGAGCCGTTTTATTGACCGGGATAGGATACAGATTACGGATATGTGTACCATTTTTACTGATTATCAAACAACCGCTAACCAATCGGTAGCGAAAGTGATAACTTTGATTACTTTAAATGAAGGATATGGATAAGATGCTTAGATTCAATACGATCAGCGAATACAACGCTTTTAACAATACCGTCACTAAACATCCGTTGGTTAGCGTTATCGATTTCTCAAAGGCAGCGCCGAGGAGCGGGTCGAAGATGTATTTTGGTTTTTATACGATTTTTCTGAAAGATGTGAAATGCGGTGACCTGGTTTATGGGAGAAATACCTATGATTACCAGGAAGGAACGCTGGTTTTTATGGCACCGGGCCAGGTGGCGGGAATGAGGGGCAATGGCGAGACCTATCAGCCTAAAGGATTTGGCGTGGTATTTCATCCGGACCTGATACATGGAACTTCGCTGGGCAGGCATATACCTGACTATAGCTTCTTCGACTATCAGTCAAATGAAGCATTGCATCTATCAGACCGCGAAAGAGAGATTATAATGGACTGTTTTTCGAAAATTGATCACGAACTGGATCAAGCTATTGATAAACACAGCAAAAGACTGATCACCACCAATATCGAATTGCTTTTGGCTAATTGCATCCGTTTTTATGACCGCCAGTTTATTACGCGGGATCATGTCAATTCCGGAATTTTGGAAAAATTCGAGCAGCTATTAAATGATTTTTTCGCGTCAGAAAAACCGCAACTGATTGGCTTACCCTCGGTGGCTTATTGTGCCGATGAGCTGCACCTGTCGGCCAATTATTTTGGCGATCTTGTAAAAAAGGAAACAGGTAAAACAGCATTGGAATATATACAGGCAAAACTGATTGACGTGGCAAAAGAAAGAATATTTGATACCGGCAAAACGGTAAGCCAGGTAGCCTATGAACTTGGCTTTAAATATCCGCAGCATTTCGCCCGGTTATTTAAGCAGCAGGTGGGGCATACGCCGCTGGAATATCGTTCACTGAATTAAATACCTCGAATAACCACGTTGATGAACTAATTAAAAAATAGATTTATGACTAACATTACCGTTAACGGGAAGCAGCATCAAATAGATGCAGATCCCAATATGCCACTTTTGTGGGTAATCAGGGATATCATCGGTTTAACCGGGACCAAATATGGTTGCGGTGTGGCGCAGTGCGGAGCTTGTGTAGTGCATTTAAACGGCGAAGCGGTGCGTTCATGCGTAACAAAATTAAGCCGTGTTCAAGCGCAACAGGTTGTTACTATTGAAGGCCTGTCGGCCAATAATGATCACCCGGTACAACTTGCCTGGAATGAAGAGCAGGTACCGCAATGCGGCTACTGCCATTCGGGGCAAATCATGTCTGCGGCGGTGCTGCTGCGCGAAAATCCAAACCCGAACGACGCCGATATTGATGCTGGTATGGCAGGTAACATTTGCCGTTGCGGTACCTATCAGCGCATTCGCAAGGCGATCCATTCAGCTGCAGAAATGCAGAGAAAGGGGGGCGCCAGTAAATGAAAAAGCAGGGAACAAACAAAAGCAATTACGGTAGCACGTTAAGGGCGATGGCAGTGATTGGCCTGTTACTAACCGTTATTGGCATTATGGCTTTCGGCGTGAATAACAGTGATACTCCAAAGGTTGGTGCGGAATCGCCTTTGCCTGTTGTGAAAAAAGACAGCATTGCATCGGTTAAAGCATTTAAACAGGTTTATACGGTTTTGACGAGCGCGCGCTGTATGAACTGCCACCCCTCGGGGAATATTCCACTGCAAGGCGACGACAGCCATTTGCACACCATGTCGCCGCAAAGAGGTATTGACGGCAAAGGCATTTACGCCATGAAATGCGCTAATTGCCACCAGGCTATCAATACGCCGGGCTTGCATACGCCGCCGGGCAATCCAAACTGGCATCTGCCGCCTGCAAATATGAAAATGGTTTTCCAGGGAAGAACGCCGCATCAGTTGGCCAAGCAACTTATTGACCCCAAGCAAAACGGAAATAAAGATTTTAAAAAACTGATTGCACACGCAGATGATGGTTTGGTGCTATCGGGTTGGAACCCGGGTGAAGGTCGTACGCTGCCACCTATGAGCTATGCGGCGTTTAAAAAAGCGTGGATCACCTGGCTTTCAACCGGGGCTTACGCACCTAAAGGGAAATAATAATTGACATTTAACCTGGAAATCATGAGTGTAAGTAATATTTCGAGAAGGAATTTTTTAAGGGCAGCCGGGCTTACCGGGACCGCCCTTTTCGTTGGCTTATACTTTCCCGCGAATGCGGAGGAGGCCAAAGTAGCTGGTGCGGATGCAGTCGAAGCCACTGATATAGAATTGAACGCATGGGTACATATTGATACCGACGGCAAGGTGACCATTTTTAGCCACCGGGCCGAAATGGGCCAGGGCGCTTATCAGAGCGTTCCGCAGATTGTTGCGGAAGAGTTGGAAGTAAACCTGGAGGATATCAATATTCGTTTTGCCCAGGGCGACCGTCAGAAATACGGCAACCAGGTGACAGGCGGCAGCTCAACAATCCGCGGCTCGTATAAAAATTTGCTGAAATTAGGCGCGTCTGCGCGTGAAATGCTCATCGCGGCAGCGGCAGCAAAATGGACCGTTCCGGCAAGTGAATGTTATGCTGAAGCCGGACATGTTATCCATCGCCCCTCGGCAAAGAAATTTCATTATGGCGAATTGGTTGAAGCTGCATCCAAACTGTCGGCGCCAAAAGATGTTGTACTTAAAAAAAGACCGGAATATAAACTGATTGGCAAACCGCTGAAAAGACAGGATACGCCATTAAAGACTAACGGTTCGGCCGTTTTTGGTTTGGACTTTAAGCTGCCGGGTATGCTTTACGCTGTGGTAGAGCGCAATCCGCGTTTGAGGGGGAAACTGAAAAGTTTTGATGCAACTGCTGCGTTGAAAGTGCCGGGTGTAAAAAAAGTTTTCAAAATACAAACCGGGGTTTTTCAAACTTTCAGGGATGGTGTTGCCGTGGTGGCCGACAGTACCTGGTCGGCAATGCAGGGGCGAAAGGCATTGATCATAGAATGGGATGATAGCGGCTTTGAGCACATCAGCACAGATGAAATATATCATCGGCAAAGCGAACTGTTAAAAACGGAAGAAGGCCTTTCGGTGAGAAAGCAGGGCGATCCGGACACTTTATTAAATTCCGCTGCGCAAAAGCTTGATGTTATTTATGAAACGCCCTACCAATCGCACAGCGCAATGGAGCCGCTTAATTGTATTGCGTATTATCAGCCGGACAAGTTAGAGATATGGGGACCAATCCAGGCCCCTGAATGGGTGCAGGACTTTATCTGTACACAATTTAAACTGCCAAGAGAAAAAGTAGTGATCAATATGACGTTTTTGGGCGGTGGCTTTGGAAGAAAAGCATTTATGGATTACCCGCATGAAGCCTGCCTGATCTCCAAAGAAACGGGAACACCTGTACAAGTGGTTTGGACCAGGGAGGATGATATGACACAAGGACCCTATCGCGCAGGCATCTCATACAGATGCCAGGGTGCAATAAAAGATGGTCAGTTTATTGCGTTCAAATTAAAAGCAGCAGGGCAAAATATTTATCATTGGATGGGTGCGCCAAAAACGCAACCGAATCGAAGCATTTCGGAAGGGTTTCTTGCCCCTTATTATAAAAGCATTAAAGATTTAAGTATAGCAGATATACCTTTTGAAACGCCTATCCCTAATGTTTGGTGGCGCTCAGTTTATGCCTCCACCAACGGCTTTGCCTATGAAAGCTTCATGAACGAGATGGCCCACCTCGCCGGCAAGGACCCACTTGATTTTAGGCGGGAATATTTAAAGGAGGAACGGGAACAAAAGTTGATGGATAAGATGGAAGAATTATCCGGCTGGAAAAACAGGAAGAAAGGTGAAGGTTTTGGATTGGCTATTACCGAATGTTTCTCCACCACGGTAGGACAGGTAGTTAAAGTTTCGCGAAAATCTGACGGAAAGATCAGCATTGACAAGGTTTGGGCGGTTATGGATTGTGGCTGGTACGTAAATCCGGATATTATTCATGCCCAGGTTGAGGGCTCGATTTTGATGGCGCTCGGTGCTGCAACTAAACACGAGATCACTTTTAAAGACGGTTTAGTAGAGCAGCGGAACTTTTATAATTATATAATGCCGAGGATTAATGATATGCCTGAAGTTGCGGTGCATGTAATGGACAATGATGAAAACGCAGGCGGTGTTGGGGAACCAGGGCTTCCGCCATTTGCACCGGCATTGACCGAGGCTATTTTTGACCTCACGGGTAAGCGGATCAGGAAGCTGCCTTTTAAACTCGATGAGGTTTAGTGATGGGTTTAAATTTGAGAGCGTTGAAATACACTCGCTCGCCTATTCAAAGTACCTTCAAAACGCAAGACCATCCACTCCCAGCTCCATATTACGCTCTCAGCTGCCGGCAAAGCCCGGCAGCCGAGAGCATCAGTTGCCAATTTTAATAGATTCCCGCAATCCGGAAAGGATCATGATTTCGCCGGCAAGTGCCTGACGAAGATTTTTATTCAGTCTGTATAATTTAACCAGCGGCTCCCATTAAACCAAATTTATAATCCCGCACTAAATTCCCGGAGATTTGCAGCCCCCAATCAAGTCGCTCTAACAAATTACAAACCGGCCTTAATTTGACCCATGGATTCTAAATCCCGGCCCACGGAAAACAACGGCCGACAGATAAGGACAGTTAAACAAAACAATTCCATAGATTTGTTCAACAGGGGCTTTGAAACCTGGTCTTAACCAATTTATAAACTAAGCACGTATGAGAAAAAGTATCAGCTTAAGCCTTATTTTTGTGGCGCTTTCCGGCTTTTTTGCCGGGGCAGCAATCATCCCAACACGGTTAAGATGCGAGAATATGGAAAACCCGCAGGTGATAGATATAGCCAATCCACGCCTTTCGTGGGTGAATATTGCGCAAAACGATGAGCGCGGCCAAATCCAAACCGCCTGGGAAATAAAAGTTTCGGCAACTAAAAACGGGCTTTTGAATGGTCAATCCACTTTGTGGGATAGCAGGAAGGTAAACTCCGGCGAATGCAACAATATTTTGTATAAAGGGAAACCGCTCCAATCAAGGCAGGATTGCTGGTGGCAGGTTAGGGTTTGGGATAAAAATGGAAAAGTGTCGGGCTGGAGCAAACCTGCTTTTTGGAGCATGGGGCTTTTAAATCAAAATGAATGGAAAGCACAATGGATAGGCGCCCCATGGCAGGGGGAAGAAGCATTGCCAAAACCCGGATTCCGCAAACCGGGCTATGTACTTACAGCAACTGAATTGCCGCCTCCGGCGCCTTTGTTACGAAAATCAGTTAAAATAAACAAAGAGGTAGCCTCCGCCAGGGCTTTTGTTACGGGCCTTGGCTATTTTGAATTTTATGTAAATGGTAAAAAAGTGAGCCATGATGCTTTGGTGCCTAACCTTACTTTGTATGGCAAGCGCCCCGGACTGGAGAATAATTACATTTCTGTAGCTGACAATTTTAGTGAATACCGGGTAATGTATTTGTGCTATGACATTACTGCGATGATGAAAAAAGGCGAAAACGTATTTGGCGCTATCCTGGGCAATGGTTTTTATAACGATCCGATACGCTGGACACAATCCTATGGCTCCCCCCGTTTTTTTGGGCAAATCTATATCACTTATACAGATGGAACTACCGATATTGTAAACAGTGATGCCACATGGAAAGCTTCAAAAAGTCCTATCATAACCGATTTGGTGTATGACGGTGAACATTACGACGCGCGGTTGGAGCAACCGGGCTGGTCGGGCGCTGGGTTTGATGATTCAAAATGGGAACAGGCTACTGTCAGGAAGTCCCCGGAAGGGAAAATGACGGCGCAAATATCGCCTGTTGACCGGGTAATGGAATCACGGGCGCCGGTAAAAATTACGCCTTTGGGCGAAGGAAAATATAAGGTTGATTTTGGGCAGCAAATAGCTGGCTGGTTACACTTGCTTAATGTAAAGGGCGAAGCAGGCCGGAAGATCAGCGTAAAATTTATATGTGAATCGCCGGTGGGCGACAACTCATACACCTTAAAAGGCGGCGCGCCGGAGTCGTATGCAGCGCGTTTTACCTGGTTTGTGTTTAGGGAGGTGGAGATATCCAACTGGCCCGGTGAGTTAAAACCGGAACAGCTGAGGGCCGAGTCCGTACGCACGAATGTTGAGAACACGGGGAAATTCGAGTCCTCAGATACTTTGTTCAATAAGATTCACCAGATGTGGGTGCGCAGTCAAATGGATAATATGCACGGTGGAATAGCCAGTGATTGTCCGCACCGTGAACGTTCGCCTTATACCGGCGACGGGCAGGTGGCATGCATTACCGTGATGCACAATTTTGATAGCAGGGCCTTTTACACCAAATGGATACAGGATATTTTAGGGGCGCAAAACCCGGAAACAGGATATGTGCCGAACGGCGCACCCTGGCAGCCCGGATGCGGCGGCGGCGTGGCCTGGGGTGCAGCAATCAGCATTATGCCCTGGGAATATTATATTCATTACGGCGATACCAACATGTTAAGCCGTAACTATGAAAGCATGAAAGGATATATTAAGTATATGCTCACCTGGACCGATAATAACGGAATTATGTACTCGCGGGCGCCGGATAGTACCAAGGTCAATATGTGGCTGAACTTAGGTGAATGGGCCGCCCCCGGCAAATTGCCTCCTGCCGACCTGGTACATACCTTTTATCTTTGGAGATGCGCCGATATCACATCAAAAACAGCAGCTATACTTGACAATTCATCCGAAGCAAAAAAGTACGCTGAACTTGCTGAAAGAACAAAAAATGCCTTTCAAAATAAATTTTATGATAAAGTTAAAGGAACATACGGCCCCTATGGCGGTAATATTTTCGCGTTAGAAATGGGTATTCCGGATGACCAAAAGGCGGGAGTTATTGCAGCGCTCAAAGCAGATATTGCCGCAGCCGGCGGGCACTTGGATACCGGGATGTTTGGTACTCAATTCTTTTTTGAAGTGTTGGCCGCGAACGGAATGCAGGATATAGCTTATCAGGTAATGAACCAAACAACCGCGCCGTCGTATGGCTGGTGGATAAAACAAGGCGCCACAACTACCTGGGAGCAATGGGACGGATCGGGCTCACACGATCATCCGATGTTCGGCGGCGGTATAGTTTGGTTTTATCGTGTGCTGGCCGGCATGAATACCGACCCCGATAAACCGGGCTATCGCAATATTATCTTTAAACCTCAGCCAGCCGGAGATGTGACATTTGCGTCTTATTCCAATGAAACACCTAATGGCCTTGCTGCCATAAACTGGAAAAAAAATGCCCGCACCTTCCATTTAAATATTACAGTACCGGTAGGAAGCACAGCCACTGTTTATGTACCTGCAGCCAATGAAAAACAAGTAACTGAAAACGGGAAGAAAATAGTAAACGGAAACGGGGTTCGTTTTCAACGGATAGAAAACGGGTACGTTATTTACACCGTTGGATCTGGTAAATATTCATTTTCTGCCCAAGGTTAATTTGCACCCACAAATTTTTATGCCCCGCCTATTGGCGGGGCATCGAAAACCTGGTTATCTGCGAATAATTATAATTTATACCTTAGTCTACTTGTTAACGCCATTTTCATGAAGCTGTATACTATATACACCTGTACAACATCAGTTTTACTTGCGCTCGGTTCCTGTAGTTCGCAGCCCAACGAAACCGCTGCGGACACAACCCATAAAAGCACTGAACGCGACCCCTGGTCGCTGAGCGATAGCCTCGATTACGTGGCTTTAAGGGATAGCGTCAAACTGGTGCATATTAAAAACCAATTTTACCGAAACAAGGCCGGAAATCATAGCTTAAAAAATAAAGCCGGTTCCGCAGACGCAGTTAGTTATCGGGGAAGTTTAAAATTGCTATTTTAGATTTTTTAAAGGTTTGGGACATTTGGAGATTCCAATCGTACTTAATAATTAAATTGATCAGGAATAACGATTATGGAAAACGCACGGCTTTCCCAGCCAAATAATGATAAAAATTGGAAAGTTTGGGGGCCATATCTTTCTGAACGCCAATGGGGTACAGTTAGGGAAGATTACAGCCCTTCGGGAAATACATGGAGCTATATAAACCATGATCTGGCACGAAGCTATGCCTACCGTTGGGGAGAGGATGGCATTGGCGGGTTTTGCGACATTGAGCAGGTATTGTGCCTGGCGCCTGCCTTTTGGAACGGTAAGGATACTATTTTGAAAGAAAGGCTTTTTGGATTAACCAACCAGGAGGGAAACCATGGCGAAGATGTTAAGGAATTATATTTTCACCTGGACTCTTCGCCTACGCATTCCTATTGTAAATTTCTGTACAAATATCCCCAGGCTGCTTTCCCGTATATGGATTTGCTGCAAAAAAATCAAAAGGACCGTTTAAGTCCCGAATTTGAAATATTGGATACCGGTGTTTTTAACGACAACCGCTATTTTGATTGCTATATTGAATATGCAAAGGCCGGGACGAGGGACATTTTGATGAAAATTACGGTACACAACCGTGGGCCCGAAGAAGCTGCCATCCACGTACTGCCGCACCTGTGGTTCCGTAACTATTGGCGGCATAATCCCCGTTATACCAGTCCGGAAATTACTTCTTTATCAGGCAATTGTGTTCAGACAAATTCATCCCGCAACGGCACTTATTATCTTTACCATGATAATGGCGAACAACTATTTTGTGAAAATGAAACCAACAGCAAACGTATTTTTCATTCGGCTAACGTAACCGGTTTTGTAAAAGACGGTATCAACAACTACGTTGTAAATAAAGAAAAAACCATAAATCCCGAAAAAAAAGGCACCAAAACGGCTGTTTGGATGCAAGGGAAAATAGCCCCGGGAAAAAGTAAAGTATTTAAAGTACGATTAACCAAGGGGCAGATGGAAGATCCCTGGGCAGATTTTAACGAAATTTTTAAAACACGCCAGGCCGAAACCGATGCCTATTATAAGCAATTAGCGCCCGCCACTTTATCGAAAAAACAAAAAGGCTTATTGCGCAGTACCGTAGGCGGATTACTATGGGGCAAACAATTTTATTACCTCGATGTATTTAAATGGCTGTTTGGCGAGCCGCATGAAAAACAGGCGCCGCGAAACTTTCAGCGTAATTATGACTGGCAGCATCTCACCTGCCGCAATATTATATCCATGCCCGATAAGTGGGAATATCCCTGGTTTGCAGCCTGGGACCTCGCTTTCCATGCGGCTACGTTCATACACGTCGACCCGGAATTTGCGAAGCAGCAGTTGCTGGTGATCCTGCGGGAATATTATATGCATCCCAATGGACAAATTCCGGCTTACGAATGGAATTTTAGCGATGTAAACCCGCCCGTTCATGCCTGGAGTGTTTGGTATGTATACGAGGCCGACAAGAAAAAGACCGGCATATCCGACTGGGATTTCCTGGAGCGGTCGTTTCAAAAGCTGTTGATGAACTTTACCTGGTGGGTAAATCAGAAGGACGCCAACGGTACCGATATATTTGAAGGCGGCTTCCTCGGTCTGGATAATATCGGCGTTTTCGACAGGAACCAGATGCCGCCGGGCATTAAAAAACTGCAACAAGCCGATGCTACCAGTTGGATGGCTATGTATGCCATTAACATGCTGCGCATTTCGCTGGAACTGGCACAACATAACCTGGCCTATGAGGAATCGGCCGCCAAATTTTTCCGTCACTTTTTAAATATTGGCTGGGCCATGCACCATATTGGCAAAAGAGATATGGCCTTGTGGGATGAAGAAGATGCCTTCTATTATGATGCCATACAGTTTGAAAACGGCAAAAGCAAGCGGTTAAAAGTCCGTTCGCTTGTGGGAATAATTCCATTGCTGGCGGTAGAAATAATGCACGCCGACTTGTTTGCCAAGCTCAAAGAGTTTAATGCCCGGCTGGGTAGCATCAGGCGCACCCGGCCCGATTTAACCAAAGTTATCTCGGACATCGAGAAGAAAAACAAAGACGGCAACTATCTATTTGCCATTATGATTGGCGACCGGCTGGAGCACCTGTTGAAAAGGCTTTTAGACGAGGATGAGTTTTTATCAGATTACGGCATCCGTTCGCTATCCAAATGTTACCAGGATAAGCCTTTTGTTTTCGGCTACCAGGGCAGTGAATACAGTATTAAGTACGAGCCGGGCGAAAGTTCAAGCTCCATGTTTGGCGGTAACTCCAACTGGCGCGGGCCAATATGGTTGCCCATCAATTACCTGATCATCAACTCGCTACGAAAGTATTATGAATATTACGGCGATTCGTACACGTACGAATTCCCGGTACGTTCCGGCAATAAACTGAACCTCAAACAAATTGCCAATGAATTAACCAAAAGGCTGTTAAAAATTTTTGATGTAAACGAGGCAGGGGCCTATCAGTACCACTCAACAGAACAGGAACAGTGGCAGGAGGAGCATTTTAAAGAGCATCATTTATTTTATGAGTTTTTCCATGGCGATACCGGGCAGGGGCTTGGGGCCTCCCATCAAACCGGGTGGACGGCTTTGATTGCTAATTTGTTGTTGGAGATGGATGAGGGGTAGGGGGTATGCCGGATTTGTAATACTGAAATACGTAGTTTCTCTTTTAATTAAAACCACCATAATACTTTAAATTCACACGCTCTAATGATGAAAGAAGGAAGGATTAATAGTAGCTCTTCCGTTATTGCATCCACAGCGTTGAGCACTTATAAAAAATGGAAGCAGTAATATTTTGCGGCATTCAGGCAACAGGGAAAACTACTTTTTTTAAGGAAAGGTTTTTTAAAACGCACATGCGTATTTCCTTAGACCAGTTAAATACGAGAAATAAAGAACTCAGGTTCATTGAAACTTGCATCGTCACGTTTCAGCCTTTTGTAGTGGATAACACCAATCCATCACAGGAAGAAAGGGCAAAGTATATAGCCATAGCAAAAGCAAATAAGTTCAAAGTAATTGGCTATTATTTTCAATCGAAAGTGGCGGTTGCGTTGGCGCGTAATGATCAACGCTCTGGTAAAGAGAAAATTCCGGAAACGGGTGTAAGAGGAACTTTTAAACGTCTGAGCCTGCCACACATGGATGAAGGTTTTGACGAATTGTATTATGTAACTGCTGAAAATAACACGTTCACCGTAAATAAATGGTCAAATGAAATTTGATGATCTGGATGTTAAAATGCGGATTTATGAAACCTCTCATGACCGCTGCGTTTTGCCAAATATGTACATAGTAGCCAGAATTGATGGACGTGGCTTTACCAGGCTGACTAAAGAAGTGCATAAGTTCGAAGCGCCTTTCGACGAAAAATTTCGGGACTTAATGGTTGAAACTGTAAAACATTTGATGAATTGCGGTTTTAACGTAATTTACGGTTATACAGAAAGTGATGAAATATCATTACTCTTTCATCCTGACGAAAATCTTTTTGGGCGAAAGACCAGGAAATACATTTCCCTACTGGCAGGCGAAGCCAGTGCTAAGTTTTCCGCTCTTCTGGGACACGTGGGAGCGTTTGACTGTCGTCTTTCTGAACTTCCCAACAAGAGGTTAGTAGGAGATTATTTCAGATGGCGTAATGAAGATGCTCATAGAAATGCGTTAAATGCGCATTGCTACTGGCGTTTAAGGTACGAAAACTTTAACGCAAAGGAAGCTACAGCAAAGATTGAAGGGATGAGTATTGCCGCCAAGAACGAATTACTTTTTCAATATGGTATCAATTTCAATAACGTTCCTGCCTGGCAAAAAAGAGGAATAGGCGTTTATTGGACAAATGTGAAAAAGGAGGGATTTAATCCAAAGAACAAGGAGCATGTGCTAATTGATAGACGAACCCTGCATACTGATTTTGAACTGCCGATGCGGGATGAATACGACATGTTTATACATGATCTTGTAAACAAGTACGAAAACCAAGATTGACTCTATCTTCGTCAGTCCGGATTTATAATCTCTGATTAAATTACCTTGGATTTGCGCGGTTTAGCCTTTGAACGATTTAGCTATTTTATCGAATATCGCTCTGTACTTGTCAATGCTGCCTTTGTTTGACCCACAAGTAATCATGTAGGCATAACCATTCAGTGGAATTATGTAGTTTATCATATCTCTAACTATACCATTCTGTATTTTCGTATAGGTAAACCATTGTCCATTATAGCTTGATGATTCGATATTTCCTCTTTCTAAGATAACGGTTCCTTGCAATTTTGATTTCAAATAGGCCATATTTCTTGTCGTAAAGTCAGCAATGTTTCGACCTTCCATGCTGGCAATTATAATGTTGCCCATAGGACGGTCCGCAGTAAGTGAAGGTGGGGAAAGCAGAAAACGGAACCTCACCCCATTCAATGTCGTGTCACGTGTCGTCCATCCTTGAGGTACTTCAATTACATAGTTATAATTTGGTTCACGGCCAATTGCGATTTGGGTCGACTGTGCAGTATCAACTCGTTGTTCTGTTACCTTCTGACTTTGGTAAGAACTGAAAACAATGATGAAAATAATTAGAATTGAAAAAAGTCTGCCGGTCATAAATTTTCTTATAAAGTTAGTGTAAAAAATTACTTCACATCTGCTGTCCGAAGTCTGTGACTTCGGATACGCTATGCCTGTAGTCTGTGACTACAGTAGACAAAGGTACTTATTTCGTATATTTAATAAGGGCCGTATCGTTCGCAGCGGTTAAAACGATTTCCTCAATTATCAGGCACTGTAGTCACAGACTACCAACTTAGTCATCCGAAGTCACAGACTTCGGACAGCGGGGCTTTTAACACCCTGTTAAAATACGTCCTCGGCGCAACCCCCGAAAACCGCCGGAAGTCTTTTATAAAATGGTTATCATCATAATAGCCATTATTCAAAGCTACTTGTAAAAGGTCTTTAGTGGTAACAGCATCCAGATCAAGATAAGCGTTCAAAAAACGTCTTCGCAGGATATAGTTTTGGGGCGAAATGCCGAAATGTTTTCTAAAATTTCTTTCCAGCCATTTATAGTTGAGGCGGGTGGAATAGCCATCCAAAATATCCTTAACGGCGAGATTGCCCTGCTTGTCTATATGATTTTGTATATCAATCAGTACTTTTGGGTAATTATAGGTATTCATTTTCTCCGAAAGAAAACCTGTTATTACTTGCATTCTTTCATCTGCGGAAGCGCAACTATAATAAGCTTCCTTAAATTTTTCAAAGTTAGGTCCGGCTATTTCGGATAAGTCAAAAATCTGTTTTGTTTGAAAGCAATCTTCATCCATACCAAATAATTTGAAGAAAGTTATCGGGTAAAAACGAATAACCAGGAAATCCCCGAAATGGGTTCCGGGTTCACCATAAATATTTTTGAGGACGCCGCCGCAAACCCAGGTGTTACCTACGCATTTTGTTTGGCCCTCAATAGTTACCCTTACTTTTTCGTTTCTGTTTTGCATCAGCGCTATCACGGGGTAACCGTCGTTAAAAAACAGTTCCTTCTCCCTGGCCCGGCTTGCTTTAACCAGGTAGCATCCTTCCACAATATCTTTCAAATGCTCTGGAGGGACTATCCTGAAGATATCATCGCCATTTTGAATGGCTAACTGTTTAAAAAAATTGATGGGCATAAAGGCAAATATATTCAATTTATAAGCTCAACTTTAAAATGGATTGTGATTTAAAATGTCAGAATGACAAATCGCATGTATTCAAATGTCCAACTTATACTATTGGGGATGATATCTATCCTGTAATTTTGACCCAACATTAACATTTATGATAATAACGAGTGAAAACGACCTTGCCGGGATGAGAAGAGCAAGCGAGGCTGTTGCATTAACTTTAAAGGAGATGCGCGCATACGCCTGTGCGGGAATGAGCACTAAAGAGCTGGATAATTACGGTAGTCAGTTGTTAGAAAAATTTGGGGCAAAGTCGGCGCCTTATGTAACCTATCAATTTCCGGGCTATACCTGCATCAGTATCAACAACGAAGTATGCCATGGTGTACCTTCGGCTAACCGGATTATCCGGGAGGGTGATTTACTGAATATCGACGTTTCGGCCGAACTGGATGGCTATTGGTCGGACAACGGCGGTTCATTTATTGTTGGTAGGGATATCTATCAACAAACCGACCTGGTTGAAACATCCCGGGAGATATTGAGAAAAGCCATCAACGCGATTAAAGGAGGCGTTAAAATAAATGAAATAGGTGGGTTGATTGAAAGTGAAGCTAAAAAGCATGGCTACAAGGTGATCAAGAACCTGGGCGGCCATGGTTTAGGCCGGGCACTGCATGAACTGCCCGACGCGATTTTGAATTACCGCGACCGACTGGACCAGCGACGATTCCGGAAGGATACGGTTGTGGCAATAGAAACCTTTATCACCACCGATTCCTCCTGGGCCGTTGAGGCTCCCGATGGTTTTACCTTAATTGGTGATAAAGGCGGCTTTAGCGTGCAGCACGAGCATACAATAATTGTAACAGACGGGCTTCCCATAATTCTGACTGAACAAAACGGAATTTGGGACTAAAATTGCAATCAAGGTCAGGCTGGATAGCTCCCGTTTGGTGTTAATTAACTATCTCTCCCGTAAGCATATTAACCGTATAAGCTACCGGCGGACCGTCGAATTGTGCTTCTACCCTGGCCAGGTGGCCCCCTAAAAATGTAATTTTACCGCCGCCGAACATAAAGCTTGGCGGAAGCGGGTGGTGAATATCTATTTGCGTTAGAAGTATCACTATATCCGCTGTGCCGGCAGTTATATCAGGTATACCGCTGCTAACATCCACCTTAACGCCATGCAGGGTATAGGTAACCTTTGTTGATTTAACATTGGAGTTAACCGAGTTGACGTACGACATATAAAACGGGCCGTTAAATATTTGTTTAAGCTCGAAGTTTATTAACTGGCCGTCCATAGAAACCAATTTGTAGGTGTTGTCAAGGGCCTTCACGGTGTACTGTTGGCTTATATGCACCGTATCCCAGGTGTTAGTGGTGCGGGTGTTGCTGTAGAAACTGTTATCGTTAATATAACCGTCGAGCGTGGTTGCGCTGCAGGTATACGTAAATTTAAATTGGCCGCCGTAGTCGTAAGTTGTGGTGTCATTTATCACGCTGGATTTATCGGCGGTAACGGTATCTATTACGTAACCGCACATGGGGTCGATGCCGAACATAACCGGGCCTTTTTTAGCTGCAGGGGCTACTGCCGATACCTTTATCCCATTTTTTATGTCGGCGCCGCCATACACGCCGGTAACAGATTTATAAAAGCTCACTGCAAACTGGCTGGCAAACAGCTTTGAATCAACCGTATTGGTTTTTTGCACGGGGGTTTCTGCAGCATATTTTTTACAGGATGTAAAACCAAACAGGCAGGCTGCTACTATAAGGACTAAAGGAGTAAGATTTTTTTTCATAACAACAAGGCTATAATGTCAAACCAATACAGCAATTCATATACCCATTTACTTTGCAGCTGTAAAAACTTAACTGTTGTGACAATTTATAGCTAAAAATTAAAAAAGGTAATTTATATTTAAACTATAGCTGGTGTGCCGCCCCGCTTTTTTGAGGTTACTATTCCCCGGTAAGGGTGTAATTTCTACATTTGTTATAATGCAACCACAAAAGGAGGAAAAATAATATGAGAAAGATAATCGTTTTAACATTTATTACATTAGACGGCGTGATGCAAGCACCGGGCGGACCAGAAGAAGATACCTCGGGCGGCTTCAAATATGGCGGTTGGTCGGCCCCTTATAGCGACGACGTTTCGGGTACGATGATGCAAAAGCAAATGGAAGCTACAGATATTCTGCTGGGCAGAAAAACCTTTGAGATTTTTGCGGGCTACTGGCCCGAACATGCGGACTATTGGCCGGGCATTAACAACGTGACAAAATACGTTTTGTCCAACACCATGACAGCATCGTCCTGGGAAAACTCGGTGTTTTTTACAAGCGTGGCAGACATCGAAAAGCTCAAAAATTCGGAAGGTGCTGACATCAAAGTTTGGGGCAGCGGCGAACTGGTTCAGTTACTGCTGAAACATGATTTGGTGGACGAACTTTGGCTGAAAACATACCCGGTGATTCTGGGTAAAGGGAAAAAGCTATTTAGCGATGAGTCATTTCCGGCGTCGTTTAAATTAACCGGGAGCTGTGTTACGCCAAGCGGGGTTATTTTTGCCAATTACGCACGAAGCGGGGATGTGAAGACAGGTACCATAGGTGCTTAAGGGTATGCAATAAACTCGTCTGTCGGGGCCGGCGGCGGGTTTACTTCGCCCTTACGCTCTTGCGCGCTAACCAGGAACTGTAGATGGTATAGAAAATAGAAGTGATGATTGCTCCCTTAAACATACCCGTGAATCCCCAGGCTGCCAGGCCGCCTACTACCCCCAGAAAGAGCACTAAAAAGGGAAGTTTGCCGCTTTTGGCGATCAAAAGCGGCTTGATCACCATTTGGATGATGACAATGACTGCCAAATACACACACAGTATAATGGTAATTTCATGATTGCCTTGTATAATTTCCCAGATGATAAGCGGTACCCATACCACAAGCGCCCCTACCTGGATAACCACCAGGAAAAATATCAATGCTGCAAAGCCTGCTGCGAAGGGTATACCGGTGATGATTAACCCTGTCCACGCTACAAACGAAACGATGAAGCCTGTGCCCATAACGCCGATGGATACGCCTTTAATGGCCTGGCTTATGGCGTCGAGCAGTTCACTGCCATCGTTGTCGCTCAACAGGTGTTTTATAGTAGTTTTTATGGGCATCAGCAGGTTATCGCCCCTTTCTAAAAAGTAGGCGGATATGATGATGCCGATGATAAATTGTAACGCTACCCCCAATACGCCAAGCCCACCGGTTATAATGCGGCGCACAATCATGTTGATCTGGTGTCCGTGCGCCCCAAGTACGCCCTTCGGGCTGTCCCTGAAGCCGGACCAAAACGATGAAAGGCTATCGCCCACAAAGGGTAATGATGACAGGTACGGCGGTAAGGGGGGCAAACCATGCGTTTTCACCATAGCCAGCCAGGGCGTTAACTGTTTTAAGTGCCGGCTCATGGCGGCAATTAAAAAAATAAGCGGCACCGCAACAATGCCGGTTAATACCACAGAATAAATTATGGCAGCTAATTTTCGCTTTCCCTTTAATAATTTTACAAACCGCTCATAAGTCCTGGCAAAGGAAACGGAAAAAATAAGGGCAAAAGTGAGCACGCCAAAAAACACCTCGAGCACCCGGTACAGTGCATATATCAAACCCATAAAAAGCAAAACCATCAATACGGTTTCTATCAGGTTCCTGGATACAGGTTTTTGAGGATTGCTCATGTTTTATACAGCTGCTGTCTTAATTTTTTTGATAACCAATAAAGGGGGAAAAGGTTCGTGTGGGTGGATTTATTAAATAAATTATAAACTTCCATAGGAGCACGTTGCCTTCGAACTTGCTTTTACCCGGCAGACCCGCGCTTGAAAATGGGGGGATAGCCGATGCTTTAGTGTGTCGCCGCCTTTAGCTTTTCAGCCATTTCAAAATGATGCGTAACAATGGTCAATCCATTTTTTAAAAAATCCAGGTAGTCCGGGTTTTTAGCAATACTGATTGCCTTTTCAAATTGCTTTACCGCATCCTCATGGTCGCTGTAAACTATGTTTATATAAATATTATCGAAATCTTTAGCACTCGCTTTTTTAACGCTGTCAACCAGGTTTTGATCGTACATATTCATCGTATCCGGTACAGTCTCGCCCAATTTTTTTAGGAGATTATGAAAATCATTATTGAATTGTGTGTGCTGTGCAACCATTTCTTTGCCGTATACAATAACATCAGGACGTACACCCTTTGCCGCCGCCATTTGCCCTATAACTACTTCCATCATTCCTGCGCTGCCGGCTGCTGCCATAAATTGTCTGTCCTGGTCTGATATATTATTGCCGCATCCCGCTAAAATCATCGCACCTAAAAAAGCCATAAGGATTATTTTTTTCATGATAAAACGTTTAATAGTGTGGTAAGTAAAGTTAATTATAATTTTTCTATCATAAAATGTTCTCGCCCGTCCAGGCGACGCCTGGACGGGCGGGTAAGTTTAAGTGATGCAAATAAGTAAAATAAAGAACTACTTCACCACCACCCCACCAACCAAACCCCTATTTATAACCACAATCAAAAACAAAACAACCACCCAAACCGGCTGAATCCTGTTAACAGCACCTATGTCCGTATTCAAATCACCAGCAGTATAATCCCCCGAAAGCGCATCACCATATACCCACATCAAACTAAACGGACTGCATATAGGATAAAGTAAACTTAACACCGATGGCACAGGCAAATTGAGTAAAGTAGTGATCAAAACACCGATATACAAGGGATATTGAATAAGGGAATTCATCAATTTTCGCCTTAGGTGTTTATCTGCAATGATTGAGGTTGTTCCCATTTGCACAAAGAACCTGATCAATTTGCGCATCACAAAATATAGAACAATACCCCCTGTAATAGCCAGCGAAGCGGTGAGCCAAACGGAAAAGTTTAAAACCGCGAAAATATAGCCGGTATCGCCATAGGTAAAAAATGGGGCTACCATTAAATAGCCGAAGAAGGCGATGTACCCAAAAACAGCCATGTACAAATTGAATAGAAATGCGACGTTTCGCTTTTTTTGGCAGGAGCAAACCAAATGAAAACCTAACCCGATCAACAGGCTTACCACGGGCCCGGCGGCCGAGTAGAAAATGGTATGGGATAATGGCATACCGGCTGTGTCGGCCGAAACATAGTTGTGATGGAGCGTTACATTTTTTGCATGTATTACCAGGGCCGCTGCAAAATGCCCCAGTTCGTGCAACGTGGTTTGTACGGTTGCCGCGCACACAAAAAGTATGGATGAATTGATTAGTATATTTCTAAAGTTTTTCATCCTGTCCTGTTCGTAATGATACTTTCTATCTGGTTTAACTGTTCGGCGGTTAAATGTCGTAAGTTTTCCTGGCTTAATATGGTATTATTAATTTGTATATAGTTATTCTGCTCGTTTACAAAGGTGTTATTGCTGGTGTGCTGTTTATTAAACGCGCCAACCATTTCAAAATACAGCCGGGCGGCTTTCACATCGCCGTTGGTGGCGTATTTAAAAACGTTCGCCAGTATTTTAGTGGTCATAAATTTAAACTGATCCATCTCGGCTAAATGCGCAGGGTGTGCTTTGTATTCTTTCAGATGTTTGGCAATGGTTTGCCGGCTCAGGCCGGTTTCGTTTGATATGGCGCTTTTTGTGGGCATAAAGCCCTGCTCGTGTAGTAATTTGTTCACCGCGCGGCTAATTACATACTGGTTATGCTCCCAAATTTGGGCCTTTGTACTTACAGGGACAATCGGTTCTATTTTGCTCAGAAAGTTTTCGCGTTGGTTGCCGGTTAAATGCGCTAAAATTTCGGTAGCAGCTTCAGCCAAATATTTCCGTTCGTCGTTATCCAAATCTTCAATATCATTTAGAGTGATTTTCTCCAGCTCAAACAATTTGTCAATTTTGGGTTTAAAAGCGGGTAGGTTGGTAAATTCGGTTTCGGTTTGCATTTGTTGTCTCCTTCTCTTTTTACAAATTTAAACAAAATTATTAAAAATGCTAATTTTTTTAGCAAAAATCATGGTTGCAGGTTTATATCATTATTGGTTATTAACTAACTGATTATTAGATATTTAATTTGAAAATTTACGAAAAAGTGTTAACCTTTGTAAACCATGATTTGAGCGGATTGCGCGGTTTTAGTGGTGATGATGCCGCTCGTATAGTTGACTCACCCCGATCTTTGCTTCGCGCGACCGCCCCTCTTTACTCGCGTAGAGAGGGGGGAAAATCGTTACATCGTAAATACAAAAAAAACCTCAAGACTTTCGACCTGAGGCTGTTAACCTATTAGGGGATTGAATTGCCCGCGGCACATGGCCTTATCACAATATTTATATAATTTCGTGTCATCAAATGAAATTCTGCAAACACACCACATTAATCGTCGTCTTGCTCATCCTTTCCCTCGTACTGAAAGGATATGGACAAACCACTACGCCATCCGATTCAGCATCGCGGCTGCAGCACATCCAAAAAACCGGCATCCTGCGCATAGGCGTTCCCGGGGATTATGCACCCTTCGCCATTGCCAAAGGCGATTCACTTTATGGTGCGGATATCAAATTGGGCCGCGCGCTGGCTTCGGCAATGGGCGTTAAGGCGGTATTTGTGAAAACAAGCTGGCCCAGCCTGAGTACCGATATGCAGAAGGACGCTTTTGATATTGCCCTTGGCGGGATCAGTATTACCAAAGAGAGGGCGGCCATGGCCCCGTTTTCAATTTCTTATCATGCGGGCGGGAAAACGTTTCTTTGCCGTCGGGCGGATAGTATGCGGTTTGCGGATGCCGCACGCGTAAACCGGCCGGACGTGCGTTTGATTGTTAATAAAGGAGGAACTAATGAGTCGGTGGCGAGGGCGCTGCTGCCATCGGCAACTTTGATCGTATTTCCCAATAATACCGGCGTATTTGATGAACTGATAGCGGGCCGTGCAGATGTAATGATTACCGATGATACCGAAGCGGATTTGAAAGCCAAACAATATCCGCAGCTATGCAGAAGCTACCCCGGTATGGTAACTAAAAGTGATAAGGCCCTGTGGATTCATACTGACCCTGCTTTGGTAGGGTTCATAAATAATTGGCTTCGGCAGGCGCTGGCATCAGGATTGCCACAGCAATGGTTACAAGAGGCAATGATGGTTAAAAATTAATTACTTAAAATTACTCGCCACCTCCATTTTCTTGTTCCTCAAATCAAGCCCGCCTTCTAAAACCGATTTCAGGTTGGCTAAATAAAAGGTCCAGCCTACCTGGCATTGTACAAACAGGTTTTTATTAGGGTCACTTTCCTCGGGGACATTTTCCTGGGTCAATTCAACAATCGATACGCCGTTGCGGGCATACAGATTTACAGTTACAATGCTTCCTCCCGAAAAGGTAAATTTTATAAGATCAGTGCCATTGGCTTCCAGTATTTCACCTTTTTCGAAGGTTTCATCGTTATAACCGTGCCAGTACCATTCGTAGGTATCTTCCTTTATAATAAACTCTTCGGGCTCCTTTAACCGGCCGATTATCGCATAAAAATTGGCTTTGCGTAAAAACCATTTTTCGAGGCCTGCGGCGGTTGTCCAGGCTTCATATAAACTTCTGATGTCGGTATTGTAATCGCCAACTAATTTAAAATTGGTCCATTGTGATGTCGTCATGTTTGTGCTGATAGATTGAATTAGCCAAATTTAATATAAGTAAACAACATCCCCAATATTATTATATTTGGTGTTAATGGCAAAGCATGATAGCATTAAGAACCAAACCGGCCAATACGATAAAATCATCAGAGAGAATTTGGAAATAACGCTGCCGGTTATTATAAAGGAAGTGTTGCACCTGGATATAACTCAAAGCGAAGAATTACCGGATGATGTACAACACACCAAGGAACGAAAATCGGATGCATTAAAAAAAGTAACCGACACATCGGGAAATACTTATGTATTGCATATTGAGTTTCAAATTGCCGATGAAAAGGAAATGGTGTACCGCATGGCCGAATATTTTATTATGCTGATGCGCAAATACCAATTACCCGTAAAGCAATATGTTATTTTCCTGAAGGATGTTGACCCAACCATGTCCACCGCAATTAATGCCGAAACGATGGTATATAACTATCAGCTTATCCGGATAGCTGGAGCCAATTACAAATTATTTTTGAAAGCCGACAGTCCGGAGGTGAAAATGCTGGGTATTTTGGGTAGCTTTGGGAAAGAGGACAGCTACAAGGCTATTAAAGCCATTGTGAATGAAGTGCAATCCTTTGCAAAAAGTGATTTTGCGGAAATCAGATATTTTGAACAATTGCGTATATTTGTACAACTACGCGGAAATATTGGACAACAATTTTTAAAAGTTATGGAATCAGTTACTAAATACTTTAAAGAAGAGAATGATGTTCTGTTTAAAAGAGGTGAGATAAAAGGCAAATTACAAGGTGAAGTAGAAAAAAGCCGGAATATTGTTGAAAACCTGATATTGGAACTCGGTTTATCTGACGAAACTATCGCACGTATTGCGGATGTATCTCTTGATTTTGTAAAAAGTATTAGAGCCGGTTTAAAGAAGTAACCAACCTTATTACCTTTCCCAATTTTGTCAGCGGCATCTGGTTAAATCCGTTTAAATCGTCCCCTAATGTCCAAACAAAGTGCCGGCATACTGCTTTACCGGAAAAACAATAACCAGCTTGAAATCTTTTTAGTACATCCCGGCGGCCCATTTTTCAAAAATAAAGACTTAGGCACATGGTCTATCCCTAAAGGTGAGTTTTTGGATGATGAAGATCCGTTAGCCGCAGCAAAGCGGGAGTTTGAAGAAGAAACGGGCAAGGCCGTCAGTGGTGACTTTGTGCCATTAAATGCGATTACCCTTAAAAGTGGAAAAATAGTTCATGCCTGGGCGGTGAATGGTGATATTGATTCCAAGACCGTTTTCAGCAACCTGTTCGAAATGGAGTGGCCGCCAAAATCGGGCAAAAAACAATCGTTTCCGGAAATTGACCGGGCTGGTTGGTTTGACGTGGAAACTGCGAAACTGAAAATTAATGGAGCACAAGCCGGATTGATCGATCAATTGGAGGAAATGATTTAACCGCATCCATTAAACACTTGTTTCCTTTGGTGGTAAAAGTCAAAAACTTAAATCCCGCCCCCCTGTTATACCAGTAATGAACCGACTGGTAAAAAAACTCGAAAAAATAGGCCGCGATCCAAAAGTAACTGCTAAAGCTGTTGGTTTGCGTTATGTAGCAGATTCAACGCCGGGCTATACCCGTAAAAAGGCCGGGAAAGGTTGGAGCTATTATGATGCCGTGGGCAACCTGGTTAAGGATAAGGAAATAACAACCCGTTTTAACAAACTGGTTATCCCGCCTGCCTATACCAATGTTTGGATATCGCCGTACGAAAACGGGCATTTGCAGTTTACAGGAACAGATGCAGCGGGCAGAAAGCAATATCGTTATCATCCCTGGTGGAACAAAATACGCAATCAATCAAAATATCACCGTCTGCAAACTTTTTGCAACACATTTGCCTGCCATTCGCAAGCAACTGGATAAGGACCTGGCCCGACCAAATCTTGATCATCAAAAAGTAGCAGCATTAGTAGTGCGATTGATGGAGCTAACCAGTATCAGGGTAGGCAACGAGTCATATAAAAAACTATATGGCTCCTTCGGACTTACCACCCTGATGGATAAACATGTAAAAATTGACGGCGCCGATTTGAATTTCGAGTTCAGAGGAAAAAAAGGGGTATATCATAAGGTTGCCCTTCACAGCAAAAAATTGGCAAAACTGGTAAAACAATGCCGCGATATACCGGGTAAGGAGCTTTTTCAATATTATACCGGGGAGGGGCAGCGCTGCACCATCGGCTCGGCAGACGTAAACAATTATTTAAAGGAAATTACCGGGGAGGATTTTACCGCGAAAGATTTTCGAACCTGGGCAGGCAGTGTAAGCGCCTTATATGCCTTTAAGCAAGCAGGAGAATTTGAAACGGTTACCGAATGCCGCAAAAAAATTGTGAGCGTGCTCGACGAAGTGGCTATAAACCTCGGAAACACCCGCACAGTTTGTAAAAAGTATTATGTACACCCTACCATCATTAAAAGTTACGAAGATGGCGCCATTTTCAAATACCTGCGAAAACTGGATGATGAAAAGGACGTTAATTCCGCCGAACTAAATATCGCCGAAAAGGCCCTGCTGGATATCCTTGAAAATGAAAAACTCGCCGAAGCGAGTTGATTTAGTTATTGGGTCATTAGTCATAGGTTTTGGGGCTAATGGCAAACATCTATCGCTTTGGTGTCGAAATAGCTCACCATGCGGGGCATTATATCATCAAGGGTTTTATACTTGTCCCTTTGTCGATTATAATCTTCAATTATCGGTACGAGACCTTCAAGATAGCTATAGCCTTTTTTTAAATATTCTTTGTATACTTTATCGGCATCGTCTTTTCCAAAAACCTGTTTAATTAGGGTAATCTCATTGGCACGGGTTAATAGTTCGTATAAAACTGTTTTCCACGATTTATCGCCTTCGCGGGCCATGGCCTTTTTTATAGGCCGCCATAGGCAACTGTCCTTTTCTAATGCCGGGTAATATTTATCAATTAATGGGTTACAAAATGGATGGCTAAACTCGTGAATAACCAGGTATTGCATTAACCACCGGGGATCAAAGTCAGGGTTCGTTTTACTGTCTGCATTTGGGCCAATGATGGAATAAAGATCATTCCCGTTTTTTGTTGTTATCCAGGTGGACATACCGGCCTCTATAAAAAGCGGACTTAAAACAAGTGTGTACGAGTGCTGCCTTGTTCCATAATGGTTTTCTAAAATACTCACTAAGTCAACTGAGTCGGTTGTTTTTTTAACGATGGTTACCAAACTATCATAAAACACCCGGTGATGTTTATAAAAAGTGTGGAAGTTTGTTTGTGTATAAAAATCGTTTAAGGCATGTATGTAAAGTGCAAGCGAATCAACGCTGTGTTTAGCGAAGCCATAATTTTCATTTTCGTAAGCCGAAAGCGTTGCTGTTTGCTTAAAATCCGGGAACGAAAAATGATAAGCATAATTAATTGGCCGTACAAACGAAAGGTATTTTTCGGCGATATTTAAAAAGTAATTAACGGAGGTATCGCGTTTATGCTTGTCGAAATAAGCTGACACCTCTTGTTTATATTTTATATCAGCCCTGCCTACTAATGGATATTCAAAAAGCAATTGCATGGTTGTAATTAACTCTATGCGCTCATCTACAATTACGTCGATTTTCCGTGCCCGATGTTGCTGTGCGCATAAATAAAACGGGCAATAAAAGGCCACTACGAAAAATAGTAGCACCGATGCTATTTTCATATAGATAATTACGATACAAAATTGAGGAAAAACGAAAGGTGAAATGGAGTTGATTGAGTGAGCCTTAACGATCCGCTTAACTATTAACTGATCTTATTAACAAACTGCTCACTCAATCAACTTTAGGCAAAAAAGACTATTTCGAAGCTTTTTTGGTGGTGATAAATAAAACACCATTTTTGGCTTTGTCACCATATTTTTCAGCAACGTCATCGCCCGATTTGACGCTCATGCTTTCGATATCAGCTGCTGATAGTTTTTTCAAATCCTTTTCTGTTGCCTCCTTGCCGTCTATCATAATTAATTTAGTAGAAAGATGGCTGATATTGGTTTCCTCGTCGCCGCTCCAGGTACTGGTGTATGTTTTAAACGGCGCTGTTTTAAAGCCTTTTACACTGTAGGCCATAGCCATCGGAGCTTTTCTGCCTCTTACTGTTACAGGTTTAGTGTTGCTACTTGATCCGTGGCCAAAAATAGTATACACCTGCGACGAATCACCCGGTGATACGTGATATTCCAGCACCGTCGGCGCATAGCCGCCGCTGTCAGCAATCATGTCGTCGGCTTTCAAAGTGTGCGCTTTGCTACGCTTGCTTACAGAATAACTGCCCCTGGCTGTATTTAAGGCCCATCCTTCGGGGCTTCCGGCTATGGCGACAGTTGAATTATTTTTAAAGGTCATCAATTTGCTGCTCAGCACATATCGATTGTCGTTTAGTGCATCAATTTTTTCTTTAAATTTTTTACCGGTTTCCGAATCATCCGTGGTTATAAACAAAGTGCTGTGTCCATTATCCAAATGGTCAAGTAATTTGCCCGACTGTTCGCTTGACATAAATTCAACTGCATATATCTTATCCGGATCAAGGGCTTTAAAATCGGCTTTGGTTACTTTTACACCGTTTATTACATAGTTTAATGAATCGGTGCGTTCGTTTGTACTGATAAAAACATCGCCCTTTTTAATGGTATCCGCAATTTTGCTTAACGATAAATTTGACTGTATATTTAAAGAACTCGCGGTAAGAAACGGGGCATTCTGCCCCGGCCTTTTATTTGCAGCTGTAACTGTATTTATGTTTTTATCGTCCGTTAACCCACCTTTGTGCATGGCCGCAACAATAGCTTTATAGGTTCCCGCACTTTTTGTTACCAGCGCGGCTTTTGATATGCTGAAAACCAACAGCAGGGCCACAACCGCAGGCACTAAAAATGCGTACCGGGTAAGGGTAAATTTCGAGGATCTTTTTGCGTTCATCATGATGATTCTTTTTTTAATGGTTGATATATTAAAATGATTTACAATTGTATTGGATGAAGAGGCGAAGCTCACGCTAACCAGGCTATATTGATATTGCTTGCTGTCAACCCCTTTGTTCAATATTTTTTTGGTCGGTAATAAATTCAATGTTTTCGCGCACTGCTTTTTTCATGAGCCATATACCGGGGTTAAACCAGTAAAATATGGTGCTCAGCTCGGCCAATAATATATCTAAGGTGTGCCATTCGTTTACGTGCACCTGTTCGTGCAGTAGAATAGATTTCAGGTCGGCTGCATCGTGTTTGGCGGGGTTTACATAAATGCTTCGCCAAAACGAAAACGGGCCCGACAAACCATCAATTACTCTAACATCGTGGCCATGTAAGCGCGCCGGTTTCGAGTTTTGGTACAGCCTATACAGCGAAAATAGCTGCATCAACAAGCGCCCCGCTAAAAATGCTGCGCCGGCCCAAAAGGCCAGCTCAACCCAGTACCAATAGTTTGGCTGCGTTATAGGCTTAATCAGCGCTTCGGCAGGCCGCTGCCAGTTAAAAGCTAGCGTCTGGACTGGCCTGGCCAGTTGCTGGTGCTGCTGTACGAAATCCGAAAGGTTAATTTTAGGATATACTGTGGCAAACACAATAGCCGAAACCAAATAAAACCGGTTTAAGGTGTAAAAAGTAAGGTGCCTTAACACCAGGTAATAGCCTGCGCAAAACAGCAGCAGAGCGGCATTAACCTTCAGCAAAAAAATAAGTAAGGCTGGCATGGCATTTATGATTTAGGGTTTTCAATTAGTTTAATGATCTCTTTTAGTTCGCTTGCGCTGATTTTTTTTTCATTAGCAAAAAAGGTAACCAGGTCTTTATAGGAGTTTTGAAAGTAATCGCTAACAAAGCCGCTCATAAATTTCTTTTTGTAATCTTCCTCCAAAATGGCCGGGGCGTAGCGAAAGGAATTGCCCATTTTCTCACTTTTTACAAAATCCTTACGCTCCAGGTTTTTGATGGTTGATGCCAGGGTGGTATAAGGCGGTTTGGGTTCATCCATCAGGTCCAGGAAATCTTTTATAAAACCTTTGCCGCATTGCCACACTGCCTGCATGGCATCTTCTTCTTGCTTTGATAACTTCTCCATTATTAATTACGATTATTTCGTAAATCTACGATTGTTTCGTAATAAAACAAATTTTATTTTATTTTTTTGACGGGGCAATTAGCCCTCTATCGCCTTACAAGGTGTCATTTTTTATATAAATTGAACGAAATTGATAAATATCCCCCTAAAAGGGTGAGATTTTTTGAGTAATTGTATCTAAAAAGTTACAAATAAGAATGCTTTTTGTGAATAAAATGTTGGAACATTCAACTTAATACTATACTTTAGATGACTTAATCATGACAATATGCTGATCAATAAAAAAGCTGTTGCTACCGTGGCGCTAACTGCTATAGTAGCTTTTGTGGGCCTTACCTCGATGGCCCCCGACGAAGGACCGAAAAACATTAAAGTATTGCCTAAAAACATTACCGAAATGCAAATTCATGGTGTAATGCGCGAATGGTCAATGTCTCTGGGTGTGCGTTGCGGTTTTTGCCATGCAGCTAATGCTGACGGTAAAGGTCTTGATTTTGCAGCCGACACCAAACCGGAAAAAGAAATGGCGCGTCACATGTTTAAGATGATGAACAAAATCAACGCAAAATATTTTGAAGCTAAAAAGGACTCGACTGGAATGATGATGCATACCGGCATCAACTGCTATACCTGTCATCGCGGTAATTCGCACCCCGAAGTTACGCTTCCCGAAATGAAAGGTCCGGGCGGCCCTCCTCCGGGCGGTGGTACGCCGCCTCCAGGTGGTCCGGGCGCTCCGCCAAAACAATAACATTGCATAAAAAACACCCTTTAACTTTTGTTAAAGGGTGTTTTTTTTTGACTCAGGAGGAAAAGAAACAAGAATCAAGACAAAATTCCAGAAGTTCTTTTCCTGCTTCTTGTTATCTTCACTCTTGCTTCTTAAATTCACGGCTATGCAAACCCCCATTATCATCCGCAAGGCCAGCGAGGCTGATCTTCCCGCTATTCTCGACATCTACAATCATGTTATCATTAATACAACCGCTGTTTACAGCGATCATCCGCACACTTTAAAAATGCGGCAGGATTGGTATAACGACAGGATTAATAATAATTTTCCGGTATTTATTGCTGATGCTAATGGTGAGGTGGCCGGCTTTGCCACTTTTGGGCATTTCAGGGTTTGGCCTTGTTACCGGTATACAGTGGAATTATCTGTTTATGTAGCTATTGGACATCGTGGTAAGGGAATTAGCAAAATGTTATTGCAGGCCCTTATTGATAGGGCAGGGGAGATGAATATACATGTTATGATTGCCGGTATTAGCGCCGATAACGACATAAGCATAGCCCTTCATCAATCTTTTGATTTTGTTGAAGTAGCTAATTTTAAAGAAGTGGGATATAAATTCGGCCGGTGGCTCGACCTGAAGTTTTTGCAATTGGTATTACCCAACACGCCAAAAGCTATTTAATGCTCCTTTTAATAAACTTTTTGTAAAGATACTCTGCATAGCCTACACTGATGTAATCAGGGAATTTCCATTTAGGAAAATATTGTCTTTTTAAGTATTTCAGAAAACTGAAAAACAATACGCCAATAAATAGTATCGCCGCAAGGACAAGTAAAATCTTAACAAATAAAATGACGAAGCTCATGCTGTTGATCTTTCTTAAATATTTATTGCTTTATACGCAAACAGTATCTGATTTTGTTACGTAAATATACATTATTATTTTTATGTTTTCCGCAAATGTTTGCGCTATTAATTTTTAAGTAACTATACTTAATTTACAGCGCTTAATAACCTCAACAAATCTGCTACATTTGTTACCATGCAAAAGATATTGATTGCCAACCGCGGCGAAATAGCCCTTAGAGTGATGCGCTCTGCCCGTGAAATGGGTATAAAAACAGTGGCGGTATATTCTGAAGCCGACAGGGATGCTTTACATGTACGTTACGCCGATGAGGCGGTTTATATTGGCGCTGCGCCGTCAAGTCAATCGTACCTGGTTGGCGATAAAATTATTGATGCCTGCCGCCAAACAGGTGCCGAGGGAATACATCCCGGTTACGGCTTTCTCAGCGAAAACGCGGCTTTTGCACGCCAGGTGCGCGAAGCCGGGTTGATATTGATTGGTCCATCGCCCGAAGCGATGGAGGTAATGGGCAACAAACTTTCGGCCAAAGCAGCTGCACTCAAATATAATATTCCAATGGTGCCTGGCACCGAAGAGGCCATAACCGATGTTAATGAAGCCAAACTGCGGGCCATTGAAGTGGGCTTCCCCATATTAATAAAAGCAGCTGCCGGGGGAGGCGGTAAGGGGATGCGAATTGTTGACACGGCAAACGATTTTGAAGAGCAGATGCAGTTGGCTGTTTCCGAAGCTATATCAGCGTTTGGCGATGGATCGGTTTTTATTGAACGCTACGTTTCATCACCACGGCATATAGAAATACAAGTGCTTGGCGATACTCACGGCAACATACTGCATTTGTTTGAGCGCGACTGCTCGGTACAACGCCGCCATCAAAAGGTAATTGAAGAGGCTCCCTCATCGGTACTAAGCCCGCAAATAAGAGAGCAAATGGGGAAGTGCGCCGTGGATGTTGCCCGCTCGGTTAGCTATACCGGCGCTGGTACGGTAGAGTTTATAATGGACGAGCAGCTAAACTTTTACTTCCTGGAAATGAACACCCGCCTGCAGGTGGAACACCCGGTATCTGAACTGATAACTGGCATCGACCTGGTGAAAGAACAAATACGTATTGCCCGCGGCGAAGCCATAAGTTTTAAACAGGAAGAACTGGAAATACGGGGCCACGCGATTGAACTGCGCGTTTATGCCGAAGACCCCGATAATAATTTTTTACCCGATATCGGCACCCTCCAAACCTATATTACCCCCAAAGGCCCCGGCGTTAGGGTTGATGATGGCTTTGAACAGGGCATGGAAATTCCCATTTATTACGACCCGATGATTGCCAAACTGGTTACTTATGGTAAGGACCGCACAGAAGCCATTAAACGCATGATACGCGCCATAGACGAATACCAGATAACAGGTATAACTACCACCTTAGGTTTTGGCAAGTTTGTAATGCAGCATGAGGCCTTCACATCGGGTAATTTCGATACTCATTTTGTGAAAAAATATTTCACGCCGGGAGTATTGCAAAATAGCACCAAAGATGAAGCGACTATTGCAGCGCTGGTAATGGAAAGGTTATTGAACCAAAAAACGCAGGTTACCGAAACAGCCGAGGTGGTTCATCAATCGGAATGGGCGAAAAACCGCAGGTTTTAATTTCGTTCATAGATCATAGTTCATAGTAAAAATTGGCGTAACTGATACGCTTCCTTTTTACCACAAAGGTCACCAAGAGAAAAGCACAAAGGACACAAAGATTTTTTTCTTTGTGTCCTTTGTGAAACCTTTGTGTTCTTTGTGGTAAAATTAACAGCCAACCTTCGGCCATGAACTATGAACCATCAACTATGAACTAACAGACTTACTTCCCCGTAGGTTTTTGCCAAAAATAATCAGGGTTATTGGTTGCGTACTGGGCTGTGCCGTGTACAACACCGCCTGATTGGTGAAGCGTAGTAAAGCTACCGGGATACAGGTTAACATATTCAACTCCTGATTGCTTACCGTCTTTTAGGGTTTCTATATTCCATTCGCTTTTGGTGGAACACTTCAGCCAGTACAAGTTTTTCGACATATAATAGCCAAGGTAAAATTCTTTGGTTTCCTTTTGCTTATTATTCCAGTTGGCATCGTCATTTAATACCAGCGCACTGCCATTAATCAACCGTTCGCGCACTTCCTGTATATTTAGCAGGTTGCCTTTGTCGTCTGTTACATAAGCGTTAAATGTGGGGTCCATCCAAACCCATTTGTTTAGTGTGTTTGACCACACCACCGTTATTACATGGCAGTCGTTGTCGAGGGTATCTTTTGGCATACAGGTAACTATGCGGGTATCAAAACCTTCGGCCTGGTAAGCGTCACGCAAAATAGTTGCCATCATGCGGCAGTTCACACCCCGGTTTTCTTTTTGGCAAACTTCAATCAGGTCTATAGCATTTCGTGATGGCGGGTTGCTCGAGTTACCATCGTGCCGCACCGAATTGTGGGCCCAATGCAGCAGGTTTTTAAATTTGCTGATCTCATCGCCGTTACCGGCTACCGAGTCCAGATTGAATTTATTTTTCAAAGCGATCAATTCAGGGGCCGAAGCTGATTGATAAGTAAAGATAACCGACGGTGCAGCTGCGGTAGTATACGGTCCGGATTTTTGCAAAACATAACCCATATCGCCAACTTCACGCATTCTTTCCAAAGCTGCAATAAATTGAGGGTCGTTGCGCAAACTGGTAAGGTCGCTGTCAACAAGGGTATTTTTATAGTCCTTGTAACCTGTGTTGACTGCATTTTCAAAATCGCCAATAGCGGCCGCTTTTTTGCCCAGCCATTGCCTCGTAGCAGGCCAGGTTATAGTAAAAACCGGCCCGATAGCCTTGAAAGTCTTTTTTCATGGCCGGGGATAGCGCTTCATAACGCGTAAACCATTCTTTACTTACGGTAACCGACGTTGTATAATCTTTTTTGTCATAATCGTTATGCGCCTCTTTTTCGGCGCTTTGCGAATAAGTGTTAAAATCTGTTTGTTCTTTAGTTTGTTGTGCTTTTGTGAAAAGAGCCGCGAAACAAATGCAGCATACGAGGAACAGTTTTTTCATAATGATCAGGTCTTTTTTATAAGATCGAAAAAAAGTCAAAAAAGTTGCATGACTGAGCAAAAATTTCGTCCTGATTTTTTCGCGCATACATTGATTGCCGCACATTGCAGGCATTTTTTACAAAACGGCCGGCGTTTTTCCATACACCACAGACTTTTCCAACTTTTTACCCTCTTCTGACGATGTTTAATCAGCAAAGCCCCAATTTTACCTTCACAAACAAATCATCAAACTTATGAAATACAATTTTTTAGGCAACACCGGGCTGGTGGTATCTGAGTTATGCTTTGGCACCATGACTTTTGGCGGAAGCGGTGGAATCTGGGAAGCCATAGGCAAAATAAAACAAGACGGCGTAAACGACCTGATGAAGGTGGTTGTAGATTCGGGGATTAACTTTATTGATACCGCCAATGTTTACTCGTACGGTGAATCAGAAACATTGCTGGGCCAATCCATTAAAGATTTGGGCATAGACCGTAATGAACTGGTTATAGCCACCAAAGTACGTGGACGGATGGGCCAGGGGCAAAATAACGTGGGGTTGTCACGCTATCATATTTTTCAATCTGTTGATGCAAGTTTGAAGCGTTTACAGATGGATCATATTGATGTACTGTATGTTCATGGCGTTGACCCTAAAACACCTGTTGAGGAAATAATGCGGTCGCTTAATGATATTGTATTAACCGGAAAAGTACGTTACATAGCGGTGTGCAATTGGCCGGCCTGGATGGTGATGAAAGCTTTAGGGATAGCTGATAAAAATGGCTGGAACAAATTTGTGGGGATGCAATATTACTATTCCCTATCCAGCCGGGATATTGAACGGGAAATTGTACCGGTAGCTATTGACCAAAACCTGGCTGTATTTCCATGGAGCCCGCTGGCAGGTGGTTTCCTTTCGGGAAAATACACGCGCGCAACCGAAAAAGCAGGCGATTCGCGCCGTGATATATTCGATTTTCCGCCGGTTAACAAAGCTAAAGCGTATGATATTATTGATGTAATGGCCGAAATTGGCAAAGCACAAAACGTATCGGTAGCCGAAATAGCTTTGGCTTGGGTGCGATTGCAAAAAGGCATCACCAGCACCATTATCGGCGCTAAAAATGCAGATCAATTGAACGCCAACATCAAATCAACAACCGTTGAGCTATCAGCCGATGATTTGAAAAAACTGGATGATGTTAGCGCATTAACCAAAGAATATCCCGGATGGATGGTTGAAAGACAAGGGGCAGACAGGGCGATAAAATCTTAGTCCGAAAGTCCGGAAAGTCAGTAAAGTCCGAAAGAAAAAAAAGCTATCTTTCGGACTTTCCCTAACTAAAGCGAAGCAATCACTTTCACCACATACTCCACTTGCTCCGGGTGTACATCCAAATGTAAAACAAAGCGAATACGATGGGCATGAGCGGTTGACAAGGCTTTTATACCATGCTCCGCCAGTTTTTGCAGCATTACAGTTGCAGGTTCAACAGTATCAAATAAAACCAGGTTGGTTTCAGGTGGCATTACGCTGGTTACCATAGGGCATTGCGCCAATGCGTCGGCCAATATCTGTGCGTGTGCATGGTCAATTGACAGGCGTTGCACATGATGATCAAGCGCGTAGCTTCCCGCTGCGGCCAAAAAGCCTGCCTGGCGCATACCTCCGCCGAAAACTTTGCGAAGCCGGCGGGCATATTTTATGGTTTCCTTATCCGCCAAAAAAACAGAGCCAACGGGTGCGCCCAAGCCTTTGGACAAACAAACCGATATACCATTAAAGTATTTACCATATTCTTCGGCGCTATCGCCCGTTTTTATTAACGCGTTAAATATACGGGCGCCGTCGAGGTGAAGTTTTAATCCCTTTGCCTTACATAATGCGGCTATAGGTTTAATTTCTTCCAGCGTATAGCATTTGCCGCCTCCCCTGTTTACTGTATTTTCCAAAACTACCAGGCTGGTACGCGGGTAATGCACATTTTCGGCATTAATTTCCGGCTCAATCATTTCTGCTGTAATAACACCGCGGGGTCCGTTGAGCAGGCGGGTTGATACGCTTGAGTTAAAAGCTATGCCGCCGCCTTCATAACGATAAACGTGCGCGGTTTGGTCTGCAATCAATTCATCCAATGGCTGAGTAAAGCATTTAATGGCAATCTGGTTGGTCATGGTGCCTGATGGACAGAAAATGCCGGCTTCCATACCAAATATTTTGGCAGCTTTTGCTTCCAGCTCATTAATGGCTTCATCTTCGCCAAAAACATCGTCGCCAACTTTGGCGCTCCACATGGCTTCCAGCATTCCGGGGGTTGGTTTGGTAACAGTATCGCTTCGTAAATCAACAATCATCATATTAAATCTGGTAAAATTGCGTTATTTGTATTTTAAATATTATGCGCCCAATTTTAATCATTTTATTTTTTATGCTGATGATTATATCAGCAAAGTTGCAGGCCCAAAAATGGATGCCCGGCCACTTTACTGATGTGAAGGGAAATGTTGAAGCCGGCTTTATCCGCATCAGTCCATCAGCCAAAGGCCCCATCAAAGATGAAGGTTTTATTGAATTTAAAGAAGACGACAAAGCCGCACCTTTTAAATTAAGCGCCAGCGACCTGAAATCGTTTGTGGTGGGTAAAGACAGCTTTGTAGTAGCCCATGCCCCGGCCAACGAAACGTGGGCAAAAAACGAACTCGATTTTATTAAAGTAGCGCTTAGTGACGATATTATAAAAGTATATGTTGCCGGAAGCGGCACAGGAGGAGGCGGCGGGGGTGGAAAACGCGGCGTAGGCTTTGAACCCGGAATTTCAACCGGTATAGGCACCGGCGGCTACGGTGCCGGCATTGGCGGCGGTATATCCATCCCTATCGGTGGCGGCGGCGGAGGAGGAGCTGAATACGAAAAAACCTCCTGGTACTATGGAGAGAACACCGCCGAAATGAAACACATCACCAACGAAAACTTTGAAGACGTAATGAGCGATATTATGGGTGATTATCCCGAAGTTGTTGAAAAAATCCACGCCAAAGTATACATGCTGGCTAATATCGACAGGCTAATTGTTTATTTTAAGCAGGTTCAGGCGGCTAAAAAGTAGTATTGCGAGGTAGCTGCAACTGCAATTATAATGCGTAATAAGCGCCTTAACAAATGGGGATATAAAAATGTACGACTTAGGTTTAAAATGAAAATGGGGTTATGAAAATTCTATAGCCTAAACAAAGGAACGTGCTGCTGAACAGGGACCCGGTTAAAGAAATAACAACCGGTTGGCAGGCAGACCAAAGCAAAATTTACTTTTCACTTTTTTTTAATTCTTTCTCCATATCCCGGTTAAACTTTTTTATGGCCTTGTAGTAATTTTTCTTTTGAATAAACTCCAGCGCATTGATCTCATCGCCAACTAATTGTTTCAAATTTTCCTCGTTAAACTTTAAGATCGGGCCATTTCCCAATTGAATACCTACAATAGTCGAGCGGTCGAATGTTTGTCCGTCCTCTTCGCTCAGATAGGAGTAGACGTTGATGGCGCCGGTTATCGCTTTAAACATCCAGCAGGTATCGGCAGGTTTCCCGTTCAAATATTCAACCTTTGTGGGGCCCGTACTTTTGCCATGCATCACGGTTTCAAATGTGCTGATGTTGCGCGCTATATTTATAGTTTGCGAAGGGTATATTTTGGTGGTGCGGTTGCTGTCTGTTTTTTTCAGGTTTTTATCAACAAACAGCAGGTAAGTTTTATGCAGGGTTGTATCAAAATAAATTTTTGATTTTACTTCTTTTGTGCTGCTATCGGCCATGGTAACAACAAAAGTATATTTTGTATTATATTGCCCGCCCTGGTTTAGCATAGCCATCATTTGCATCTGTGTATTCATTTGCTGGTTGATGAACTGCTGATTCTGCTGCGCACGGAAGGCAGCCATCCCCGGATACTGGGCAAATAGATTACCCGATATCAACAAAAGCACAATCGCGGTCGAAATAGATACTGTGATTCGGTTATGACCTTTCATGTTCAAAGTTTAAAGCGATAAATATAGTAAAAGGTTAGGTATGGATACAAAAAAGACCAAAGCCGAAGTTAGCTTTCAGCTTTGGTCTTTCTCCTTTAGGCTCTTATGGTTTCCTGGCAGCGCCAATTAAATCCACATCAACCAATTCCAGTGATTTAACCATGTGTTGCACGGTTTCTTTGTACTTTTTAAAATGAGGCGTTTCTATATGTGCTTTGTAAGCGGCGGTATCAGCATAAATTTCAAGAATAGTAATGTGCGCCGGGTTGTTTTTGTCGGCAACAGCATAGTAAGTTAATACACCTGGCTCTACGCTAACTGCCGTAGCCATTTGCTCTTTGAGCGCTGCATTATAGGCTTCCAACTGCAGCGGATCAACCTGTATTTTTGCCAACCGGACCATTTGATGTTTTTGCTGTGCCATAGTATTTTTACTAAAGAAGACAGTGAGTAAACAGGCAGCGATCAACGCAAAGAGTTTAAAATTACGGTTCAGTCTCATTTTGATAGTCGATTTAAATATTTCACGATGCTAACCTAACCTCTAATCTCCAACCTCTCCTTTACTGATATTGTATATAAACCGGGGCAGGCTTCAACTGCAAAACTTCCTTCATAGTAAGTAAGCGGTGCGGCGCTTTTTGGATATCGTTTTTGTAGAATAATTTAAAGCCGGTAAATTGCACTGGCTCGTCTTCAATAAAGTATTTGTAGCTACCTTTTTTCAGATCGGGGTCACCCCAGCCGTCCATATCCATCACAAACTGAACTTCGGGATGCAGTTTAATATTTTGGTAATTGGTTACCATCTTTTTAGTAAACCGGTGTACGATAAATATTTTTGGCGGCAGGTTATATTTTTTAACCAGCGATGCCAGGTAATTGGTCACATAGTTAATATCCTCCGCATCAAATGTTCCGATACGTTTGCCGGGAATGCTGCCTTCCTTCATAGAAAATTCCGGGTCGATACCTAAATGAACGTTGGGCATTTTTAAGTATTTTTCCAACAGCGGCACTTCCTTTTCAACGGTGCTAAAGCCCACCTGCAAATCTAAAAATACAAGTGCGTGAAGCGGTTCGGCCATTTTTAGCACTTTGTCTATTTGCGAAAACGGCATCCGCAGGTTGTGTAGCCCGTTTCTGCCGGCATCAGCCTGCGCAGTAACGCAGATGTAATGCAGCGCTGGTTTTACCGGCATGCTGGTATCCGCCTTTTCCCAGTTTTTTACTTCGGTTTTCAGCTTAGCAATCATAACATCCGGCGCATATTGACCCAGCACCCCCATGTTTTTTGAGTACATGTTGCCATAATAAGCCACTATCCGGTAATTGGGCAAAATAGCGCCCGGCAGGGGATAAGGTTGCTTTTTCACCGGCCAGCGTTTATCGCCGTTGGCCAACTTATGCATTATAGAATCGTATTGCGCCGGGTTTATCGGTTTCAAAACGGCATCCCTAAAAGTTGTGTCTTTAACTTTAACGGTTGTGTCCTTAACCTGGGCTTTAGCAGAAAATGCCGTGGCGAAATGCAGAGCAGCACCAATTAATACAAGGCAAACAGATTTAATGATCTTCAAAATAGATGTTTTTATATTGGTGAATAATTTATTCTACACTTTTCCCCTTCATCGCGGTGTTAATGGCATGGTCCATCAACCGCTCGGCGAAGGGCCTGGTAAATTCGTTCAGTTCATCCAGCGCCTTATGGATCGCATCCTTATCGCCACTGGTAAGGCTATCCTTTAGCGTCTGTATTAACCGGTTAGTGGTATCAGCTTCCGCTTCCGAAATAAAGCTACCGTTTTTTTGCAGAAATTTTTCCACTGTGTAAATCATTTGCTCGCCTTCGGTACGAGCCTCAATCAGCATCCGCTGGCTTACATCGTCTTTGGCGTGGGTGATGCTGTCCATCAGCATTTGCTCTACCTGGTCGTCGGTAATGCCGTAGGTGGGTTTTACTTCTACCTCCTGTTTTACGCCACTGCGTAATTCAACCGCCTGTATTTTTAATATCCCATCTGCGTTAAGCAAAAAGTTAATATCTACTTTAGGGAATCCTGCCGGCATGGATGGAATGCCTTTCAAATCAAATTCGGCCAGTTTACGGTTTTCCTTGATCAGGTCGCGCTCGCCCTGGTAAACGGCAATTTTCATGTTCACCTGCCCGTCTATCGAGGTAGTGTACTGCCGTCCTGCTTTGGTAGGCACCTTGGAGTTTCGTGGGATAATTACATCCATCAATCCACCCATGGTTTCAATGCCCAGCGATAGGGGAGTAACATCCAGCAATAAAATATCCTTGCGGTTACCGGCCAAAATATCGGCTTGTATGGCAGCGCCTAATGCCACAACTTCGTCGGGGTTAACCTCATCATGCAGCGGGCGACCAAAAAATTCGCCCACCATTTTTTTAACCAATCCTGTACGGGTTGAGCCGCCCACCATAATCACTTCATCAATCTGGCTGATGTCCAGTTTGGCATCTTTCAGTGCATTTTGGCAACAGGTAATGGTTTCCTGTACTTTGGGTAATATCAGTTCGTTAAAAGTATTGCGGTCGATGGTGCACCAAATATCTCCTATTTTATCGTTAACCAAACTTTGGTGTGCAAACGCCTTTTTGGTTTCTTCTGCTTTTAACCGTAGTTGCTGGGCCAGTTTATTGTCGGCCAGTACTTCGGCTTTGTTGAGCTGGTTTTTCTCAATCCAGTAATCCACAATGGCACGGTCAAAATCATCGCCACCCAAAAATGTATTGCCATTGGTGGATAACACCTCGAAAATGCCGTTTTGTATTTGCAGGATAGATACATCAAAGGTACCGCCGCCTAAATCGTAAACCGCAACGGTTTTTGTTTCATCGGGATTTAAACCGATGCCGTAAGCTAAACTGGCTGCGGTAGGCTCGTTTACAATGCGTAAAACATCCAGTCCCGCAAGTTTGCCCGCATCGCGGGTAGCCTGCCGCTGCGAGTCGTTAAAATAAGCCGGTACAGTGATTACCGCGCGGTTGACCGGAGTTTTTAAAGCATGCTCGGCACGGGCTTTTAGTTCTTTTAGTATAAGACCAGATAATTCAATCGGCGTATAAAATTTATCACCAACCTTTATTTTTACGAGGCTTTCCGAATCATCGTCGATCACCTTGTACGAAAAGAAATCCTTATAATTCTCAATATCCTTATACGACCGGCCCAGTAACCGTTTTACCGAAAAAGCAGTATTTTGCGGGTCGGTGGTTAAATATTCCTTCGCCTCATTACCAACAGTAATGTCGCCGGTAGGGCCAAAATGCACTATAGATGGCACGAGTACGCCTTTACCCGTATCATTTATCACCTGCGGGTTTTTATCGGGATTGATAAAGGCAACCAGCGAGTTGGTAGTCCCGAGGTCAATACCGACAATTAATTCTTCTTTTTGTATAGAACCTGTTGCCAGGTTGATAGAAACTTTAGCCATGATCAGAATAACAATCGGCAAATGTAGGATGTTTTATGGGATGGTATGTCATTCGGAACTCGAATTTATGGAATTTGAAGAATTTTAGAATGACGGATCATGTCTGTGCTTGTCGATAACAATCTCAAAAATTCCCTAATTCCAAAAATTCGAGTTACTTTCACGCCAATGAAGTTTCGATTACTGCTACCCCTCTTACTGTTACTCATAACTGCAACTGCTACTACTACGCGGGCCCAGCAATTCGGCGGCAATCCACCATCCATTAAATGGAATCAAATCAATACCCCGGCGGCTAAAGTTATATTCCCAACCGGAATGGATTCGGCCGCCCGGCGCGTAGCCAATATTGTGCAGCAAATGAACGGGGTGATACAGCCCACCATTGGCTTTAAGCACAAGCAAATCAGCATTGTGCTGCAAAATCAAACCACAATACCCAATGCTTATGTAGGTTTGGCGCCCTTCCGCAGTGAGTTTTATTTAACACCCGAACAAAATAGCTTCGAAATTGGAAGCCTATGGTGGCCAGAGCAATTGGCCATACATGAGTTTAGGCACGTACAGCAATACAATAACTTTAACGTAGGCTTTTCGCACGTTTTAAAAATATTTTTTGGAGAAGGGGGGCAGGCTTTGGGTAATGATTTGTCAATACCCAACTGGTTTTTTGAGGGTGATGCCGTGTTTAACGAAACCCACGTGAGCGAGCAGGGCAGAGGCAGGCTGCCTTTTTTCTTTAACGGCTTCCGCGCTTTATGGGCGGCCGGTAAGGACTACAACTACATGAAAATACGCAATGGCTCGTATCTGGACTATACTCCCGACTGGTACCCGTTGGGCTATATGATGGTATCGTACGGCCGGGAAAAGTATGGCGACGATTTTTGGAAAAAAGTTACTCATGATGCCGCAGCTTATAGGGGTGGGTTTTATCCGTTTCAAAAGGCGGTGAAGAGGTATTCGGGGGTGGGTTTTGATGATTTTGCAGATAGCGCGATGAATTATTTTAGCTTCAAATTTATAAGTGACAGGATTCAGGACGTTGGTTTAAGAATACCGCGCCATTTTGTTGCAGATCATGAATATCCTGCATTTGTAAACGATAGTACGCTTATTTACATGAAGAGCACCTATAAAAACTTGCCGGAGTTTGTGGTAAGCACCAGTGGTAAGGAGCGAAAGATTAGCACCCGTAGTATTTCTCTCGATAATTATTTTGACTACAATAACGGCAAAATAGTTTACGCCAGCTACCGGCCCGATCTTAGATGGAATTACCGTGACTACAGCGAATTGCGGGTGCTGGATATAAATACAGGAAGTGAGCGGCGGATCACGGAAAGTTCCAAATATTTTGCCCCATCGTTTAATGCCGATGGTAAAACCATTGTTGCGGTACAGGAGTCGCCTTCGGGCGGATGTGATCTTTACTTGTTGAATGCGGAAGATGGAAAGGTGATGAGTGTGGTACCCAATAAACAACATTTGTTTTTTACCTACCCAAAGTTTTACAAGGATAATCAACTGATTGCAGCTGTTAGAAACAAAGGCGGACAGATGTCTTTAGCGTTAATCGACATAAAAACAGGCGATGCGAAATACCTGTTGCCATTTAGTTATTTACCTATAGCTTTCCCAACCGTAAAAAATGACAAGGTGTATTTTTCGGCAACTTCGGGTATTAACGATGTGCTATTTTCGTTAAATATTAAAACTCACCAGTTGTTTAAATTGGATGATGTGCATAAATTATACGGGGAAATTGGCAATTATGAGCCTGCTTTAAGCGCCAATAAAATAGCCTGGGTTTGGTTTTCGGCCGATGGTTACAATATCCGCGAAACTGAAATGTCCAAAGTGGGATGGCTTGAAGTGCCAAATCAAACACCGGCCACCCTCCCCGATTTCGGCATCACCGCCCTAAAAAGAGATTCATCAACCGATTTATTGGCCAAAATAAAAAACGATTCATTGCCCATTACCAAGTACCACAAATCCTACCATTTATTAAATTTTCATAGCCTTATCCCCAATTTTAACGATCCTAATTACGCATTAAGCATTGAGGGCGAAAACGTGCTGAACACCATGCAAACCGAATTATCCTTTAACTATAACCGCGATGAAGGTTACAAAGAGTTTGGTGCGGATGCCATTTACGGTGCATTATTCCCCTACATTAAAGGCGGGGCAGACTATACGCTCGACAGGCGTGGCTATTTTAAAGGCAACAACATTTACTGGAACGAAACCAACCTGCATGGCGGCCTCGAATTGCCATTGAACTTTACCCAGGGCAAACATTCAACTTTCCTTCAAATAGGCAGCGATTTGTATTATGCCCAATCAGTGTTTCAGCAGCCCTACAAAAACATGTTTGCCGACCGTAATTATACCTACAGCAATAATTATATCAACTTTAGCAACAGCATACAGCAGGCCCGGCAAAATATTTATCCGCGACTGGCGCAAAGCATTAGTTTAAATTATAAATCGGCCATTTCAGGCGTGGTTGCCGACCAGTTTTTGGTAAACGGCTCATTTTATTTTCCCGGATTAATGGCTAACCATAACCTGGTGATTAACCTGGCCCATCAGCAAAAGGACAAGAATAACGCCATCAGTTTTTCCAATGATTTTCCATTTGCTCGCGGCTACCAGGCCGAGAATTTGGATAATATGAATAAGGCCGGCGTTAATTATCACTTCCCGATAGCCTACCCGGATGCCGGACTGGCCAACGCTATTTATTTGTTAAGAGTAAGGGGCAATGTTTTTTATGACTATACCTACGCCAAAGACGCTTACGGCGATGTTCATGCCTTTAAAGGGACATTCCGTTCCACAGGGGCCGAGATTTTTTTTGATACGCAGTTATTTAACCAGGGCTCCGTTTCTTTTGGCTTCAGGTACAGTTATTTAATTGACCCCGATGTTTTTGGTGGCACAGGAAGGAACAGGTTTGAGATTATTGTGCCGGTGACGGTGTTTTAGATAGTTTCTTTTCCCCGTCTGTTGTTTGTGTCCCCACAAACAACAGACGGCATTTTAGCACGGTGGAGATGGCGGGATATGCGCGGCGCTACGCTCTCTTAGTAACAGGCGCCTGTGGGGACACAGGCTTTGGTGGGCGAAAAAAATTATCATATTTGAAAAAGTTAATCCTAAAATACTTCTGATCATCTTATTGGTAATGAAAAAAATATTGAAGATATCCACGCGGATAACCTTGTTTGCCGTTATTTTTGTCCAAGGCTTTTCATCCGCCCAAACCACCAACAGGTTTGTTGTAAAAGATGTATTGCAGCCATCCACCGAAGTTAAACTAAACGGCTACCTCGCCGAAAAACTAAACGAATCATTAAACAATCGCATCCTCGCCCAGGATGTTGACCGCTTAATTGAACCCTTCAAGCCCGAAAACCGGACGGAGACCCACTTTTGGCAAAGCGAATTTTGGGGCAAATGGTTTACATCGGCGGTGCTGGCTTATAAATATGATCCTGATCCACGATTAAAAAAAGTACTCGATCGTGCTGTTACCGGTTTGCTGGCTACCCAAACCCCCGATGGTTATATTGGCAACTATGCCAAGGATCATCGGCTGGAGCAGTGGGACATTTGGGGGCGAAAATATTGTATGCTCGGTCTGCTGGCCTATTACGATTTAACTAAAGATGGCAAGGCCCTAACCGGTGCTGCCAGAATTGCCGATAACCTGATAGATGACATTTCAAAAAAAGGCGGCCTGATTGTTAACAAAGGCAATCATCATGGCATGGCTGCCTCTTCGGTGCTGGAACCTATTTGTTTACTCTACGGCTGTACTGGCAATAAAAAATACCTGGATTTTGCGCAGGAAATAGTTCGCGAATGGGAAACGCCACAGGGGCCGCAGCTCATCAGCAAATCGACCGTAAATGTGGGCGAACGTTTCCCAAAACCGAATGCAAACGACTGGTACGGCTACGGCCAGGGACAAAAGGCTTACGAAATGATGTCGTGCTATGAAGGTTTGCTGGAGTTTTACCGGTTAACCGGGAACGAAACCTATAAAAGGGCAGTTGAAAACACCTGGCAAAACATACTGGAGACCGAAATAAACATCGTTGGCTCCGGCGCATCAACCGAAACCTGGTTTGGCGGCAAGGCAGTGCAGCATACACCTATTAATCACTACCAGGAAACCTGCGTTACCGTAACCTGGCTTAAATTAAGCGAACAATTATTGCGCCTTACCGGCGAGGCCAAATACGCCGATGAAGTAGAAAAAACGTATTACAATGCGCTGCTGGGTTCCATGAGTGCGCATGGTGCGGTTTGGGCCAAATATACGCCGCTTAACGGTCAGCGCTTACCCGGCAGCGAACAATGCGGTATGGGCCTCAACTGCTGCGAAGCCAGCGGTCCGCGGGGCTTGTTTAACATCCCGCTGTATATGGCGATGAGCAGAAAGGAAGGCTTACAAGTTAATTACTATGCAGATGGTGCGTATACCTTGAAAACACCGCAGGGCCAAAAGGTTATTTTAAACCAGCACACCGATTACCCGCAATCGGGGAGTATCAATTTAGATATAAATTTGGCTAAACCGGAAGAAATGGAAATTGGTTTACGTATTCCCAACTGGAGTAAAGTTAATAAACTAACCGTAAACGGCGAGGCTATTAATGATTTGCAACCCGGCCAATACGCCAAAATAAAGCACGTTTGGAAAACCGGCGATAAAATATCATTGGAACTGGATTTTCGCGGCAGGGTAGAGGAGACAGGTACAAATCCGCATAGTGTGGCGATTATACGAGGCCCCATCGTTTTAGCCAGGGATTCGCGGTTTGAAGGCGCCAGTATTGAATCCGTTTTAAAGCCGGTGGTAAATAAACAGGGATATATAGACCTTAATGTCACCACGCCCGATGGCGGTGCTAACATGGTATTTAAAGCCAGCTTTATGCCCGAGTCGTACACCGAAAATGGCTCAGGACCGGTAACCATTACGCTTTGCGATTATGCCTCGGCAGGTAATGGAACCGAACATTCATTTTACAAAGTTTGGCTGCAGCAATTGGTTGATCCGAGGGAATAAGAACGAATGTCATGCCGAATTTATTTCGGCACCCCATATACAGGTAATCCATATACAGGTATGCAGCCTACCTTTCAAGCGGTCAGGTAATGCGTACACCTGATTGTGGGCTACCTATCTGTGGGGTGCTGAAATAAATTCAGCATGACGTATTCTTCAATAGTTTTGGCGTCATTTACTCAAACCCCACCACCCTATGCGGCTCATAAAGCTCTTCTAACTGTTTAACCTCATCATCAGTTAACTTAACCGACAGCGCTGCAACCGCATCCTCCAAATGCCCCGGTTTGCTTGCCCCAACAATGGGCGAAGTGATATAAGGTTTGCCCAGCATCCAGGCCATCGCTATTTGTGCATTAGGCAGTCCCCGTTCTTCTGCGATTTTATTAAGACGGGTTACTATATCAAAATCATTATCTGCCCCGTATATTTTTTGACCGAAGGCATCCGTACGCGCACGCTCGGTTTCGTTGCGCTCCGGGGTTAATTTGCGGGTTAACAACCCCCTCGCCAATGGCGACCAGGGGATCACCGCTATCTTTTGATCCTTACAAAGTGGGATCATTTCGCGTTCTTCCTCGCGGTAAACCAGGTTATAATGCGGCTGCATGGATACAAACCTTGTCCACCCATGTAAATCGGCAACATATAAAGCCTGTGCAAACTGCCAGCTCCACATGGACGACGCGCCGATATATCGCGCCTTCCCGGCTTTCACCACATCGTGCAATGCCTCCATAGTTTCTTCAATAGGCGTTTGATAATCCCAGCGGTGTATCTGGTACAAATCAACATAATCGGTGCCCAAACGCTTCAAACTGGCGTCGATGGCGCTCATGATATGCTTGCGCGACAGGCCCTTGTCATTCGGTCCGGGACCCATGGCATTAAATACCTTGGTGGCCAATACTACTTCATCACGTTTAGCAAAATCTTTTAACGCTTTGCCTACTACTTCCTCGCTTGCGCCATCGGCGTATACATCGGCAGTATCAAAAAAATTGATGCCCAGTTCAAGTGCTTTTTTAATAAAAGGACGGCTGTCCGCTTCGTTTAAGGCCCAGGGCCAGCGTTCGGTAGGTTTGCCGTAGGTCATGGTGCCGAGGCATATTTTGGAAACTATCATGCCGGTGTTGCCAAATCTTATATAGTCCATAGTTGTGATGTTTTTTGGGCAAGGTACAAAGGGAATTTTAAAAGGCTTTGATTTTAGCAGGATTGTGACTTAGGGCAGTAAATTTTTTATTTTCAAATTATACACTGAATATATCTCACTATTACCTACCCTTTGCGAATCTATACTCGCTTCAAATTTTCCATCGGGACTTACCCATCTTAAACAGCCCTTCACTCGGTTTAGTCCGTTAGCGTGTTTGTCAAACCGTTTTATGGTATCCTCTAACAAACCACGTCCCCAATAGGACTCATAATACTTAAAGCATTTACCTTGATGTGTGAAAAAGAATGTTATTCTCATTAAACAAGCATTTCCTTCAGGAGGCGAAGGAAACCGAAAAACCATTTTACGGTAATAGCCGCGCGTTTCGATATCTTTTTCTACGAAATTTTTGTATAACCCGGCACTTCTTAATCGCATTTCTTTTTTGATTTGATTAGAATCGGCATTTATGAAAATTTGAGCACTCGCGTTGATTGCTGCGAAAGTTAGAAGGATAAATAAGATGTATTTTAAAGACATAAGGCTAAAGTATATTAGGTGCAACACACTGACATAGTTAACAAAAAATAGTTCAATTGAAAGAACGCCGATATTTAAAATTGAAGGATTATTTTGAACAGTATAAGTATCATAAATTTCCGCCGTTGTTGGTGTTGTCAGCAACAGGCAACGGATGCCGGGTAAAGCATCTGCAAAAGCGTTTCACAATCATCTGGGTTTGTTGACGACAACACTAAAGGCAAAAAAAGCTGAATAGCGTTGGACTATCACGATTTTTTCAACTGAAAAAAGAGGCATAGCCTCGGTATTGTAGCCACGGGTTTTAACCCGTGGAAAAAAAAAGAAAAAGCGATGGAGAACCGTAGGTTCGGGCCATGTTAGCAAAGCGCGGTAGGTTGTTAGAATGAATTATCAACAACGGGATTTGTACAAAATATGGGCCGTGCCGATGGTACTTTCGCGTCTGTTTTGTCAGTCCACGGGTTGAAACCCGTGGCTACAATATGTCTCGGGCCTATGGCCCTTAAGAAAATCCGTATCCATAAATTTACAATCCCCCCCAAGCCCAATTCTCCCCAACAATCCTTAAACTTGACCATGGAAAAATATGTAAACCTCAAAATAGCTGATGGCACAGATATGGAGGCCTATACCGCTATCCCCGAAGGCGCAGTTGGACACAATTCGCCCGGATTAATTTTGATACAGGAAGCCTACGGCGTAAATCACCACATCCGCGATGTGGCCGACCGCTTTGCCGCGCAGGGTTACGTTGTAATAGCCCCCGAAATATTTCACCGTACCGCGCCCCCTTATTTTGAAGGCACTTATGGAGATTTTGCATCCGTAACACCCCACTATAACGCCATGACGGTAGAGAATATGGAAGCCGATCTTAAAGCCAGCTATCACTGGCTCCGCCACCACGACCTGGTAAAGCCCGAAAATATATTTAGTGTAGGCTATTGCCTGGGCGGCAGGGTGAGCTTTGTAGCCAATGCGGTTTTACCATTAAAGGCAGCGGCCAGCTATTACGGCGGCAACATTAAACAGGTAGCGCACATGGCATCAACTGTAAGCGGTCCGCACCTGTTTTTTTGGGGTGGGTTGGATAAACACATCGGTCAGGATCAAATTGATGCTGTTACCCAGGCCATGGACGCTGCCGGTAAGGACTACACCAACGTGAAAATATCCTACGCCGATCACGCCTTTTTCTGCGACGAACGACCGTCGTATAACGAAAAGGCCTCAAAAGAGGCATGGGCTCTTACGCTGGCGTTTTTTGGTCATTGAGTCATTTGGTCATTGAGTCATTTCGGGGGAGGAAGAATTCAATTTCCTTCCCCCTCTCTACGCAGTAGAGAGGGGGTGGCCGAGCGCAGCGAAGGTCGGGGGTGAGTCAACTTTACGCCATGCGTAGTCCGCCATGCATGTCGCAGAAGATCCTTCGCTCGCGCTCAGGATGACAAAGAAAAAAGACTTTCCAGACTTTCCGGACTTTTCCGACTTTCGGACTCCTTTCCCTATCTTTGCACCCATGAAGAGAACCGTACTCATCGCAGTTATTGCATTCAGCTTATCGGCATGCCACAAAACAAGCTATAAACTGAATGCTATTGAATACTTAAAGAAAAATGTGCCCTACCCGGCATCGGTTGATACCATCAGGTTTTTAAAGCCGGATAGTATTTACACTTCATTTATTGATACCCGGGCATACGCCAATCTTAAAAACATGCGCGATAGCCTGATCGACGAAAAGAACATGGCAGAAGCGGCGAAAATGGATGCTGTGATAAAAAACCGCACGCAAACTTATCATAACATTTTGGTAGGCTGGGATGTGAGCCTTATATACAAAGCAAAAAACAAAAAAGGCATCCTTAAAACAGACACTTGCCGTTTCACGTTTAACGATAAATTATACGATGTAAAAGATTTAAACGGGGTGGATTTATGAGGGGAGATTAGAGGTTGGAGATTAGAGATTAGTCGGAACGAGCCCCTATCCTAATCTCTAATCTCCAACCTCTAATCTCTACGAAGCAGGCAACACAATCCTAAACGTTGATCCTTTTCCTTCTTCGCTTTCTGCTTCAATTTTGCCTTTGTGCTTCTCAACTATCTGTTTTACAATGCTTAATCCCAGGCCGGTTGATTGCTCCCCTTTCAGGCCGGTACGGCCAGCTTTGGTAAATGGGTTAAAAATTATTGAGATTTTGTCTTTGGGAATCCCTATTCCTTTATCTTTTATTTCTATAACAATATCGTCGTCTTTTTTTGTTAAAACTACTTCTACTTTGCTTCTTTCTTTCGAAAATTTGAGGGCGTTGCCAATCAGGTTATCCAAAACCCGTTGAAATTTCTCGTGGTTAATCATCACATAAGCCGGACTTACTAAACTCAGCACTTCCAGGTTATTGGTACTCTTTTGCACTTTCCAGCTTTCAACAGTGTTTAGTAAAAAGGTGTTCAGCTCCGTTCTTTGGGTTTTAAATTCCAGGGTATTTTCGTTTCGGGCCGATTCCAGTAAGTCTTCTATAATCGTACGCGCTTTAGTGCACGATGCTTTTATTAAATTCAAATTTTCCTGTGTATCGGCATCAATATCGTCCATTTCCATTAACATGGCAATTGATTCTACCGCTGCAATAGGGTTGCGTAAGTCGTGCGCTACAGTACCCAATAACTGGCTTTTAAACTCGCTCGCCCGTTCAATCTCCGTATTTTTTTCTTTAATTTCAATAAGCTGGAAGTAGTAGTTAGCTTTATACGTAAAAAAATATCTCGAAATTAAAAAGAAGCCTCCCAATAAAATTGCCGACATCAGCTGGTTATAAAGCATCGTCGTGGGGTCGGCATGGCCAATAAGTAACAGGGCGGTAAACAAAAGTTCGGCGCCGATGGTAAGCATCAGCGTTTCAAAATATTCAAAAACGCATAGTAAACTAATTACAGTAAGCCCTATTAAATACAGCGTTAATGAATTTAGCGGGTCGCCGGTAGCAATAAAGCTCGAAAACATACCGCAAAAGATGATATGAAGTGCAAATGCGAAAATAAACAACGCCATTATGGCAGTAGCTTTCCGGTCTTTCTTATACTGATCGAGCAATAGAACACTACAGATATAAAAAATAAGGCCGGTACCAATAAAAATCCAATTGGCGACATTAAACTCGGGGAAATTTTCGGCACGGGTTAAACTGAGTGGAAAGATAGCATAAAGCAGTCTTATTAACACATTTAGTATCAGAAAGATAATACTGCCTATCTTAACCGATACCAGATTTTGGCCTGTATAGTAATTGCGGTAAATGGTTTTATATCTACCGGGAAGATTTTTAAAAAGATGGGTTTCCAAATTGTTTAATATTACATAGGTTGAGCAAAAATATAATTATTTAATTAAGTTTTGTAATAAAAACCACGATATCAGCGCTATGACAAAATAACCTGTGAATTTGTTTTGGAATGACAATTTATCGTTTGGAAAACAGTGGCAGGTGATTTGAGGATGATGCCTGAACTCGAATTTGGGGGAATTAAAGAATTTATGGAATTTGAAGAAACTAACTGAATTCTAAAAATTCTGCTAATTCCAAAAATTCCGGTTCATACATAAAAAGACACATCATGAATTTTAACAACTTTACCATAAAAGCTCAGGAGGCTGTGCAAAAAGCTTCAGAGATTGCAGCCGGTAGCCAGCAACAGGCTATCGAAACAGCACATCTGCTTAAAGCGTTGATGCTGGTTGACGAAAACGTGATAACTTACCTGTTAAAAAAGTTAAACGTAAATGTCAATCGTTTAAGCGAAACGCTCGATGAGCAGATCGGCTCGTTCCCTAAAGTAAGTGGGAGCAATATTTACTTGTCATCGGGCGCAAACTCGGTGCTGCAAAAAGCGCAGGGTTATCTAAAAGAATTTAAAGACGAATTTGTATCGGTTGAACATATTTTGCTGGGCGTATTAGCCGTTGGCGATAAAACCAGCGCCGCGTTAAAGGATTATGGCGTAAACGAAAAGGATCTTAAAAAAGCAATAGTAGCATTACGCGGCGATAATAAAGTAACCGGTCAGAATGCTGAAGCCACTTATAATGCGCTTAATAAATACGCCCGCGATTTGAACGAATACGCCGAATCGGGTAAGTTAGACCCGGTAATTGGCCGCGATGAGGAAATAAGGCGGGTAATACAGATACTTTCGCGCCGTACCAAAAACAACCCGATACTGGTGGGCGAACCAGGTGTAGGTAAAACGGCCATTGCTGAGGGTATTGCCTTCCGCATTATTAAAGGCGACGTTCCCGAAAGTTTGAAAACCAAAACTGTTTACTCGCTGGATATGGGGGCATTGATAGCCGGGGCCAAATATAAAGGCGAATTTGAAGAACGCCTGAAAGCGGTAATAAAAGAAGTTACCCAGGCAGATGGCGAGATAGTTTTGTTTATCGACGAAATACATACCCTTGTTGGCGCTGGTGGTGGTGAAGGCGCCATGGACGCTGCCAATATATTAAAGCCAGCACTGGCCCGCGGCGAGTTGAGGGCGATAGGCGCAACTACTTTAAACGAGTATCAAAAATATATAGAAAAGGATAAAGCCCTGGAGCGTCGTTTCCAGATGGTGCTGGTAGGTGAACCGGATGCTGCCGATGCGATATCCATTTTACGTGGTTTGAAAGAACGCTACGAAACCCATCACAAGGTGCGTATTAAAGACGAGGCAATTATTGCTGCTGTGGAAATGTCGCAACGCTATATATCCGACAGGTTTTTGCCCGATAAAGCGATTGACCTGATGGATGAAGCAGCCTCAAAACTGCGTATCGAAATGGATTCGGTGCCCGAAGTGGTTGACGAAATTGAACGCCGAATAATGCAGCTGGAAATTGAACGTGAAGCCATTAAACGCGAAAAAGATACTAAAAGAGAAAAAGAGCTGGATGGCGAGATAGCCAATTTGTCGGCCGAGCGTAATTCGTTACGCGCCAAATGGCAGGCGGAAAAAGATTTGGTGGATGGCGTAAACCTAAAGGTGGAACTGATTGAAAACTACAAGTTAGAAGCTGAGCAGGCCGAACGTGCCGGAGATTACGGCCGGGTGGCCGAATTACGCTATGGCACTATAGTAAAAGCGCAGCAGGAAGTAGAAGACCTGAAGGCCGCACTGTTAGCAAACCAAAGCGACAGCCGGATGCTAAAAGAAGAAGTTACAGCCGACGATATTGCCGGTGTAGTTTCGCGCTGGACCGGTATCCCGGTTGCTAAAATGATACAAAGCGAACGCGAAAAACTGCTTCACCTGGAAGAAGAACTGCACAAACGTGTAGCAGGACAGGAGGAAGCAATTGAAGCCATAAGTGATGCTATACGCCGCAGCCGTGCCGGTTTGCAGGATAAACGCAAGCCAATAGGTTCGTTTATATTTTTAGGCACCACCGGCGTAGGTAAAACCGAACTGGCAAAAGCCCTGGCCGAATACCTGTTTAACGACGAAGGCGCTATGATCAGGATTGATATGTCGGAATACCAGGAGCGTCATGCGGTTTCAAGGTTGATAGGTGCGCCGCCGGGCTATGTGGGCTATGATGAAGGCGGGCAATTAACCGAAGCAGTAAGGCGTAAACCTTACAGCGTGGTATTGCTGGATGAAATTGAAAAGGCCCATCCGGATGTATTTAACATATTGCTGCAGGTATTGGATGACGGCCGCTTAACCGATAACAAAGGCCGCGTGGTGAATTTTAAAAATACCATCATCATCATGACCTCCAACATCGGGTCGAACATTATCCAGGAAAACTTCCAGGAGTATGAAGAGTACAACAAGGACGAGGTAATGGCTAAAACCAAAAACCAACTGTTCGAGCTGTTGCGGAAAACCATTCGTCCGGAATTTTTAAACCGCATCGACGAGATCATTATGTTTACGCCGCTTAGCCGCGATGAGATAACCGAAATTGTAAAACTGCAGTTTAAACAGGTGCAACACACCCTGGCCGATATGGGCGTAACTATTGATGCCAGCGAAGAAGCCTTAGACTGGCTGGCCCAATTAGGCTACGATCCGCAATTAGGCGCCCGTCCGCTAAAACGTGTTATCCAGAAACGGATATTGAATGAGTTATCAAAACAAATATTAGCCGGTAAGGTGGATAAGGATAGCAAGATAAAGCTGGATATGTTTGATAACAAGTTTGTGTTTTTGAATGAGGCGTTGGTAGGGTAAGTTGATTGAGTTGGTTAAGTTAGATGAATGCAATACGCCAATTAAATGTTATATGTTTAAAGGCAGCCCATGGGCTGCCTTTTTGCGTTTTAAACCGATCAACTCTCCCCTTCAATCTACCGTCCTGTAAATAATCCTCCTGATTACCATATCCAGTTCATTAATGGCGGTATCCAAATGGTTCAGGGCCTCAAGGGTGTCATTATCAGTAATAGTTGCTTTATCTATCAGGTTAATTAAGCCTAAAATGGTAGCAACCGGCCGGCGGGTTTGGTGGGCGTTTAACTGCGCTATTTCAATAAGGCGGTCATTTTGTTCGGCAATGTGCAGCTCATTATTTTTTAATTCAGTAATATCCTGCATGGCGCCAATCATGCGGATGCCAATGCCATTTTCATTACGTATAACAATCCCTTTATCAAGCACATACGCATATTCACCGTCTGCTTTTCTGAAACGGTATTTTTCGGTCCAGTATTTTTGAGTGCCGTTTTTAACCTTTTCGGGGTAAAGCACTACGCGTTCTTTATCTTCGGGGTGTACATGCCGGGCAAAAAAGCGCATGTCGCCAACATTGCGGCCGGGCGTATGGCCAAACGATTTTTGCATGTTATTGGAATAGTAAACTTCGTTAGTTTCCAGGTCCCAGTCCCAAATAATATCCGAGGTGGCCTCGGTAGCATATTCAAACCGTTCAATACTTTGTTCAAGTGATCGCAATGTGTTTGATTGTGCGGTAATATCATTACATACCACAATCATACAATGGCGGCCCATATAGTTAATGGAATGGCCAATCACCTCCACCTTAATCGGGTCACCATTTTTTTTCAGATGGTTCCAGATGCCTAAGTTTTTTATATCCGGATTATATACCCGGTTTTTAATAGCTTTAATTATTAGCGGCACTTCTTTTGGCGGGCGAACATCCTTCACCGTTAATTTAATGAATTCCTCGCGGCTGTATCCATACAACTCAGAGGCCATCGTATTAACATCAATAATAGCCAACGATCCCATATCATAAATCACAATAGGCAGCGGATTTGAATAAAACAGCAGTTTATAATTCTCATCCGATACGATAAACGATTGCGCTGTTCCTTGTTTTTTATATTGAGTTATATTCCTGGCCGACCCATAAAAAGTATCGTCTGGGAGCTTTTTTATATTCCACAAAAACCAGTGATACCCATTTTGAGTATTACGAAAGCGCCCCTCGAACCCATAGGTGGCATTAGTTGATAACGAGCCGAGTTTGCTGATAATGTGATGCTGATCGTCGTGATGAAGGGCTTCAAAAAAATTGAGGGCTGTTAATTCTCCGCCGGAATAACCGGTGGCTTCCTCAAAACTTTTATTTACCAATTTAAAATGTCCGTTTGTCGCCAACAAGCATAACGGATCAGGCGAAAGATCGAAAAGGGGCTGAAATTCTGTCACGAGGGCAATTTTTGCATTATGCTCTTATTTTTACCAATGTCTCAAATATAATATAACAATTGTAATAAAAGTATAGTTTTACTGCAATTGTTATTAACAATTAGCCATTTTTATTAATTATTGTGCATTGTTTAATATTGATAACCCGTAAGCAAACAACCACAGGGTTTTATGGTTATTCATTAACAGCAATTAGCCAATTAATTGCTCGCTAAAGCAACAATCACCATGAAAACATATAATAATTTAGTGGAAGCCACTAACGATTTGATGAAGAGAGGTTATACCGAAAACCTGAGCCTTGAGGGCGATACAGTTGACGACAAAGAAAAAAATATCCAAATGACGCCTGATGATTTCGAAATCGACGAGTTTCATCGTTTTGAAGGCGCAAGCAACCCATCGGATATGTCGATAGTTTATGCGGTAACCTCGCGCAAGTATAATATAAAAGGCGTGCTCATTAATGCGTTTGGAACGTACGCCAACGACAGTTCATCCGCTATAGAAGCTAAGTTGCATCACCACCAGGTAAGCCATAATTTACATGCGGAGGACAGGCCGACCATTTAAGTGGAAGTTCATGGTTCATAGTTCATAGCAGGAAGCCAGCAGGAATGAACTATGAGCCATGAACTTTTCCCGGAGCGGCCATGAACTATCAACGATGAACTCCCCTCAGAACCTTCTTCCAATACTAAACCCAAACCAGGGAATATTGAATGTATCCTTGTCGTTTATGGAATGAATGTAGGGCGCAAGGGTTAGCCTTATTTGTATTTTGCCCGATGCGTTGGTATGCCGCCAGCCAATTATACCCATCAAAAGTTCATTTTTTTTATACTCGCTGTCTATATAATAATCGTTGCCCAGCATAAAGGTGTAGGTGCCGCCCAGCTCAACAAAGTTGTGATGGTTTTTTGAGATGGAGATGTTGTACGAAATGCCCAGCGGAACAGCTGCGTAAAATTTATCATTATCGCCAAAAATATCGGGTATACCGGCGCGGATGCTTAACCCGCCTGGATTTTGCGATAAAAACCGTTCGTAATTGGCCGAAATTCCTAAAAATGATGCGCCGCCAATTTCGGCAAAAACATAGTTTTTAAATTGATCGGTTGAATCTGTTTTGCCTGAGAGCGATGTTTGCGCCAATGCAAGGTGTAAAGTACCGATGGCAAATAGTAGGGATAAAGCAAGATTTTTCATGATAAAAGTGTTTATGGTTTTGACTTTGTTTGCTTACCAAACTTACCGGTAGAAATTGCAATTTTATAATTGATTTACAGGCACATACACTTAATTTATGGTAGTTAATGCTTATGTTAGATTTTAGATGAGGTTATTTAGTATTTTTTGCAATTAATGCGACGATGACATCTGTCATTTGCAAAAAATACTAAAATAAAAAGCGGGATTTGCAGAAATTACTAAAAATAACGCATTCATAGCAAAGCCAGCAGTTTTTTGCCCCGGCTTTGAATGGCCGCTGTTCCGTTCCGCATTAAAAACTGAATTTGATTGGCCAACTCCTCTTCAATCCAGGGGTATCGCCCACGCAGGTTAAACAATGCTTCGCTGGCAAATACTTTTATAGCTATTTTGGCTTTTGGGTCAATCATCCAGTCGAAACATTGCTCAACCGCAGGTTCAAGGTCAAGCTGCTCTAATTTTTGTTTAATTACAATGGGTGCTTTTTTTGGCAGTAATATGCATTAATATTTTGGCATAGTGTCTTTTGCAGCTTTCGTGTTTTACGTCCTTTATCCGCGAAAGCAAATATTCCAAATCGGCTTCATACCGCGCCGGTTCTTTCAGAAACATATTTTCCAATATCCACGCCGAGCGAAAAGCTATATCTCTGTCGGTATTAAAAGTTAGGTCCGCTAAATCGCGTAAAGCAAATTTTTCTTCATCTAAAATCCGGCTAAGCGTCAATACCTTGGTTTTACCAATAGTGCCGGTTATTTGCTTGATGAGTTCGTCGCGGGTAATCATCCTTAATTTGAAAATTTGAAGATGTGAGAATTTGAAAATTATGGAATTTGTCCATAGTTTTCAAATCATCAAATTAACACATTTTCAAATTGAATCGCTATCAACAAAAATTCTACCTTTGCTTTCCGTTTTAAATAAGTTTAATACATGGTTAAATTCAATCGCTTTACATTAAGCAACGGCCTGCGGGTTATTGTGCACGAAGATAATACTACACCGATGGCGGTGCTTAATATATTATATGATGTTGGCGCCCGCGACGAAAACCCGGAGCAAACCGGTTTTGCCCACCTTTTTGAGCACCTGATGTTTGGTGGTTCGGTAAACATTCCTGATTACGACCAGCCTTTGCAACGGGTAGGAGGGGAGAACAACGCTTTCACCAGTAACGATATTACCAACTACTACATCACCCTGCCATCAGCAAATATCGAAACTGCCTTTTGGCTCGAAAGCGACCGCATGCTGAGCCTGGCTTTCAGTAAAAAAAGTTTGGATGTGCAGCGCGCCGTAGTGATTGAAGAGTTTAAGCAACGCTATTTAAATCAGCCTTACGGCGATGTTTGGCTCAAATTGCGGCCTCTGGCGTATAAAACGCACTCTTATCAATGGGCTACTATCGGCAAGGAGTTGAAGCATATTGAGGATGCAAAAATGGAGGATGTAAAAGCCTTCTTCAAAAAACATTACAATCCGCAAAACGCCATTATGGTAGTAGGAGGTAATGTAAAAACCGAAGATGTTAAGCAACTGGCGGAAAAATGGTTCGTGCCGATACCGGCAGGTGAAAAATATCACCGCAATTTACCTCAGGAAGCCGAGCAACACGAAGAACGCCGCTTAACCGTTACCGCAAAGGTTCCCCTGGATGACGTATACATTGCCTTCCAGATGGCCGACCGTTTGGATGAATCGTATTACGTGGCTGAATTGATGTCTGATATTCTCTCCCGCGGCAGTTCATCGCGTTTGTACCGAAATTTGGTTAAAGAAAAACAAATATTTAGCGAAGTGCATGCTTATATGACCGGCAGTTTGGATAAGGGCCTGTTTGTATTTGAAGGCAAACCACTTGAAAATATAACCATTGAACAAGCCGAAGCCGCCATTTGGGAGGAATTGGAAGTGTTGAAAACGATAGATGTGCCGGTTGCGGAACTTACCAAAGTGCAAAACAAAACCGAGTCGACCATGATATTTTCGGAGATGGCTTTGCTGGATAAAGCAATGAACCTGGCGCAGTTTGAGCTGTTAGGCGATGCTGATATGCTAAACCACGAAACCGAAAAATACCTGGCCGTAACAGCAGCACAAATAAAAGAGCTGGCCAATAAAATGTTCCGCAAGGATAATTCATCAACAATGATTTATTTGGCGGAGAAAGCCTAACTCGAATTTATGGAATTTAAGAATTTTTGGAATTTAAAAGATTGAAAATTAGCGGAACAAATTCAGTTAATTCAATTAATTCCAAAAATTCGAGTCAACCAATGAACTAATGAACCAACTACACAGGAAAACCGCCCCCGAATTCAGGGCTATCGATAATATCAACCTCATCCGCCCGGAGCATCAAAAACTTGGGAACGGTTGCAATATATTTTGTTTTAACAGCGGTGATGCCGAGCTGGTGCGTATTGAATGGATATTTGCCAACCAGCGCTATAACGGCGGCAAACCACTATTAAATACAGCGGTAAACACCATGCTAACCGAGGGTACCCATACTTTAACTTCGGCACAAATTGCCGATAAGGTGGACTTTTACGGCGCTTTTTTGCAAGTTGACTATGGTTATGATCAATCGCTGGTAACGCTGTACAGCTTAAACAAGCATTTGCAGCATACCTTGCCGGTGATAAAAGATATTTTAACCAATTCTATTTTCCCCGAAAGGGAGCTGGAAACCTATATCCGCAACCAACAGCAAAAATTACAGGTAAGTCTGCAAAAAAATGATGTGGTAGCGCGCCGCACTTTTAATAAAGCCTTGTATGGCGATACCCTATACGGCCTGGGTGCGGATACTGAAACTTATAAAACCCTGCACCGTGAGGATATGCTGACCCATTTTAAACAAATGTATCAGCCATCAAATTGCACTATCATTATTGCCGGGAAGATTGAGCCCCAAATTTTGGAACTGATCACCACCGCATTTGATACGGAGTGGACAAACATCGGCGAAACCGGTGATACCACCCAACCCGAAATTAAACATGCCGCCGAACATTTTTATTTTACCGAAAAGCCTGATGCACTGCAATCGGCTATCCGGATGGGTTTGCCGGTAGTAAACCGCACACATCCCGATTTTCCGGCTTTACAGGTTTTAAATACCGTTTTGGGCGGCTATTTTGGTTCAAGACTGATGGCCAATATTC
>JABDBM010000013.1 GCA_013288685.1 Bacteroidota bacterium | reverse complement strand
GCGGCCATTTAAAATGCCGTAATCCTGCGTGGCGTTATATTTTTCAACATCAAAATAAATAGAGCCATCAACTTCGTAGGCGTAGCCTTTGGCCAATATGGTTTTTACCAGTTCTATTTGCTCGATAATATGGCCGGTAGCAGTGGGCTCAATACTTGGCGGCAATACATTGAATATCTGCATCACCTCGTGAAAACCAACGGAATACTTCTGTACAATTTCCATAGGCTCCAATTGGGCCAGTTTGGCTTTTTTGGATATTTTATCCTCACCTTCGTCGCCGGCATCACCTTCTAAATGGCCCGCATCGGTTATATTGCGCACATAGCGCACTTTGTAACCCAAAAACGTAAGGTAACGGAAAATCAGATCAAACGAAATATAGGTACGGCAATTGCCTAAGTGAACATCGCTGTAAACCGTAGGACCGCAAACATACATACCCACATGCGGAGGGGCAATGGGCTCAAATTTTTCTTTTTTGCGTGTTAAAGTGTTGTAAACAAACAAATTTTGTTTCATGGGCGCAAACATAATATTTTTAGTTCGGAAAGTCGGAAAAGTCCGAAAAGTCAGTAAAGTACGGAAGACCGGGAGAATAATAACCATCAAACCCCTGTATGTTGCGTCCTTGTCAACAGCAACTCATTGCAGCTTCTTTCGTACTTTACTGACTTTTCCGACTTTCCGGACTCTCTTCTATTTCTTCAATCCTATCTCTCTCAGTCGCTCATCCAGGTATTCGCCGGCGGTAATGTCTTCGTAGTGTTTTGGGTTTTCGGCATCAATACACGATGGTAAACAGGCCAAACTCATTGTTGCTTTTGGGTGAAGGAAAAACGGCACCGAGTAGCGTGAATATTGCATTAGCTCGCGCGGCGGGTTTACTACGCGGTGCGTGGTCGATTTTAATTTGTTATTGGTTAAACGCTGTAACATATCGCCCACGTTAACCACAAGGTCTTCGCCGAATGCTTTTACCGGGAACCAGGTATTTTCGCGGGTTAGCAGTTCAAGACCATCAGCGCTGGCGCCAATTAATAGGGTAATCAGGTTAATATCCTCGTGCGCTCCTGCACGTACCGCATCATCCGGCAACGCATCAGGATTGGTAATAGGGAAATAGTGAAGCGTACGTAAAATAGAGTTGCCGTTGTGTACTTTATCGTCAAAATAGCCTTCGGGCAAACCAAGGTATACCGAAATGGCTTCCAGTAAATGTATACCTGCCGATTCCAGTTTTTGATAAACCTCCAGCGTGGTAGCGTTAAACGATGGCAGTTCATCAACCAGCAGGTTATCCGGATAATCAGCTTTTACCGCATCATTATCAAGCACAGTTTGACCTATCTGCCAAAATTCCTTTAAATCGGGTGCGGTAAAACCTTTGGCCGTTTCTTTGCCTTTGCTGGTGTAACCCCGCTGACCGGCCAGTTCGGGCTTTTCATATTTTTCCTTTACCGCGTCGGGCAGGGCAAAAAGTGCTTTTACATCTTCATACAATTTATCAATCAACGCCTTATCTAAACCATGGTTGGTTATGGTAACAAAACCGGTTTCGTTAAAAGCTTTCCCGATATCGTCCGAAAATTGTTTGCGTTCATTTTCACTACCGTTTATGTATAAATTCAAATCAAGCCGTGGGATATTTACGTTGCTCATATGGTTTATTTAAATTTTGGCAAAGCTATTTAATTTAAAATAGTTGTAAAACAATTGTAGGTAAAAATAACGATTAGGGGAAAGTAATCAGCCCTCGAAAGTTAAAATCATGTTTGTTACTTGAAACAATTCCACGGTATTATTACTTATGTTATTTATGATATAAGCTGATGCTTTAATTTATAATTGATATGAAAATAATAAATAAGATATTGGTTATTGGCGTATTTGTAATTTCGCTGATGACGGCTACCCCCCAAATAACTAAAGCTCAGGAGGGCTCCTACATTTCTGATCAGGAATTTTATGACGACCTGCAACCTTACGGCACCTGGGTAAGCGACCCACAATATGGAAATGTTTGGGTACCGGATGCTGAGGACGATTTTAGACCCTATGCAAGCCGTGGGCATTGGGTATTAACCGATTACGGCAATACCTGGGTATCTGATTACCCATGGGGTTGGGCCACCTTTCACTACGGTCGATGGCGTTATGATGACTATTATGGTTGGGAATGGATACCCGGCCATCACTGGGCTCCTGCATGGGTGAGCTGGCGTCATGGCGGAGGATACTACGGTTGGGCTCCGCTGCTACCAGGAATAAGTATTAGTATATCAATAGGCAGAAGCTACCATGTGCCTGATAATTATTGGGTTTGTGCTCCTCAGGCCTATATTAATAGGCCTAATGTTTATAATTATTATGTGCCGCATTCGCGCGCAGTTACTATCATACATAATACAACCATTATTAATAATACCTATGTTAACAATAATGTAACTTATATAGCTGGCCCCCGCCAGCAGGAAATAAGGCAGGTAACGCATCAAAACGTTAGGGTTTATACTATTAATAATGTTAACCGGCCTGGCGCTACGCTCGTAAATAATAATAGGGTTAATATTTATCGCCCCGCGGTTAATACGGCTCCAAATGCTCACCCTTCACGAGCAGTTGATGCGATGGCTTATAAACGGCAAAATCCTAATTTGGCTATCGCCCGGCGCGGCAACACTGGCGCACCGGCATTTAATCATAGTAATGCATCGCGGCTGGCGGTTGTTGCAAGAGCTACAGCTCCTGACAACAAAGTGGTACACGTTAATGCCAGGCCCGGCAATAGTCCTGTCCAGCGGCAAACTCAACAACAGCAGCAGGCACAACAACGCCAGCAACAAGACCAACAACGCCAACAGCAAAAGGCTCAGCAAACCCAGCAGGCACAACAACGCCAGCAACAGGACCAACAACGCCAACAACAAAAGGCCCAGCAAACCCAGCAGGCACAGCAACGCCAACAGCAAAAGGCTCAGCAAACCCAGCAGGCACAACAACAGCAGCAGGCACAACAACGCCAGCAACAAGATCAACAACGCCAACAGCAAAAGGCTCAGCAAACCCAGCAGGACCAACAACGCCAACAGCAAAAGGCTCAGCAAACCCAGCAGATACAACAACGTCAACAACAGGACCAACAACGCCAACAGGAAAAGGCCCAACAACAACAGGCGGCTCAACAGCGCCAACTGCAACAAGCGCAACAACAACAGCGCCAACAGCAACAGGCCCAACTGCAACAAGCGCAACAACAACAGCGGCAGCAACAACAAGCGCAGCAACAGCAACAACAACAAGCAGCACAACAACGCCAACAACAGCAGGCTCAGCAGCAGCAAGCAGCACAACAGCGCCAACAGCAGCAGGCTCAGCAGCAACAAGCGGCACAACAGCGCCAACAGCAACAAGCACAACAGCGCCAACAGCAGGCACAGCAGCGCCAGTTACAACAAGCGCAACAACAGCAGCAGCAGAAGCGCCCGCAGAAACAAAAGCCAGCGCCTAAAGACCAGCGTTGATAAACCGGACGCAAAGTATCTTAGATAAAAAAGCAGCTATTCTGTCCTCAGAATAGCTGCTTTTTTATGATAGGATTGCCTTTTTAACGAGTCTTTTAAGCAAAGAATGGTGCAACAAGCGCTAATACCGCTTCCTTAGTTAAAGGTTCGTCAAACGCTTGGGTAGCAACAGCGTAGGGCGTGGTTGATCCGGATGCCGAAGAAAGTGTGGTCACGTCGATACCGTTTTGTATCACATTATTTTCGCCGGCATAATTAGCATTAAATGATGGTATACCTGTATCGTTCGATAGGCTTGAGCTACCCGTTATCCAGGGTTCAATAACGGCTCCGCGCGATTTGCGCAGTTGCCTGATAGCGGCGGCATGGCGGCTCTCAACCACCTGGATAGATAATGCAGTAATTAACAACAACTGGTTACCCAGTAAATTTGTTGCCTGGCCTATGTAAGCGCGCACGCCTGTATCTTCCAGCATGTTGGCAACGGTAAGGAAGGTGTCGTAGTTTGATAGTACGTCGGGAAAAGCGCCCTTAGCAGTAAGGTCAAATTGGGGTGAGGCAACCGCAGCGTCGCCTAACAATTGCCGCAACGCACCAATATGCCCATTTTCGTCATTTCCTATGGTTTCGATATACCCTGTGTCAATGATCAATCCGGGCACGGACAGGGCCGTTTTATAAAAATAGGCCTCCAGATATTCTAACTTTAACGCAAAGTTCAACACATCGTTTACTGCAGGGGTGGGAACGGCGCCGTAAGCCTTTTTAAAAAGGGTGACAAATGCAAAGGGTAATGCAGCAACGGCTACTTTCGAGCCAAAACTGGTTATGTTTTTAATAGCATCACGCCGCGGACTCATGCGCTCATGTATCTCCGGGTCGGCAGTTTCTATTTCTTTTATGATGTTGAATAAATTCACGGCGATGCAGGTTATGTGAGTACATAGTTAAAGCTAACTGCGCTAACTTTGTTTTTAAGGTATTTATTGATAACTATGAGTGTATCAGCCACGCTCAGGTTGGTATTTAAGCCATTTGACCCAACAGTGCTCGCAAAAAAACCGTTTTGAAGCAAATTGCCAATTACAGCTGCATGTCGTCCTTCAACTGATAATATTTTTGCCGCAAGGGTCAAATAAACAGGATTCTTAATCAGATATCCCGATCCGCAGTGGGCGCTTACGCCGGTATCTTCCAAATTTTTTGCCGCAAAAAGCACGGTTAACCGGTTGGTGAAGTCAATGGAACTAAAATCGGGTGTCAAGGCAATAATCGCCTTGCTACCAAGTGTGGCTTTTAAAAACGAACAGTGTAATATTTCCTGATCGCGAATAGCGGTAAGCAACGTTAATTCATCGCCGGTCATACCGGTATACGGAGTTAAAATAACCTGACTGTAAAATGCCGCTTCTACTTGCTTAATAGCATAAGTAAAATTAAACAGCCCGCTATCGCCCTGGCCTACGTCGATACCTGTAAATGGCACTACCTTATGATCTTTATGGCAAGCATCTACAGCCAATAAACCTACCGAAGCGGCTCCGGCGCCGGCATAGCGTAAAAACAACCGCCTCGGTAAATTCGCTCCGTTAGCAGTTATTTGGTTTTTTATTTTCATACGGTATAATATCTGTTTTTTATACACCCGGTTTTGCGTTAACAATAATAGCAAAATTTATTGAGCAAGGGAGGGAGAGTTTGCAGTTTACAGTGAGCTGTTGGCAGTTTTAGGTTTGATGAGACTAACGTGACTGAAAAAGATAGAAGATATGCCAATGACCCAATGACGCGATGCAAATGACAGTGTAGCGAATGACCTAATAAAAAAGGTCGAAAGACTCTCGCAGTATTTCGACCCTACATCTACCTATGAAAAACAACCCTTTGAGAGGGCGTACAACCGTAGACAAAATAGATGCCATCGATTGCCACCACGCCTATTATGATAAAATAACAGTTTATTTTTTATAAGGTATTTTATTGGGGAAATAATTACCCGCCAGGTGGGGATAATTTACACGATTCCGGGAATTTCAGGTTTCAAGAACTTGTAATTTGTGCAATCGGTTGCGGCGGGCGGACCAAGCTCCGTCTCTTCTATATTAACTTACGCCTGTTTATTTTTATTTAGCGTTTTTCGGAAATATCAGGCGTTATTTTTCACTCCAATCACTTCTTTTTCTCCGGCACTATCACAAAAACGTCCTCATTGTCTTTTTTCATCAGGTATTTTTCCCTGGCAAATTTTTCCAGCTTTTGAGGGTTCGAGTTTAGCTCGTCCAGTTCCTTGTATACTTTTGCGGTTTCTTTTTCGTAAAATTCCTGTTCCTGTTTTAATTTGTTTACCTGGCGGTGATACTGGTATTGCGAAATCAGGTCGTTTTTATCAAAAAACAACATCCATACCAAAAAGATAAGCGATACCAAAAAGTATTTATTTCTGAAAAGGCTAATTAAACGATTCATGTTGGTAAAATTAAAAATTACTAAGCGAATGTCTTAAAATACATTCATTTCGGCGAGGCCCGGTGCAAACTATGAAATTATTAACCAGGCCATTGCCGAAAATAACATCAGGGGATTGGGTAAGTAATAGTGTTTAATCAATAAACAGTCAAAGTTAGCTAAAACGATATATTAATAAAAATTAGATTATAAACTTATTAACAATTTTATTTAGATTGAGTTGATTAAGTGAGTGGTTGATTAAGTTAGTTATGATAATGCCAACTCAATCAACCAGTCCAACTTAATCAACCCGAAACTAATCTCTGCGCGCATTACGGCCACTGTTACGGCTGCTGCCGCTCATTCCGCTTCCGCCGCCACTGCTTCCTCTGCCGGCACCGCTTCCGCTTGTACCACTACCTGTGCCACCACGACCGCGGCCGCTACTGCCAAATCCGCGACCACGTTTGGGCGCACCGCTTCGGCCGCCCCCACCTTTTGCTTGTGATGCCTGACTATTGGCAACAACGCTTTGTGGGGTCATCGGGTACGGGTGTGCTTCCTCAACAGGTATTTGTTTAGCTATCAGTTTATGGATATCTCTCAAAAATTCTATTTCTTCCTGATCGCAAAAAGATAGCGCTATACCGCTTGCACCGGCACGGCCTGTACGGCCAATGCGGTGTACATAGGTTTCGGGTATGTTGGGTAGCTCGTAATTAATTACGTGGGTAAGCTCATCAATATCAATACCGCGGGCGGCTATATCGGTAGCTATTAAAACACGGGTAGTGCGGTTTTTAAAATTAGTTAAAGCCCGCTGACGTGCATTTTGCGATTTATTGCCGTGAATTGCTTCAGCAGTAATGCCCACTTTAATTAAATCTTTAACCACTTTATCGGCGCCGTGTTTAGTGCGGGTAAATACCAGGGCGGTTTTAATGTTTTTATCTTTCAGCAAGTGTATCAGCAATGATTTTTTATCATTTTTTTCTACATAAAATAATGACTGCTGTATAGTATCCGCAGTGGACGATACCGGGGTAACCTCCACCTTTTCGGGCTTGGTTAATATGGTATTGGCCAACTGCTGAATCTCGTTTGGCATGGTAGCCGAAAAAAACAGGGTTTGTCTTTTTGAGGGCACCTTGGCCATAATTTTTTTAACATCGTGTACAAAGCCCATATCCAGCATACGATCCGCTTCATCCAATACCAGCATTTTAATGTGCTCCAGGTTTACGTAACGCTGGTTCATTAAATCCAGTAAGCGACCAGGAGTGGCAACCAAAATATCAACGCCACGCCTCAAAGCCTCTGTTTGTGGGTTTTGTGATACGCCGCCGAAAATAACGAGGTGTTTTAAGCCGGTATGCTTGCCATAAGCGGCAAAGCTTTCGTCAATTTGTATGGCCAGTTCGCGGGTTGGGGTTAATATAAGCGCCTTTATGGTTTTTTGTTCTTTATGCTGCAGCCTGTCCTGGTACAATAACTGTAAAATTGGTATGGCGAAGGCCGCAGTTTTGCCGGTACCGGTTTGTGCGCAGCCCAGCAAGTCGCGGTGTTGCAGTACAATTGGTATGGCCTGTTCCTGTATGGGGGTGGGGGTTGTATAACCCTCGGTTTTTAAAGCCCGTAATATAGGCTCAATCAAATTTAAATTTTCGAATGACATTTAATATATGTAATGTGTTTGCTAACGCGAAGCATAAGCGGATCTGAAGAGTTTGTCGGTGATCAAAACCGTAAAGCGTACGGGTAATTATTTGCAAAGATACGCTTTTTATTGGTAAGTAAGTGTTGTGGGCAAAAGGTGACAGTAAAAGGGCATAGATGAAGTTAATTTGCAATTATCACCACCTAAACCTCCGAAATCAATTAAGTTTGACTGATAAGCGGGGACTTTGTAAGTCTTCAAGAGTTGTCAAAGCTGTTGGTGCCAAACACAGTGAGTTTAATAGTGCGCCCAAATCTTCCCTATATTGGTACCTAATATCTTTTCTAATTCAGAAAGTTCATTTGCCGATATATCACCAGCAGGATTTGAAACAGATATACTAAACTTTGCAAAACCGGCAGGCCATTGGTACCTTAAGGCGTTTAAGCTTGTAGTTTTATGGCAGCACGGCGTAATAAAAGTTAAAACCTGGAAGTGTTTTTCATAAGCTTTATCAATGGCTTCCTGCCAAAATTCATTGTCAATTATACGGCCGCAATAATTACAAGATACAGTTTCGAAGTTTGCACCGGGATCAACAAATTCAATATCCGTGGTCTCTTCGAACTCTATTTTTGTGTTTTTGAAAATGCTATTTAAGAATGCTTTTCCGTTATCCTGATGGGGTTTGTCCGGAATAAAATCAGGTTTGGTAGGTATTAATCTTAAATAGGTATCTGACATTGTTTTTTTCGAAATAAATGAACTATTTGTGCCGTTACCAAAGCTGGAAAATAAGATAAATGGAGTAAATAATGCCAGGGCTAGCGTCTTCATCTGATGTTTTTTATGCGGGCAACGCTGTCCGGATCAAACCTGCGGCTGTTTGGCAACCTCGCCCGCTTCCGGCTTTTTCTTAAAATAAGTATGTATCAATATCATAAACATCCCTGCCATTATCGACATATCGGCTACGTTGAATATCCCGGTTTTAAATATCACGAAGTTGATATGCATAAAATCGGTAACTGAGCCGTGTACCACCCTGTCGTACAGGTTGCCGGCGCCACCGCCTACTACCATGATGATACCGATCAGCACGGTGCGGTTAAGATCGGTTTTGGTTAGCACGAAATATAGGCCAAATAAAAGCGCCACCAACGGGAAAACATTTAACAGCACAATTTTTAACGGCCCTGAAAGCGTGTCGCCCAAACTTAAAAATGCACCGGTATTTTCAACCCTTTGTATAATAACATGGCGGTGCAAAAAAGTATACTCGCTATAGGGATCTATTTTATTTCTGATAAGCGTTTTTGAAACCTGGTCGCAGCCTATATTGAGTGTCAGAACAACCAAAATGAGGATAGTTCTGATTAATACTTTTTTATTCATGGATGCAAATATAGATCGCTGATTTAAATGATTTATTTGATTTCACAGATTTTTATTTTGGGATTACACGATTGTTAATGGATTACCTTGAAGCACGCAATAAATAACAGTTTTCAAGGTTCAGTTTTGACAGGTTCGAATACCAATCCGCAAAAGGGTAATCATCTTTGCTGAAAATTTCTATATACTTGCCGACTCTAACAAACCTTTCTTGTTCATCGATATAATATTTCTCGTCATTTGGTATTCCCTCCTCGTCTAAATCATTATTGTCAAACGCATCCCAATATCCCTCGTTAAGTATTGCATTTAGAGTGCCGATGTTTTTATCCAACGGAATTAAAGCCTCGAAGGCTTCAGGAGTATGTCTCTGCGAAAGAATTTCCTCTTTGTCTGCAGGCTCTGTTAAAAAATATTGGTAGTCACTATTATAACCATCCAACGATTCGCCATCTTTTTCCAAATTATAAAGAAGCACATCATCGTCATGAAAATGAAACGATAAAGCATAAGTATTTAAACGCTTGCTCAACTTGTTTGTAAACTCATAAAGATACGATGCATTTTCATCATTAAGATTCAATTCAATTACAGTCGTCCAAAGTCCTTTGATGTCAGTAATGAGATAATACACGCCTGGTTGTATGTAAAAATAACTCCCAAATATCTCTTTATAATTAACGTTGTTGATGTCAATTCGCTTGAATTTTGAAAACCCACAAGATAGTTTTAGTTCGTTTGAAAGCTCGAGGACAACGTCTTGTTGACTGCTTTTATATACATGAATGACGGTGGAAAACAGACCCATTTTGACGATTGAATTTAGCTATATTCAAAACTATGGTTTTTTTAATAAAAAAGGCCCCGTTGACAATCGGAGCCTTATATTTACCTTTCGGCTTTCGCCTTTCAGCTTTTACCTGTTTTTAAAGTATTTAAAGTTTTTACCGATAAATTTAGCGCTATCGCCCAGTTCTTCTTCAATTCGCAGTAACTGGTTGTATTTAGCAACCCTGTCTGAACGGGAAAGGGAACCGGTTTTTATCTGACCGCAATTTAAAGCTACGGCTAAATCAGCAATGGTTGAATCTTCAGTCTCGCCCGAGCGGTGACTCATTACCGAAGTATAGCCATGTGTTTGTGCCAGGGTAACTGCATTAATGGTTTCGGTTAGCGAACCTATTTGGTTAACTTTTACCAGTATGGAGTTTGCTGTATCTTCGTCGATACCGCGTTGTAAGCGTTTTACGTTGGTTACAAACAAATCGTCGCCCACTAATTGTACTTTGTTGCCAATTTTCTCGGTTAATAATTTCCAGCCTGCCCAATCGTCTTCCGCCATGCCGTCTTCTATCGAAATAATTGGGTATTTTGCTGCTAATTCAGCAAGGTAGTCAGCTTGTTCAGCGCTGGTGCGAATGGCGCCTTTAGGGCCTTCAAATTTGGTGTAATCGTATTTGCCGTCTTTATAAAATTCAGATGCAGCGCAGTCAAATGCTAAGCAAACGTCTACGCCTGGTTTGTAACCTGCTTTTTCAATGGCTTTCAAAATGGTTTCAACGCCATCTTCAGTACTGTCGAAAGTTGGTGCAAAACCGCCTTCGTCACCAACGGTGGTAGTAAGACCACGATCGTGTAATATCTTTTTTAAGTTATGGAATACTTCGGTACCCCATTGCAATGCCTGGGAGAATGACGATGCGCCAACCGGCATGATCATAAATTCCTGGAAAGCAATTGGTGCATCAGAGTGCGAGCCACCGTTAACGATGTTCATCATCGGCAAGGGCAGGGTATTGGCATTAACACCGCCAATGTAACGGTATAAAGGCTGACGGCTTTCCTGTGCGGCAGCTTTAGCCACAGCCAGCGACACGCCTAAAATAGCGTTAGCACCTAATTTACCTTTGTTTTCGGTACCGTCAAGCTCAATCATTAATTTATCGATGGCGTTTTGTTCAAAAACGTCCAGGCCTTGTAGTTCTTTAGCTATGATATCGTTTACATTATCAACGGCTTTAAGTACGCCTTTACCCATGTAAACAGACTTGTCGTTATCGCGAAGTTCAACCGCTTCGTGTACACCTGTTGATGCTCCGGATGGAACAGCAGCACGGCCTAAAGCGCCATTTTCGGTTAAAACATCTACCTCGATGGTAGGGTTGCCACGCGAATCAAGTATCTGGCGGGCATGAACATCAATTATTAAGCTCATTTGGTTTGGTAATTAGTCAAAAAAATCACATAGTGTAAATAGTACACTACCTTGTATATAGTTTTCAAATATACAACTTCCGTTAATTATGTGACAAATTACTTTAAGATTAACATAAATTTAATGTTGGATGGGGACTAGGTTGATTTAGATTAGGATGATTTTTGGATCACAGATTTAAAATGATTTTCTTGATTACGCTGATTTCTTTTTCTGAACCACGATTCGTAGGATTTGCGGATTAAAGGATGCATGACGCTTTTCCTGTTTGAAAATAATTCATATCAAACATACATCATGGTAATCCTCAAATCCTACGAATCATGGTTCAGAGAACTTATTCCCACTTAAACGTTTTCACAGCCACTGCATAAACAACAATAAACCAAACACCCAGTACCAACAATTGCGGACCTACATCGCCAATGCCTGCGCCTTCAAAAGCTACCTGGCGCATAGCGGTATTCAAATAAGTTAGCGGTAATATTTTACTGATGGATTGCAACCAGGTTGGAAATGCTGTAGTAGCAAAAAAGGTACCCGACAACAAAAACTGCGGCATGGTAATGATATTAGAAAGCGGCGGGACTGTACTTTCGTTTTTGGCGATGCCGGATATGATAAACCCGAAGCCCATAAAAATAATCAACCCGATGGCCGCCAGGATGAGCATGTTTATAACGGTTACCGCCCCGTGTACCAGTGTGAACCCGAAAAATAAATGCCCCACCATAATAATGAACAAAGCACCCAACCACGAAAATACCAGCCTTGCCAGTGCCTCGCCCAAAACAATGCTCGATTTTTTAACCGGCGTAGCAAAAAAACGTTTAATAACCAGCGTTAAACGCAGACTGAGAAACACAAATGCAGTACCAAAAACCCCGCTGCTTAACAGCGAGAAGCCCAGCATACCCGGTAAAATAAAATCGATGTATTTGTATTCACGGCCTTTTATGGTGGCTGCTTTTATTTCGGCAACCGGTTGCGGCGCTGTATTGCCGTAACTGTTAATCTGATAAAAAATACTGTTGAGTAACGATTTAAGAATTCCATCCTTTTGGGCCGACGCTTCGGTGTATTGTATATTAAGCGTAAACGGCGTGCCGGCACTATTTCTTTGTATATTAATAACTGCATCGATACTGCCTTTCGCAAGGTTTTTGGTCATTTCTTCAGTCGACTGATTTTTAATAAGGTTAATTACCTTGGTGCCTTTCAATACTTTATAAACGATATTGCTGGTGTCGCTTGTTTTGGCCACACCCACATCAACGGTTACCGCGCTGCCGCCAATATTGGCAAAAACAACAATAAATATTAACGGAAACGCCAAACTAAAAACCACCGCCGAAGGGCTGCGGATAATAGAACGGAAACTCGCTATCGCGATGGCAAGGGTTGCACGGGTATTGCTGTATTTTTTTGTGGGGTTCATTAGTTCCTTTGGTTCAGTAGTTCATTGGTGGTGTTTTAATAACTCATGCGGCTAATAACAGACGCTTTAACTCCCCCTTCAGGGGGCTGGGGGGTTATCCCTCCCGCCATTCCTTCCCGGTAAGGTTAATAAAAACATCTTCCAGGTTGGCTAATTTTACTTGTTTTTTACGTTCGAAGCCCGATGCTACCAACTCATCAATAAAATGGTTGGGGGTGTCGATGCCTACAATATGGCCACCGTCAACAAAAGCTACGCGGTCGCATAGTTCTTCGGCTTCATCCATGTAGTGGGTGGTAATTACCACGGTGGTGCCGCTGTCGCGTATTTCGCGGATCAAATCCCATAAATTACGACGTGCCTGCGGGTCGAGGCCGGTAGTTGGTTCATCCAAAAATATGATCTTGGGGTTATTGATTAATGTAGTGGCTATGGAAAAGCGTTGTTTTTGCCCGCCGGATAGTTCCTTATATTTTGCTTTTGCCTTATCGGTAAGGGCCACCTTTTCAAGCATTTCTGTTGGGGTTTTATCAATGCCATATAGGCCGCAAAACAACGTAATTAGTTCCGACAAGTTTAAGTTGGGATAATACCCGGCAGCTTGTAATTGTACACCGATGCGTTGTTTAATGCTATCGGCGTCATGATCTACCGAAAAGCCATCAACCATCACCTCGCCCGATGTTTTTTCACGCAGAGTTTCAATAATTTCGAGTGTAGTAGTTTTTCCGGCGCCGTTAGGGCCAAGCAGACCGAATATCTCGCCGTCGTAAACTTCAAAACTTATTCCCTTTACGGCTGCAAAATCGCCGTAGTTTTTTACCAGGTTTTTAACTGTAATAATAGGTTGTTTTGTCATGCTGTAAAAATCGTTCAGATAATTGATATTTTCATCATTTTCGGGTAAATCGTTTTTTTTAAGTCTGAAGCCTTGAGAGTCAAGACTTCAGACCAGGAGATTTATTTAATCAAATGCCCAAGCGAGTGGATAATGGAATGCACGTGTGTGGCAACATGTATAACTGCATGAATGAGTTGTACTGAAAGTAAAGTTTTCATCTTTTTTTGAGTGATTTATACCCCAAAATTGCATACAGAAGCTGTTTACCGTTAATGCTTTTAGGCGAAGGCGGCCAAATATCCGGTAAATGGGGGTAAAATGGCGATGAAAATAGTGGATTCGTTGGTGGGAAAGACTTACAAAGTTTCAACTTCATGAATTTGCCCGACCTTGGTTTTAACTCTGTTATTGTCCTTAATTCGATCTCAAAAACTCCAATAGTTTGGTTTCGTAAAAAAAGCACCGAAAAGAGTTTTCGAAGCTGATTCGGCTGATTGGTGATAACCAACGGAAATTGGGATATTATTTGTAAATTAGCTTCTGATATCAAAATAGCAAACAGTAAATAAAAATAGTATGTACACTACCTATCATTTAACATCTGCTCAGGAAGTAAACACCGACATATTAGACGCTATCAAAGCTACGTTTAAATCGAGGCCTATCACTATTATCGTAGAAGAGGACAGTTCTGATTTTGAGCTTAATGACGAAATGAAGGCAATTTTAGATGAGCGGCTGCAAGAGAACGAAACTACCTATATAACGGCAGAAGAATCTATAAATCAACTTAATAAAAAGTATGGTTTATAAAATCGTTGTTTCGCAACGGGCGCAAAAGGAAATCGAAAATGCCGCTGAATATTATTCAATTGACAGTGTTGATGCTCCTGTTAATTTTTTGAAGGCATTAGCAAATACCTATCAAGTTTTAGCAAAAAAACCTTTTTACAGAGTTCGATACAAAAACATAAGGGCGCTTAAAATAAAAAAATTCCCTTACTCACTTTATTTTGTTGTCAACCAAACGAACAATACGATTAGAGTGCTTTCATGTTTTCACAATAAACGAAATCCTAACAAAAGACCAAGATTTTAAAATTATTTTGCGCGCGACGGGGTTTACTTTAGCACTTTTAAGAAGGTGACCAAAAGCCCGGTAAACGGCTGTAAAGCGGGAGGGGAGCGTTCTTAGAATAGGGCCTACCTTTTAAGCAACCTCCTTAACAACAATTGTCATTATAAACGAACTGAGAAAACTTAAACGCCACACATAGTTAACTATGCATAGCGTTTAAATATATTCGTGAAGGCCTCCCCCTGCGAAATGACATCGCAGGGAAATCGTCTGCAAATATTATTTCATCAACTCAATAAAATCATCAAACAAATACCGGCTGTCATGCGGGCCGGGAGATGACTCAGGGTGATATTGTACCGAAAACGCTTTTTTACCCTTTACCCTGATGCCTTCAATAGATTGATCATTCAAGTTAACATGCGTAATCTCCACTTTATCAGATGCGCGTACCGCTTCAGGCACTACGCCAAAACCGTGGTTTTGAGAGGTTACTTCGCAATGGTTAATAATTATATTTTTTACCGGGTGGTTTAAGCCGCGGTGGCCGTTAAACATTTTTTTGGTAGGGATATCATTAGCCAGCGCCAGCAACTGGTGACCTAAACAGATACCAAACATCGGCTTTTCAGAAGCTAAGATATCCTTTACGGTTTCAACAGCATAAGGCATAGCCGATGGATCGCCGGGGCCATTGGAAACGAAGTAGCCGGTTGGGGCAAAATCCTTTTCCATTTCGGCAAACGTGGTTTTTGCCGGGAAAACTTTGGCGTAAACATCGCGGTCGTCAAAGTTGCGGAGGATGTTTTTCTTTACGCCTAAATCAAGCACAGCTACACGGTATGTTGCGTTTTCATCACCAAAAGTATAGGTTTCGGTGGTGGATACTTTGGACGATAGTTCCAACCCGTCCATTGAAGGTACTTCAGCTAATTTAGCCTTCAACTCTTCAATATCCAGTATTTCGGATGATATAATGGCATTCATGGCGCCTTTGTCACGGATATGCCTAACCAGCTGACGGGTATCAATGTCAGAGATACCTACAATGTTGTGATCCTGAAAATAATCCTGTATCGATTCGTTAGCCTGTTTGCGGGTATAATAGATGTTGTAGTTTTTACAAACCAGTCCGGAGATTTGTATCTGACCCGATTCTTCTTCGTTGCTGCTGATACCATAATTACCGATATGCGCGTTGGTAGTCACCATTATCTGTCCGAAGTAAGATGGATCGGTAAAAATTTCCTGGTAGCCGGTCATGCCGGTATTAAAACAAATTTCGCCGGTGCAGGTGCCCATTTTCCCGGCCGATTTACCATAAAAAACAGTTCCGTCAGCCAGTAATAATACCGCAGGTAATTTGGTTAAGTAAGTCATTGATAAAATAAATTGAATGGTTAATTTGCCGGTTTGCCTGGTGTTGCGAGCCGTAAAGATATGCCGAAAAACCCGATTGAGTTACTCCTTGATTCACGGCCGCAAAGGTATGGAATTATTTCGAAATTTAAAAGGCACGAATTCCACTAATTGATCGAATGGACACGAATTTTATTTAAAAGCCAATAATTTAGCAATACACTATTTCTATTCGTGTAAATTCGTTTAATTCGTGCAATTCGTGTCTTTCAATTACCTTTGTAGGCACAAAATCACAACCCATGTCGGTACATAAAGAGGTTAAGAGAATTACGACGCATATTTTACAGGAAATGAAGACGCGCGGCGAGAAGATTGCCATGCTTACGGCGTACGATTATTCGATGGCGGCCATTGTTGATGAAGCCGGAATGGATATTATCCTTGTGGGCGATTCGGCATCCAATGTAATGGCGGGTCATGAGACTACACTGCCTATTACGTTAGACCAGATGATTTACCACGCCTCATCTGTAGTCCGCGCTGCAAAACGCGCCCTGGTGGTGGTTGATTTACCTTTTGGATCATACCAGGGTAATTCGAAGGAAGCTTTAAACTCGGCCATCCGCATCATGAAGGAAGCCGGTGCGCACAGTGTAAAAATGGAAGGCGGCGTTGAAATTGCCGAATCAATAACGCGTATATTAGCAGCAGGTATCCCGGTGATGGGGCATTTAGGCTTAACACCGCAATCCATTTATAAATTTGGCACTTACACCGTAAGAGCCAAACACGAAGCCGAGGCGAAAAAACTAAAAGAGGATGCCCTAAAATTACAGGAATTGGGCTGCTTTGCTATTGTATTAGAGAAAATACCAGCAGCGTTGGCCAAAGAAGTAAGCGAAAGCATCAGCATACCAACCATAGGCATAGGCGCAGGCCAGCATTGCGACGGACAGGTACTGGTGATACACGATATGCTGGGCATAAACAAAGGTTTCAAACCCCGGTTTTTACGCCAATATGCCAACTTAAACGAAATAATGAACGGCGCGATGAAAAACTACATCAGCGACGTAAAAGCAAAAAGCTTCCCGAACGAGAAGGAGCAATATTGATTCAGTCCATAGTCGACGGTCCATAGTCCATAGTAAAAAACTATAGGCTATGGACTATGGGCTATGGACCATGGACTAAAAAAATGAAAGTTTCCATAAAATACATCAACCACGAAATTACTGACGATGATGTCCTTTATGAGGACAATCACTTGATTGCTATAAACAAGCGGGCCGGCGATATTGTACAGGTTGATGAAACCGGCGATGCCTCGATGGAGGATAAGGTAAAGCGCTACATCGCACAAAAATATAACAAACCCAATGGCGCATTTTTGGGCGTGGTACACAGGTTAGACAGGCCGGTAAGCGGCGTGATCCTGTTTGCCAAAACCAGCAAAGCTTTAGAACGCATAAACGCCATGTTTAAGAGCCGCGAAATGCATAAAACCTATTATGCCGTGGTACGCAAAAGACCCCAGCCGCCCGAAGGCAACCTGGTGCACTGGCTGTTGAAAAATCCACAAAAAAACGTTACCAAGGCCCATGATCACGAAGTGCAGGGAAGCCAGCGATCGGAATTAAACTACAAACTGGTTGGCGAACTGGACGGTTATTCGTTGCTTGAAGTTGACCCGATAACCGGCCGGCCGCACCAAATAAGGGTACAGTTATCCACATTGGGCTGCCCTATTGTTGGCGATAACAAATATGGTTATCCCCGCGGCAGTTTGCGCAAAAGCATCTGTTTGCATGCCCGCAGGCTGCAATTTATTCATCCTATAAAAAAAGAGCCTGTGGTAATTATTGCGCCTGTGCCTAAAGATGGTTTTTGGGAAAAGTTTGAGGGGATGATGGTGGGGAGTGAGTTTTAAGTCTGAAGTCATGAGTCGATAGTCTTTAGCCACAAAAATTCTGATTCTTTAACCGTTTGAAACATAGTGAGCTGTTTATGTGTTGATAAAAAAGGCATTCTGCCAACCCCGGGTGATTTATCCGGCTAACAAACATTTGTAAATCAACACATCATCACCATGAAAACCAAATTTTTTAATTATTTAGCCGTTGGCGCAATTGCGCTGTCGATTACCGTAACGGCTTGTCATTCGGGCGAAAAGAATAGCTCGGCTGTTGCCGATTCGGCTAATCAAAAACAAATTGCCAGTACCGATTCGGCCAATAAGGCCAACGTATCTGCCGCCGACTCAGCAAATGGCGCTAAAAAAACCCTAAAGGAAGATGCATCAAAATTCCTGGTAAAAAGCTACGAATCGGGTATGTACGAAATTCAGCTATCGCAACTGGCCGCAACCAATGCGCTCGACGGCGATGTAAAAAATCTTGCGGCCAGTTTAGTTACCGCACATACCGCTATTAACCAACAGATAAGCGCCATCGCCGCAAGTGCTAATTTTGTGCTGCCTGTTGCTGTTGATGCCGATCATCAAAAGGCACTGGCCGATATCGGTAAAATAACAGGTGCCGATTTTGATAAAAAGTATGTCGGTACCATTGTAGCCGGTCACGAAAAGTCGGTTGATAATTATAAGGACGCTTATAAGAACCTGGCGGCAAGCGATACCCGTACGTTCGCCGGCGAGACTTTGCCCAAAATTGAAGACCATTTAGCTATGGCCAAAAAAATAAAGGACCGCATTAAATAAGATCCGTTTTAGATTTGTCAACTTTCTTAAAGTTGACAAATCTTTTCCCACTAACAAATCTTTCTTTTGCTCCTGCCGTAACCTAATCCCGGCAACAGGGTCTAATCCATGTAATTATCACGATTTCAACATGGAACTTTCTATACAAAACATATCCAAACGCTACAATAAAGAAAAATACGGGCTAAAAGATTATTCGCTTACCATCAAAAACGGCATTCTTGGCCTTTTAGGCCCCAACGGCGCCGGCAAATCAACCATGATGAAGATGGTAGCCACCATAAGCCGCCCCACACAGGGAACCATAACGCTTGATGGTCATGACATTTTGCAGGAACCCGATTATATCCGCAAAATGCTGGGCTATTTGCCACAGGATTTTGGCGTTTATGCCAACCTTAATGCCTACGAATTCCTGGAATATATTGCTGCTATGAAAGGCGTTGGCGGCCCCAACCTTAAACATCGCATCGAAGCCTTGCTGGAAGGTGTAAACCTGATTGAAGCCGCCAAACTGCCCATTGGCACCTATTCGGGAGGAATGAAGCAACGCATCGGCATCGCCCAGGCTTTGCTGAACGACCCAAAAGTTTTAATTTTTGACGAACCCACCGTCGGGCTCGACCCGGAAGAACGGATGCGATTCAGAAACCTGATATCCGATTTGGCGCAAAACTGTATCATCATATTATCATCGCACATTGTATCCGATATCGAAACCATTGCTGATGAAGTAGCTATTATGCAAAGCGGCACGTTAATTACCAAAGGCACCCAAACCGATGTGGTAAAACAGGTGGAAGGAAAAGTGTTTGAAATCCTGCTGGACAGTGCCGCTTTGCCGGATTTTAAAGCCAAATATTTAGTAGTAAATACCAGCCGTCAACAGGCTAAAACTTTGGTGCGATACATCAGTGGTAATCCGGCAAACGGATCGGCTGTTGCAGCCGCCTCGCTGGAAGATGCTTATTTATACCTCACTCATAACAAAAATTAAGATGGGGCAGTATTATAAAATTATTATTGCCGATTATAAACAGCGTACACGCAGTTATGCTTTTTTAATAACGCTGGCTGTTGGTTTGTACTTTGCTTATATCTGTATTCCGCCGCATGGGGCAAATTATAGCACGGTAAGGATGGGAAGCTATACCGGTGTTCAAAATGCTGCATGGATAGGCTATGTAACCGCCATGATGACCAGTGTATTTTTGGCGCTGATAGGTCCTTACCTGATAAATAGCTGTATTAAAAAGGATACCGACACTGGCGTAGGCGCTATAGTTGCCACTACCCGAATCAGCAATTTTCAATACCTGCTCACCAAAGCAATGGGTAGCTTCCTGGTATTGCTCAGTATTGTTGGCTGTGTATTTTTAATGGCCGTAGCATTGGTTTGTATCCGCTCGGGTACATACCCGTTTCAGTTGGTGCAATTTTTACTGCCTTATCTTTTAATAACCATCCCCACCGTTTTCTTTGTTTCGGCCCTGTCGGTAACCGCCGAGGTTTTTTTATACAGGTACGTTATCCTGATGAACATCGGTTTCTTTTTTTTCTTCGGTGTGGTCACCTCGTTGCAACAAAATATAGCGCCCCCGCTCGATATTTATGGCGTTAAGCCGGTAACCCTGGCCATGGAACAAACTGTTTTACACCAGGCGCCAAAAGCTAACGCACAGCCTTCCATTGGCTTTATTTTTGGCGCCAAAAAGGCAAATAAATCTTTTGTGTTTGAAGGTATCCAATGGACCGTAGCCGAAGTTTTAGGCCGCGTCATGTGGATGGGTGTTGGGTTAATCCTCATCTTTGTTTCATCTTTGTTCTTCCATCGGTTTGATATTAAGCAAAGATTTAAGGCGAGAAAGAAGCCCAAATTTTCGGTAGTTGCTTCGCAAACTAAACCATTGCAAGATATTAAACTATCGGCATTACCCCCAATTACTGCCGACTATAGTGTTTGTCCATTCATAAAAACCGAACTGTTGATGTTGTTCCGCAAAGGCCCGCGCTGGCTTTGGCTCATTAATTTAGGCGGGATGGCAGCATTAATATTTGCCCCCATAACCATTGCGCACCAAATAATTTTGCCTGTACTTTGGTTTTTGCAGGTAGCCCGGTGGAGTGATTTGGCCACTAAAGAAAAAACCAATCGCATTCATTATTTTACCTACGCCAGCTACAAACCGCTAACCCGGCTATTGCCTGCGCAAGTTATGGCGGGTATAATTTTAGCTTTGGCATTGGCAACGCCTCTTATGCTCAGATATGCTGCGGTATTGCAATTTATACAGGTACTAAGTATTATTGCAGGCAGCGTTTTTATTGTGCTTTTTGCAGTGGCAATTGGTACGTTGAGCGGTGGTAAAAAACTATTCGAGATATTGTTCTTTCTTTTTACTTACTTAAATATAGAACGGGCGCCATTTGCTGATTATTTTGGCGGGATAAACAATGGAACTAATTACCTTGCATTAATTGCCGGACTAAGTATGTTGCTTGCGTTGGCGAGTTTTATGATAAGAAAAATAGAGATACAGCGGGTTTGATAAAAAGAACCAAGACGTCAAGAGGCAAGAACCAGGAAGAAGTATTCTCCATGTCTAATTCTTGCTTCTTGACATCTTGCCTCTTGATTCTTAAACTTTCTAATTGACCCCCAAAGCTTTTTGATTGATAAACCCGTATTGCACAATCCGCCGTGGCGCAGTTAACGAATAGTTAGGTTGTATATCGCCGGTTTGCAGCACCATCGAAAACTGCCCCAGGTTAACAATGTGCGCGTTAATAAACGGCATAGAACTACCTGCGGCGCTGGTATCCTTACAAACCACATTGGCTATTAAGTAAAGCTTATTAGGCGCCAGCGACCATGATGCAGTAGCCGATGTTTGCGGCAGACAATCGAAGTTGGTATAAGTGCAGGTATTATTTTTATTAAACGTAAATACCTGTAACGAATCGCAATTAACGTTTAAAGTATCGGTAGACATTTGGGTGTTGCCAACATAATTATAAGCTACTACCGACGCCAGTTGCCAGGCCCCATTGGTAAAAAGCACCTGGATAGAGTTTTGACTCTCCTTTTTACAGGAGTTGTAAAGCACAGTAATTAATAAACCAGACAGAAGCAGTAACAGAAACTTGTTTTTCATTAGCAAACAATATTGGCAAAAATACAGATTATAATGATTACGCCTATTTGTTTGATTTATTATCGCTGATTTTTTTGATCTAAGATTTTTATTGATTTTTGATCGCAGATTATTATGATTACACCGATTATGAAATAGGAATCTACAAAATCCGGTAATCTGTTAAATCTGTGATTATACTTTTGTGGTTATACCGAAGTTTTAATCAGTGTAATCATAATAATATAAAAATCTGTGATGAGAATACCCTTCGATACCTTAAAATCCGAATTTAAACGAATCCTGCTTTCCCATAGTTTTACCAATGAAAAAGCTGGTTTATGTGCCACTATTTTTGCCGAAAACAGCCGGGACGGGGTGTATACGCACGGCTTAAACCGCTTCCCCACTTTTGTAGAGCATATCAAAGATGGGCTGGTAATTCCGGATGCTGAACCAGTGAAGGAAGCCGCATTCGGAGCATTGGAGCAATGGGATGGCAAGCTTGGGCCAGGTATTTTAAACGCCCGTTTTTGTATGGATAGGGCCATTCATTTGGCAAGCGAAAATGGCATTGGTTGTGTAGCTATTAAAAATACCAATCATTGGATGCGCGCCGGTGCTTATGGCTGGCAGGCCGCCGAAGCAGGCTGTATTGGCCTTTGTTTTACAAACACCATAGCCAACCTGCCGCCCTGGGGTGGTATCGATCCGCGTTTGGGTAACAACCCGCTGGTAATCGCCATCCCGCGAAAAGATGGGCATGTGGTGCTGGATATGGCGGTGTCGCAATATGCAGTAGGCAAGCTGGTACAGTATCAATCAAAAAACGAGGCGCTTCCGTTACCCGGTGGTTACGATGCCGCCGGTAATTTAAGTACAGATGCAACGGCCATCCTCGAATCAAAAAGATTACTGCCGGTTGGTTTCTGGAAAGGTTCCGGACTGTCGCTCGTTATTGATTTACTGGTAACTATATTAAGCGGAGGTAATTCAACTGCAAAGATCACCGAAAGTGGCAATGAAAGCGGGGTTTGCCAGGTTTTTATCTGCATAAAACCTGACGATAACGAACGCACCGCTTATTTAATTGAAGAAATTATCAACTACACCAAAACCAGCCGCACAGAGCAGGAGGGAGGTTCAATCTCCTATCCTGGTGAAAATACTTTACGCACACGAGCGCAAAGTTTAAAGGACGGTGTGCTGGTTGATGAACGGATTTGGGAGAAGGTACTTGGATTGTAATTTGCTGCTTTTATGCTTATCTTTGATAAAGCAAAGGAGGAATAGCATGAAACCGAATATTAAAACCGAAAACTACAAACCTAAAGTTCACGAATCATACTCTGTAGAAGAAGTGCTTGCTGCTGGGGGCACCACTGCCTTTGGCATCAAGACTGGTAAAACCAGTGAATCGTTAATTAAAGCATTGGAAAGCGCACCTAAGGCTGAAAGGACAACCAAAGAAGAATTAAAAGAAATGCTCGATCAACTTGCGCGAGAGAAATGACAAACATTCTATTGGACACCAATATAATTCTAAATATTATTCGTGCTGATGATTTTAGAGACGCAACCCGTTTTGTAAACCCGGAAAATCTACTGCTATACATCTCGGTTGTCTCAGAAGCGGAAATTAGGTCAATAGCTCTTAGAGGTAAATGGGGCACAAAAAGACTTACAATACTTGATTATTTTTTAGATAAGGTTCATATTATCGATGTAAATAAACCGCTCGTTAGCATTTACTCCGAAATCGACGCCTACTCCCAACGTCTAAATCCTAATTTTCAAAACTACGGCTTCGATACGCCCGCAACATGGGTAAAAATGATTTGTGGATAGCCTCGCTTGCTGCTTTACTTAGTTTAAAACTGGTTACCACCGATGCGGATTTCGATCATCTCCACAACGTGTTTTTCGAAGTTAAAAAGCTAAACCCTGCCGATTTTTATGAGTTTCTGTAACACATTTATTGCATCCATCATTCTGCGGTAAAATAAAGCCCTTTACCTAAAACAAAACCCCCGTGTCCGATTGTTATACAGCATACCAGCTTTATACGGTTATGGCCAAAAAGATACTTGTAATTGAGGATGACAAAGATATCAGGGATACCATTGTTTTTATTTTGGAGGATGAAAAGTACGAGGTTACAGCCTCGGGCGATTCCCGCATCCTCAAATCGTTAAATACGCTTCAACCCAACCTTATTTTGATGGATAACTGGCTTACCGAGTGGAAAAGTGATGCCAACGGTCAGCAATTGAGTAAGGAGCTTAAATCAAACCCGGCAACCAGCCATATTCCCATCATCATTATTTCGGCCGTAAACAATATTAAAGAAATTGCCGAAGCAGGCCTCGCTGATTCCTATTTAAAAAAACCTTTTGAAATGCAGGACCTTATCGCTATAGTAAAGAAGTACGTTAAGTGAGTTGAATAAGTTGATTGAGTGAACGGTTGATTGAGTTGATTAAGTTAGCATAGATCATAATCGCTCTGCTTCAGGCTTTTTAACATTTTCAGCCCCTACAACATTTACAACTTAATCAACTACCCACCTAATAATAAAAATTATTACCTACTTTTGTCACAACCATTTATACAACCATAAAAAGAAATGAATAGCAGGAATTTGTACTTATTACTAATCGGTTTATTGCTGATCAGTGTAACCGCATGTAAAAAAACGCCCAGTTCCGGGAACGATACCGGAGGCACCACTCCACCCGTTGGCAAGGATGTTCCGGCAGGCGCGGGCGATGGCGTAACCTACATAAACAACGGTACTTCGGCCATATTTAACCTGTACGCCCCCGATAAAAAATCGGTTAGCCTTATCGGCGACTTCAACAACTGGACGGCAGATTCAAAGGCCGTTATGACCAACTCAACCGATGGTACCCGATGGTGGATACAAATTGATGGCCTTAACCCGGCTACCGAATATGCCTATCAGTATTACATCGATGGCTCGTTAAAAGTAGCCGACCCTTATAGTCATAAAATACTCGATCCGGGTAATGATGCCGCCATACCAGCATCGGTATATCCTAACCTGAAAGCCTACCCCAGCGGACAAAGCGGAATAGTAAGTGTTACTCAGGGCAGTCCCGATGCGTACACCTGGAAAACCGCCAGCTTTACCCGTCCCGACCCTAAAAATTTGGTAGTATACGAACTGCTGCCCCGCGATTTTGTGGCTACACACAGCTACAAAACAATTACAGATACCCTTAATTATATTGCCAACTTAGGCGTTAACGCCATTGAACTGATGCCGGTAAATGAATTTGAGGGGAATGATTCATGGGGTTATAACTCCAACTTTATGTTTGCGCTTGATAAATATTATGGTACACCAAACGATTATAAAGCCTTTATAGATGCCTGCCATGCTAAAGGCATAGCCGTAATACAGGATATTGTGCTGGAGGATCAGTTTGGCTCATCGCCTATGGTGCAAATGTATTGGGATAAAACCAATAACATCCCTGCTGCAAACAGTCCATGGTTCGATCAGGCCAATATGCACCCCGATGCTGTTGGATATCAGCTTAACCATCAAAGTGTAGCCACCCAGTATTTTACAAAAAATGTAATGAAATACTGGATGCAGGAGTACAAAATTGATGGCTTTAGGTTTGATGAGGCTAAAGGCTTTACCCAAACTAACTCGGGCAACGACGAAGGCGCCTGGGCAGCCTATGATGCAGCCCGGATAACCACCTGGGAAAATTACAACAGCTACATGAAAAGCCTTGACCCAAGCTTTTACGTGATACTGGAATATTTTGCTGCGAACCAGGAAGAAGCCGTATTGGCCAACCAGGGTATGATGATGTGGACCAACCTAAGCACCCCCGGCGAACAGGCGTTAATGAGTTATAACGACAGCGGTGGCTCATGGGATTTAAGTGGCTTGTTTTACGATGTGTACGGCTTTTCGGCGCCTTATGCATTGGTTGCCTATTTTGAAAGTCACGATCAGGAGCGCCTGCAATTTAAAAACGGAATGTATGGCAACAGCAACGGCAGTTACAATATTAAAACCCTGGCTACCGGTTTACAGCGCGATGAAATGGGCGCAGCCTTTATGTTTTCGTCGCCCGGGCCTAAAATGGTATGGCAATTTGGCGAGCGTGGGTACGATATAAGTATTGATGATGGTGGCCGCTTGGGCGACAAAGCGCCGCATTGGGAGTACATGGCCGACGCCAACCGTCACCACTTATACCAAACTTATTCGCGTATGATACGCTGGAAAATAAAGAACCCAGCTTTCCGTACCACCAACTTTAAATACAATTTGAGCGGTCCAATTAAGTTTATCCAACTGCTTGATCCTACCAACAACGTGGAAGTAGTAGGTAATTTTGATGTGATGCCGCAGCCTGCCGTATTAAACTTCCCGTCAACCGGAACGTGGTACGATAATATCACCGGCACCAGCATTAACATTACCTCGTTGCCGTACAATGTAACGCTCTTGCCGGGCGAATACCATGTGTATAGCAATACAGCGCTGGCCCTGTAGCAATTGTTATTAACAGGCGGTTTTGTTATCTTTAGCAGCCATGAAGGTTATCAGTTTTGATAATCTTCGGGGCTGTATTATTTAGTAAAATTCACCGCCACATGTCAGGTATTCGCAAAATTATTTACGTTGTTACAGGTTTCCTTGTTTTATCGGTTAACTCGCTGGTTGCGCAGCAAAAGGATTACCCCATACAACCCGTCACTTTTACGCAGGTGCATGTAAACGATAACTTTTGGGGACCCAAAATGCAGGTGAACGCCGAGGTTACCATTCCTTATGTTTTGGCACAATGCAAGGCTAACGGCCGGGTTGATAACTTTTTGCGCGCCGCCAAACTGCTTGATGGCGATAAGCTGAGCGAATACCCCTTTGACGATACCGACATTTATAAGGTAATTGAAGGCGCATCGTACGCCATGCAGGTAAAGGCTAACCCCAAACTGGAACGGTATATTGATACCCTTATCGGGATCATTGGTGCTGCGCAGGAAAAGGATGGTTACCTGTACACCTTCCGCACCGTAAACGCTGCCAAGCCGCATGAGTGGATAGGCGCCAAACGCTGGGAAAATGAAGAAATTTTAAGTCATGAATTATACGATGCCGGGCACCTTTACGAGGCTGCCGTGGCCCATTACCAGGCTACCGGCAAACGCACCTTGCTCAATATCGCGCTAAAAAATGCTGATTTACTGGTGCACACCTTCGGTTATGGTAAGGAAGTAAAATACCCGGGTCACCAGATTGTGGAGATTGGGCTGGTGAAGCTTTACCGGGTTACAGGCAACAAACAATACCTGGATTTGGCCAAATTCTTTTTGGATGTGCGCGGCCCCAAAGGTGATAGCTATAACCAGGCCGATAAGCTTGTGGTTGATCAGCACGAAGCCGAGGGCCATGCTGTTCGCGCAGCTTACATGTACACCGGCATGGCCGATGTTGCTGCCCTTACCGGCAACCAGCAATACCTGCACGCCATTGATGATATTTGGGATGACGTGGTAGGCAAAAAGCTGTACATCACCGGGGGCATTGGCGCTACCAGCGCGGGCGAGGCATTTGGCAACCCGTATCAATTACCCAATATGTCGGCTTATGCCGAAACCTGTGCGGCTATAGCCAACGTATACTGGAACAGCCGTATGTTTTTGCTGCATGGCGACTCTAAATATGTGGATATACTGGAACGCACGCTGTATAACGGCCTGCTTTCGGGTGTGTCATTAAGCGGCAACCGGTTCTTTTATCCCAACCCATTGGCATCCATGAGTCAGTACCAGCGCAGCGCATGGCTTAGCTGCGCCTGCTGCATCAGCAACATGACGCGCTTTTTACCTTCCGTACCCGGTTACGTATACGCCCACGAGGGAAACGACCTGTATGTGAACCTGTTTATGAGCAACAGCGCCGATATAACCCTCGGGGCAGGCAAAGTAAACATCATCCAAACAACCGACTATCCCTGGAAGGGTGAGGTGGAGCTAACCGTTAATCCTGCCAAAAGTAGCAATTTTACTTTACGCGTCCGCATACCCGGTTGGGTCATTAAAGAGCCTGTTTCCGGTGGCTTATACAGCTTTATGAACCCGGTTAAGCAGCCAGTTACCATCAGCATCAATGGTGCCCCAATAACTTATCAAACCGAAAAAGGTTACGCCGTATTGACTCGCCGCTGGAAACCCGGCGATAAAGTAACCATGGAACTACCTATGGAAACCGAAAAAGTAATAGCCAGCAAACTGGTAAAGGATGATTTAAACCGCTTTGCTTTTGAACGCGGCCCTATAGTATATTGCCTTGAAGGTCCGGATAACCGCGACAGCCTGGTGCAAAATATCACCATCAATAAAATGGCTGTTAGCAATGCCTCCTTTAAGCCCGGCATGTTAAACGGCATAGAAGTAATTACCGCAGCAGGTACCGGCAGCAAACGGCAGTTAAACACCGATAGTTTGCAACAAACCAACCAGGATGTAACCGCCATACCCTATTATGCCTGGGCCAACCGCGGGCCGAGCCAAATGACGGTGTGGATCCCTTACGAAGCATCGGCAGCAATGCCCAAACCAGCACCAACCATTGCCAGCACCAGCAAAGCCTCCGGATCGGTTAAAAACCCAAGGATGCTAAAAGCGCTGAACGACCAGTACGACCCCCAAAACTCCAACGACCACAGCATGCCTTACCTGCACTGGTGGCCCAAACAAAACAGCACCGAATACGTGCAATACGATTTTAACGCCGAACACACCGTATCCCAATCAAAAATATACTGGTACGACGACAAACCCGACGGCGGCTGCGCCATCCCCGCATCCTACAAAATTTATTACCTGAAAGATAGCCAATGGATACCCGTAAAAAACACGGTGCCCTATGCCATTGCAAAGGATAAATACAATATATTAACCTTTGAGCCGGTTCAAACAACCGCACTGAAATTAGAAGTGCAGTTGCCGGTGGATAACTCGGCAGGGATACATGAGTGGGGGGTGGAATGATGAGGTGAAAGGCGAAAGGTTAGGCTGTAACCCAACACGTCATTGCGAGCGCGGCAACCGCTGAACATTGCATAGTGAATTGACAGGTTTGCTAAATGGATGGCGCATACCTATCGCGCAGAGATGGCTCTCGCAATGACGTTTTGTGAATGGAATGCTGTATCGCCCTGTATCGTTGTATTGTGCAATACAACGATACAGCAATACGCCACCGCATAATAACGATACGGGAAGTACACTAATTTCGGCTAAAGCCCCTATCTGTTTGTTAGCTCCAGCCGTCGGCTGAAGCCAGACGGCAATGAAAATTATTTTGATAAGATTGCCCGCTTAAGTTATTCAACAAACAAAACGAGCAAATTACGCAGTTTTATTCATTGCCGTCTGGCTTTAGCCGACGGTAAAATAATGAAGCGAACAAAGGCTTTAGCCGAAATGGGCCATCCATGTAGCAAAGCAGATTGTATCGCCCTGTATCACTGTATCGTGCAATACAGTGATACAGCACGATACAGTAATTTATATTTAAACCATGATCCGCTTGATTTTAGGATTACAGGATTTTTTGGGCAATACATCAGGGCCATCCTTAAATCCTATAAATCATGATTCAGACGATCGCATCGTGCAATACAGTGATACAGCGCAATACAATCAGCCTAATCTCTAATCAACCAACCTCTAATCTCTATTTACTGAAATCATAAAACTTCCACTTCGTTACAAAATCCCTATCCAATGCCTGGTTAATCAGTGTGGCGCGTACCATTTCAATGGGCATGGTATTTTCCTTAATAATGGTATCGTGAAATTGTTTGTAGGTAAGCTTGCCGCTGTCAACCAGTTCGTGTTTAAGGCTCATTAACTGTAAGCCGCCAACCAGGTAAGCCACCTGGTAAAGCGGGCTATACCCGCCCTGAAATGACCGGCGTACTTCGCCCTCGGCATTGGCGCGTTCGTGACCTACACGGTCCACCAAAAAATCAATACATTGCTGCGGCGACCAGTTGCCGAGGTGATAGTTTAACGAGAAAATAATGCGGGCGCAGCGGTGCATGCGCCAAAACATCATGCCTACGCGTTCTTCGGGGGTTTTGGCAAAGCCTTGATCATATAATAACAGTTCCCAGTAAAGGCTCCAGCCTTCAATCCAAAACGGGGTATAAAATGCCTGGCGGTAGTTTTTGTAGCGACTATTCATAAAAAATTGCAGGTTATGGCCGGGCAGCAACTCGTGCTGCACAGTACCTCGCGAAAAGTAAGGGTTGTTGCCGCGCATGCTCATCAGCTTGTCATCCTCGTTCATGGTATTGGTAGGATAGCTAATGATAATTTCTGGTCCGCCCAAAAAGAAGGGGTTTACCAGCTGGCGCTCTGGCGTCATCATCGTCATGCCCCAGGTTTCTTCAGCCAGTGGAGGGATGGTGATCAGGTCGCGCGCCTTAATGAAGGTGAGGGCGTCGTTGTATAGCTTTAATATTTCTTCGGGCTGATGACCGGCGGGTACGTAGGTATTCTTTACTTTTTCCAGCGCCTTATGCCAGTCGTTACCAAACCCCATCTCCTGCGATGCCTTTAGCATTTCCTTATCGCAAAAAGCAAACTCTTTGTTGGCAAGGGCAATCAATTCTTCTGGCGTGTAAGGGATAAATTCGGCCTTTAGCTGGCGCACCAACTCATCGCGACCGATGGGAATGCCCTTTATACCGCTGCTATCAGGTTTTTGATTGGTGTTAAATTTGCCCTTGCTAAGCAGCAGGTTGGCATACACCGTTAAATTAGAATCGAGTATTTTATAGGGTTTGGGCGTCCACCAGGTAAAGTTAGGGTCGTACCCGATGTAAAAGTCGTACACACTTTTCAAGCGGCTTTTTAAACCCAATACCGATGCATTTGCCCTGCGTGCCAGCGGCATATCGATAGATGGTACCGATGCCAGCGAAGCCTTCGAAGTTTTTAAAGTTTTGATGATGTTGTTAAGCTGCATGGCTACTTCCTGCCCATCCAACGCGGTACCACGGCGGCGTTTGTGCTCCAGTTGGTAAATATCATCGGCAAAGGGGATGTAGGCAGTAATTTTATTGTACTCATCCTCGTCAAGTTTAGTGGCGCCAAGGTCGTACACTATTTCTTTTTTTAGCAGGGTATAATCTACCTTTCCATAAATGCTCATGCTGTTAAAATCAAGCGTTTTTAACTTTTCCAGGTAACTGTTACCGATTTCTGTAAGCCGCTTACGTTCTTCGGGCGAGGTTTGAACCTGCTGATCGTTATAACCATCAATAGCCGTGTAAGGCGAATAAAAATTTCGGATAGCGGCCACATCCTGTCCGTATTGGATAATGAGACCCGATACCTCGCTGGCCTGCTCGTACATGGCCGCATTGGGTGTCGGCGTTTGGGCCATCCCCGCAAAGGGAACCAAAAGTATTAACGAGAGAACAATTTTTAAAAAACGGCGGGTGGCTGGGGTTCTGTTTAGCATACGGTGATTTAACAAAGCTGAAATATAGGTTTTTTTACCTGTGGATAAAAATAGGGCAATAACAAATGACAGGTTAACTAAAAATTAACAGGTTATAGCAAATTATTAACCTGTTTTTATTTATTTTGGTGGGATAACACTAACTAACCAAGTATGTACAGCAAAATATTAAAAATAGCGTTTATAATGATGATGGTATGCGGGTTTGCAATTACCAGCAGCCATGCACAAACAACCCCGGTAAATACCCCGCAGGATTTAGCCGCAAACCGCGTAAAGATAGATTCGCTGGATAACCAGCTGATAAAAATATTAGGCGAACGCGAGCAGATAGTAAAGGAAATAGGCATTTACAAAGCCAAAAACCACATAGCACCGTTACAGGCAGCCAGGTTTAAAGAAGTGCTGGATAAAGCCGTAGCCAAAGGCGCGAAGGAAGGACTATCGGCTGGATTTGTAACTGATTTGATGAATGCTATACATGAAGAAAGCTTGCGGATTGAGCGGGATAGTACGGTGGTGAAGCAGTGATGCTACTTAATTATTATGATTGTTTCGGATTGGAATCCTGTAAAATCATCATAATTTCGGATTTGAAGTTTTTTGGGGGATAGGAGACAAAGCGTGTCGTCACCGTTTTATGGTGTTATGTTAAGGTTGGGCAATATAAAAGTTACAACCCTAAATGCCATAATTATTCCGCTATAAAACCTAAATTGGGCAATCAAAACTTCATTCATGAAAATTAAATTACCCAAATACGCCGCTCTTGCCGGCACCTGTGGTTTAAGCCTGGTTTTAGGCTCGTTTATCACCGTTAAATTGCAAAACGCGCCGGTCACGGTTAGTGTAATAAGGGAAGCTCAGAAAATTATCGGCATGGAGTTTACCGATGCCGAAGCCGATTCGATGGCAGATAATTTGAACCAGTTTAATAAATCGTACGATAATCTGCGTAAACTCAAAATGCCCAACAGCGTTGTGCCGGCGTTAAACTTTAACCCTGTGCCGGTGGGCTTTGTTAACCCCGACGAAAAAAGCGGGTTTAAGCTTGGCGATATGGAGAAGGTGACCCTGCCCGCTAATCGCGATGATATTGCTTTTTACACCATCAGGCAATTGGCGGCACTTATCCGTACCAAACAGATCACCTCTGTTGACTTGACGAAGTTTTTTATTGAACGATTAAAAAAATACAACGGCAAGCTGCTTAACGTAATCACCTTTACCGAAGAACATGCCCTCCAAAAAGCAGCAGAAGCCGATGCCCGGATTGCTGATGGGCATTATCGCGGCGTGCTGGATGGAATTCCCTTTGGAGCAAAGGATCTGCTGGCACAAAAGGATTATAAAACCACATTTGGGTCGGTGCCTTATCAGGATCAGCAATTGGATGTGGATGCTACTGTAATTACCAAACTGGAAGATGCCGGGGCTATATTAATAGCTAAAACCACCCTTGGCGAACTGGCGCAGGGCGATGTATGGTTTGGCGGAAAGACTAAGAATCCATGGGATATTACGAGGGGTTCAAGCGGTTCGTCGGCTGGGTCGGCATCGGCAGTAAGTGCGGGGTGTTTGCCCTTTGCTATTGGGTCCGAAACGTTGGGGTCCATCGTGTCACCGGCTACCGAATGCGGGGATAGCGGTTTGCGGCCATCATTTGGCCGCGTTAGCAAATATGGTGCGATGGCGTTAAGCTGGAGTATGGACAAGCTGGGGCCGATAGCCCGCAGCGTTGAAGATGCGGCTATTGTATTTAATACCATACAAGGTACTGATGGCAAGGACCTCAGCACCATTGCAGCGCCCTTTAATTATGATGGCCGTATAAAATCGTTAAATGGGTATAAGATAGGCTACGTAAAGGCCGATTTCGAACGCAAATATGCCAACCGTGCCAACGACTCAACTACGTTAGCCAAATTAAAGGAGCTTGGCGCCGAACTGGTACCTATAGAATACCCTAAAATGCCCATAGGCTCTATGACTTTTTTATTGGATGCCGAAGCAGGTGCGGCATTTCAGGAACTGGTTTTATCGCATAAGGAGGACCAGATGGTACTTCAAAATAAAAATGCCTGGCCCAATACTTTCCGCTCGGCACAGTTTATACCTGCGGTGGAGTACATCCAGGCTAACCGTGCCCGTACCTTACTGATACAGGACTGGTACGAAAAATTGAAAGGTCTTGATTTGTATATTACACCATCATTCAGCCAAAACTTATCGATGACTAACTTAACCGGCAACCCCTGCGTGGTATTGCCCAACGGTTTTAATGCAAAAGGCCGCCCAACCAGCATTACCTTTATGGGTCAGCTTTTTGGCGAGGGGAAATTGTTGCAAGCCGCCAAAACATACCAGGAAGCTACTGATTTTAATAAAAAACATCCGGCGCTGAATTTTTGAGCGAGGGGATAGGAAGCAAGAAATCAAGAAGCAAGAAGACAAGAAGCAAGAAATCAAGAAGCAAGAAATCAAGAAGCAAGAGTGAAGAAGCAAGAATCAAGGGAGAAAAATAATAAACCAACATGAAACCAATTATGATACCCGCACGAGACCATACCGGCTTTAGCCGCCGAAAATTCATCTACAATGCCTCAGCCATAGCCGGGGCAGGGGTACTGTTATCCTCGCCGCTATTAAGTAAAGCCGCAAACTTTATTAAGCCCGATGGAGATTACACCGTAAAGCAAATAATGGATCTGTTTATAAAAGATGTTCCCGGCGGCGCATTGTCCAGCACGGTGGATACCTTAAAATCGGGAAGTGGCGATATTAAAGTTACCGGGATATTGACTACCATGTTTGCGACCATCGATATGATTCGTAAGACGATTGACCTGGGCGCAAATTTCATCATAGCCCACGAGCCTACTTTTTATAACCATGCCGATAATACCGACTGGCTAAAAAACGATGATGTTTATCAATACAAAGCCGATCTGTTAAAACAGCACAACATAGCCGTGTGGCGCAATCACGATTATATTCACCGTTTGGTGCCTGATGGTGTTACAACCGGCGTACTGGCACAACTGGAATGGCAAAAATATGCCGATGCAACTATTCCCAATATCATCACCTTACCGGCCACAACGGTAAAAGAAGTTATCGGTCATGCCAAAACCAAATTGAATATTGAAAAGGTGCGCTTTATAGGCGACCCTGATCAAGCCTGTACGAAGGTGCTATTTATGCCGGGCTCTGCAGGTGGTCAGCGGCAAATTGAGGGCGTTATGAAAGTAAAACCCGATGTATTAATATGCGGCGAGATATCAGAATGGGAAACCGCCGAGTATATCCGCGATGCAAGGGCCAAAGGCGACCAAATATCTTTAATAGTATTAGGACATATTGCCAGCGAAGAGCCGGGCTCGCAATACATGCTGAATTGGTTAAAAGAAAAAGTACCGGGTGTTAAGGCTACGCATATTCCTTGCGGGAATTCGTTATCGTTTTTATAATATCAACAAAACCATTTAACACCATTGTTTGACAAACTAAATACTTAAATTAGCATTAAAATTGACGCGATGGATTTACAGGCAGAAAAGTTAAGCATTTTACAAACTATTGTGAATTCTAATGATGATGGACTTATCATGGATGTAAAAGCATTTTTATCGAGCAGGAAAATCGATTGGTTTGACGAATTAGGCGAAGAACAGCAAAAAGATGTTTTGGAAGGGCTTGCAGAGGCAGACCGGGGAGAGACTGTTGCACACTCGGAAGCTGTAAAATTATTCGGGAAATGGGGGCTGAAGTAATTTGGACAAAACGAGCTCTTAAAACTTTCGGACAAAGAATAGCTTATCTGGAAGAGCATTGGACGGAAAAAGAAATATTTAATTTCACAGCTCGCGTTAACGAATATTTGGCAACGTTGAAAAGCCAGCCGTTGATGTTTCGTAAATCGACAAGAGTAAGGCATACCCATATCGGTGTCATTATTAAAGAAGTTTCCCTTGTATACCGCGTAAAACCCCGAAAGCAAATTATTGAATTAGTAGCATTTATTGACAACCGGCGAAATCCCAAGATGCAAAACTATTAGAATCGTTGTATTATAAAGAAGTCATAAAATACATTGGCGATTGACGAAGTTTTTAAAACTTCGTAAGTCTTATTGCATCAAAAACTTTATCTTTACAGCGTTGTTAAGGCTTTGAGGTTTTTAATAATGAAGGATACGGTTTGATGAAAAAAAGAATAGCAATTTTTGCTTCGGGTTCAGGTTCGAATGCTCAAAAAATTATGGAGCATTTTAAACGCAGCTCCGAGGCCGAAGTAGTATTGGTACTCACTAATAACCCTACGGCATACGTATTGCAGCGTGCCGATAATTTTGAGATACCCTCGCACATATTTACCCGGAGCGAATTTTATGAAACTGATGAGGTCATTAAACTACTTAAAAACCTGCAGGTTGATCTGATTGTACTCGCCGGCTTTTTATGGCTGGTACCCATAACGTTGCTAAAAGCTTTCCCTAATAAAATCATTAATCTGCATCCTGCCTTATTGCCCAAACATGGTGGCAAAGGAATGTACGGCGATCACGTACACAAAGCTGTGTTAGCAGCCGGCGACGATGAATCGGGCATTACTATACACTTTGCCAGCGAACAATTTGACGAAGGAGAAATTATTCATCAATCAAGATTTAAGATTGAACCGGACGATAACCTGGAAGTAATAAAGTTTAAAGGCCAGCAGTTAGAACACCAGCATTTCCCGAGGGTGATTGAGAGTTTGCTGAAGAAGATGAGGAGCTAAGAAACCTCGAATGTCAGAAAATCCTGAAAAGAAATTAACTTCGTAGCTGCATAAACGTTTCTATCTAAATAATCCATCCCTGTCGCCTGCCTTTACCTTCCTCAAAACCTTATCTAAATCCATAGTTTGGTATGCTTGTTTCCCTGTTTTTTTATAGATTTAGATTTATTTAACACCAGAATCAGAGAGCAATCCATTTCAAGAAACTTATAATTGGATACACACAATAACAAGCGATTAGTAAAAAACACAATCATGTTATATTTAAGGATGCTTCTTTCAATGGGAGTATCTTTTTATACTGTACGGATAGTACTCGAAGTGCTTGGCATTGTTGATTATGGCATTTACAACGTTGTGGGAGGCGTTGTTTCGGCATTTGGCTTTATTAGCAACACCATGGCTTCGGCTTCCGAGCGTTTTTTTGCCTTTGAAATTGGACGCAATAATTTCACCAGGTTAAAGCAGCTATTTAGTTTAACATTAACCATATACGCTGTAATGGCATTTATAATACTGCTACTGGCCGAAACTGTAGGCTTATGGTTTATAAATACCCAACTAATTATTCCGCCGGCAAGGCTAATTGCGGCCCATTATATTTACCAGTTTGCTGTTATATCGTTTATGTTTACCTTGTTAACTATACCATATAATTCTGTAATTATAGCACGCGAGCAAATGAGCGTTTACGCTTATGTTAGCATAGTTGAGGTTACGCTGCGGTTAGCCATTTTGTATATTTTAATCCCCTTTCATGCCGACAGGTTAAAGCTTTATGCGGTTTTAACCTTTGCTGTAACTTTAATTATAACCTTCATATACAGAACTTATTGCAAACGGAAATTTGAAGAATGTACATTCAGGTTTTACTGGGAGCGGGGATTATTTAACGCATTGCTAAGTTATTCGGGCTGGAATTTGTTTGGTACCCTAACGGTTGTTTCGTTTAACCAGGGCATCAATTTTTTGCTTAATATATTTTTTGGACCGGTAATTAATACGGCTTCGGCAATCGCCTACCAGGTAAATAATGGTGTAATGTCTTTTTCATCGAATTTTTACACGGCAGTGCGGCCACAAATTGTAAAGTCGTACGCCGAAGGTAATGCCCGGGACACCATCAATCTGGTTTATAAAAGCACAAAATTTAGTTTCTTCTTATTGTTATTGGTTTCGATGCCGATTTTATTGGAGACAAACTTCATATTGAAATTATGGCTTAAAGAAATACCACCTTTTACCGGCTTGTTCGTAAAATTGATAATCATGTATAGCTTTGTTAATTTATTGCAAATCCCAATATCTACTGCTGTACAAGCTACCGGAAATATCAGGAAATATCAAGTAATTGTTGGCTTAATAATGTTGTTATGTTTGCCCGGTCTTTATGTGTGTTTAAAGTTTGGCCTTCCACCCCAGTTTGCATATTATTCCATGATACTTGTTTCCTGTATAGCAATTATTTTTCGCCTGGCTATACTGCGTCAGTTAATACCCTTTTCATATATTAGTTATATAAAACAGGTTTTATTTAAAATATTAATAGTTTGTTCATCTGCTTGTATAACCCCATCAATTGTTATGTTTAATATGGCCGAGGGCTGGCCAAGGTTCCTGATGGTAAGTTTATTGGCAACCCTGTCATCAATTTGTTCTATTTACTTTTTAGGGTTAACCAGGGATGAGAAAAAGTTTATATTAAATATGGTGAAAAGATATTTAATATAAATTTTTAATGCACATTAGGTAATGTTTATTTAATATGTATTTTTATAAAAGCGTTATTATTGAACCTGTAATATGTTTTGCATTTAATAAGGCATTTAGCTGATAGTAATAGATTTAACATAAACTCCCTTTTTCACGTTGCCTTAATGCAGAAAAAGAATACGAATGTTTCTATAAAAGTACTTTACATCTCCCACGAAGGAGATTCCGTAGGTGGGGCTTTTTTCTCTCTGCTAAATTTAATTAATTCTTTAAAAGAAAAAGTTTGCCCGGTGGTAATTGTCCCTTTGGATGGTATGGCCTGCCAGGAGCTTAAAAACAGGGGTATTAAATATTTTGTAGTGCCGTTTAGCCCTACTTTTACACACTCGCGCGGAATCAGGCGGGTTTTACTCTTTGTTCCCCGTTATATAGTTGATTACTATATTAATTATCACGCTGCAAAAAAAATACAAAAAATTATTAAGGCCGAAAATATCGACTTAATCCATTCCAATTCTTCGGCTATTGATATCGGCTATAAAATATCAGCACAGTTAAAAATAAAACACGTTTGGCACATCAGGGAATTTCTAAACCTTGATTTCAATTGTCACCCTTTTATCGGCTGGAGCCGTTTTCTAAAAAAAATAAACCGCTCAGATGCCGTAATATGTGTTACCCGTTGTGTTTATGAGCATTTTAAACTTACTGATAAACAAAATGCTTATGTGATTTTTAATGCCGTGCGATTGCGTCATGAAGTAAATTTAAATTGCGAAAAAAAAGATTACCTATTGTTTTGCGGCAACATTATTAAAAGTAAAGGAATTGAAGATGCTATTAAGGCTTTTTCCATTATTCATCAAAAGCACAACCATTTAAAATTGGTTGTTGCCGGGGCTGTAGTTGAAAAATATTTCGCTCAGTTATCTGCATTGATAGATCGCTTAAACCTAAAGGGTGCTGTTGAATTTTTAGGTTTCCAAAAGAATGTAGACAATTTAATGGCCGATGCATTATGTTTATTAATGTGTTCAAGTAATGAAGCATTAGGCCGGGTAACTGTTGAAGCGATGTTTAATGGATGTCCTGTTATCGGCCATTCAACCGCCGGAACAAAGGAAATTATAAAAGATAACGAAACCGGATATTTATATACCAACTTAGAGGAGCTAACTCAACGGATATTTTATGTTATTGAAAATAAGGAAAGTGTTTTTGAAATTACTAAGCGGGCGCAATGTTTTGCCCGGGATAATTTTACAGAAGAGAAATATTCAAAAAATTTGATGGAGATATATAGTAAATTGCTGCCGGGTAATCAGATAGCAAATGCAGTTTCTGAACACACTACTTCGGCGTTACTCCGCTTTGAAAACTAACGCCCAGGGTGCTGCAAAATTAACGATAAAACCGCCAATTTTCGATCGTGCAAAAAATCTGAAAAAAACTAATCTCCAACCTCAAAAAACTAATCTCTATTCCCTACCTTTGCGGCTCAAAAAACGCTGTAAATGAGCCATCCCGTTCAAATTAAAAATGCTTTAATTTCTGTTTATTATAAAGACAATCTTGAGCCTATAATCCACGAGCTTAACCGCCTTGGTGTAACTATATATTCAACCGGCGGAACCGAGACGTTTATCCGCAATTTAGGGGTTAATGTGGTAGCTGTTGAAGACCTCACTTCGTATCCGTCTATACTGGGCGGTCGTGTTAAAACCCTGCACCCCAAGGTTTTTGGAGGTATATTGGCCCGTCGTAATTTTGATGGCGATGAGCAGCAGCTTGCTCAATTCGAAATACCCGAAATTGATTTGGTAATTGTTGACCTGTACCCTTTTGAGGAAACTGTTCGTTCCAATGCCGAAGAGGATGACATCATCGAAAAAATTGACATCGGCGGCATTTCATTAATCCGCGCAGGCGCAAAAAATTTTAAGGATGTGGTGATCGTTGCGTCGAAATCCGACTATTCGGAACTGGAGAATATCCTGAAAACGCAAAATGGCGAGACTACTATCGATCAGCGCCGCGCTTTTGCCCATAAAGCTTTTAACATCACATCACATTACGATACCGCTATATTTAAATACTTTAACCAGGAAGAACCGCTGCCGGTTTTTAAAGAAAGTATTCAAACCAGCCAGGTATTGCGCTACGGCGAGAACCCGCACCAGGGTGGTGTATTTTATGGCGACCTGGAAGCTATGTTTACCAAACTGCATGGCAAGGAATTGTCATACAACAACCTGGTTGATGTGGACGCTGCGGTAGCTTTGATTGATGAATTTACAGAACCAACTATTGCCATTTTAAAACATACCAATGCCTGTGGCATAGCTTCGCGTAACCACATAAAAGAAGCCTGGATTGATGCCCTGGCCTGCGACCCGGTATCGGCTTTCGGCGGTGTTATTATAGCCAACGACGAGATTGATGCCGAAACTGCAACCGAAATCAGCAAAATATTTTACGAGGTTTTGATAGCCCCAGCCTATACAGATGAAGCAATTGCTATACTAAAAGAGAAAAAGAACCGTATTATATTGATTCGCCAGGTGGTTGAATTGCCCGTTAAGCTATTCAAAACACTGTTGAACGGCGTAATTGAGCAGGATAAAGACGCGGTTATTGAAGGGGCTGATCAGATGAAAGCGGTAACAAAAAGGACACCTACTGAACATGAATTAAGGGATTTGTATTTTGCCAATAAAGTGGTGAAACACACCAAATCAAATACCATAGTATTTGCAAAAAACAACCAGCTAATGTCCAGCGGTGTTGGCCAAACATCAAGGGTCGATTCGTTAAGGCAGGCGATTATAAAGGCGGAAAGCTTTGGTTTTGATTTGAAAGGATCTGTTATGGCTTCGGATGCGTTTTTCCCGTTCCCTGATTGTGTTGAGTTGGCTGCTGAAGCCGGTATTTTAGCGGTTTTACAACCCGGAGGATCAATAAACGACCAAAAGTCGATTGATATGTGCGACCTGAAAAATATTTCGATGGTAACAACCGGCGTTCGTCATTTTAAACATTAAATTAATAAAAACAATTATGAATTAAATAGCTTATTCATTTTTATTAGGCTAAATTCGTAAACTTCATGCTGTTAAATTTTTAACTTCGCAGATTATTTTCAAATAACACCAAATGGGTCTATTTAATTTTTTTACTCAAGAAATTGCTATTGATTTGGGTACCGCAAATACCCTCATTATACATAATGATAAAGTGGTTGTTGATGAGCCATCAATTGTGGCTTTTGACCGTACCACCAACAAAGTAATTGCCATTGGCAGGCAGGCCATGCAAATGGAAGGCAAAACGCACGACGATATCCGCACCGTTCGTCCACTGAAAGATGGCGTAATTGCCGACTTTAATGCCGCCGAGCACATGATACGTGGCATGATAAAAATGATAAACCAGGGCAAAGGCTGGTTTTTCCCATCGCTGCGGATGGTAATCTGTATTCCATCGGGTATTACCGAAGTTGAAAAACGTGCAGTGCGCGACTCGGCCGAGATTGCCGGCGCCAAAGAAGTTTATCTTATACACGAACCAATGGCTGCCGCTGTAGGTATTGGCATTGATGTGGAAGAACCTATGGGCAACATGATTATTGATATTGGTGGTGGTACTACCGAAATTGCCGTTATAGCCCTTTCGGGTATTGTTTGTGACCAGTCAATACGTGTGGCTGGTGATAATTTCGATTCTGATATCGTTCAATATATCCGTCGTCAGCATAACATTATGATCGGCGACCGTACTGCCGAAAAGGTGAAGATTGAAGTTGGTGCAGCCCTACCCGAACTGGCCGATCCACCGGCTGACTACGCCGTACAAGGCCGCGATTTGATGACCGGCGTACCTAAACAAATTATGGTTTCTTACACCGAGATAGCGCATTGTTTGGATAAATCAATCTCAAAGATTGAAGAAGCGATTTTGAAGGCGCTGGAAATTACGCCACCCGAACTTTCGGCGGATATTTACCAAACCGGTATCTACCTAACAGGTGGTGGTGCATTGTTGCGCGGATTGGACAAGCGTATCGCTGCAAAAACCAAACTACCTGTACACGTAGCCGAAGATCCATTGCGCGCCGTAGTTCGCGGAACTGGTACCGCGCTTAAAAATATTGGCAATTTTAAATTTTTAATGCAATAATTTAAAGGCAAGACTTTAAGAAACGAGAATCAAGAATGAAAACGAGCATCTATTGCTTTACTTTTTATCTTGGTTCTTGTTTCTTATAATCTTGGTTCTAATCTTAAATTTGTAAGACACCATGCGTAACCTCCTGGTATTTATCACTAAGTATAACGCATTCTTCCTGTTTCTTATTTTTGAAATTTTCTCTCTTATCGTATACCTGAAATATAATTCTTTTCAAAAGGCATCGTTTATCAATTCATCAAACGAAGTTACCGGAAGCTTATTTGCCAGGGTTAATGAGTTCAGGGATTATCTTTCGTTAAAGGACGACAACGATAAACTGGCGCTCGAAAATGCCAGGCTGCGTAATCAGCTTAAGTCTTCGTTTTATTTAGATACCGTTAATAAGCATAAGGTTAACGATACCGTTTACAAAAAACAGTACGAATATATTGTGGCAAGAGTTATTAACAACTCGGTTAACCGTACCAATAATTATATCACCATTAACAGGGGCAGCAACCAGGGTGTGGCCAAGGGGATGGGAGTAATTTGTAATTTGGGTATAGTGGGGAAGGTCGTTTACGTTTCGGGCCATTTTTCGGTAGTACAATCGTTATTACACAAAGATTCAAAATTTAGCGCTATGCTCGCCAAAAATAAAGAGATTGGATATATTGAATGGAGCGACGACTTTGACCCCCATAAGGGTGTGATGAAAGATGTTTCGAACAACGCGTTGCCGCGCGTTGGCGAAGAGGTGGTAACTTCGGGTTATTCGCTTTTTCCTGAAGGTGTACCCATTGGCAAAATAAGTAATTTGCACACCAAAACCGGTGGTTTATTTTTAAATATGGAAGTAACACTCGCCGTTGATTTTAGTAATTTGCAATACGTTTACGTAGTGGATAATAAATTTGCCACTGAACAAGCGGGACTGGAGGCGCAACAAAAAAAGGATGAGTAAAAGCATTATAGTTAACCTGTTACGATTTGTTGTATTAGTTTTCATCCAGGTTTTTTTGCTCAAAAATATATCGGTGTATAATCTTTCAACACCATATCTGTATATTTTATTTATTTTATTGCTGCCTTTCGAAACACCCAATTTTCTGTTATATGTATTGGCGTTTATTATTGGCTTAACCGTTGACGCTTTTTACGATACACCCGGACTGCATACTGCCGCCTGCGTTTTGCTGGCCTTTGTACGTATAATATTTATAAGCATTACTGTTCAAAAAGACGGGTTCGACAACGAGCCAGAACCTACTTTGAGCATTATGGGTTTCAGGTGGTTTTTTACCTATTCGCTGGTACTTACTTTTTTTCATCACTTTTTCCTTTTCACCCTCGAAACTTTTGATTTTTCTGAGCTTCAATTTACACTGAGCCGCGTTATTTTAAGTTCGCTATTTACCGTATTTTTAATACTAATTTCGGGTTTGTTATTTTTCAAAAGCAAAGAGCGTAAATGAATAGTTTTTTTGAACGGCGATACGTTATTGCAGGCATTTTCATTACAATCATCATTGTATTACTCGCCAGGCTGTTTTACATCCAGATAATCGATGATAAGTATGCTATTTATGCCAATAGCAATGTACGGCGCCCGGTTATACATAACCCGGCACGTGGGCCGATATTGGACCGTAACGGAAAAGTATTGGTAGAAAATGTGCCTTACTATGACATTACAGTAACCCCCAATTTAGTAAAACCATTTGATACGGTTGACTTTTGTAAGCTATTAGGTATTGACCGTGCCGAGTTTAATAAACGCTGGACTAAAGCGGTGAAATATAATTTCAGTCAATCGTCCATTTTCGAAAAGCAACTTTCGGCAACCACTTATGCATCTATTCAGGAACGATTGTCTGAATTTACCGGATTTTTATCTTCAACGAGGTATCTCCGTTCGTATCCCGATTCGGTAGCTGCTCAGTTTTTGGGTTATATTGGTGAGGTAACTGATCGCGACATGAAACGGTCAAACGGCTATTATCACCCTGGCGATTTTATTGGTGTTACCGGTGTTGAAAAATCGTATGAGCCGGTGCTCCGTGGGCAACGCGGCGTCGAAATCCAAATGGTCGACTCGCGCGGCCGACCAAAGGGTAAATACGCAAACGGTTTATACGATACTGCACAGGTTGCAGGGCAGCGTTTAACATCATCATTAGACTTAAACATTCAACTGCTTGGTGAAAAGCTGATGAAAAATAAACTGGGCAGTATAGTAGCTATTGAACCCTCAACCGGCGAAATATTATGTTATGTAAGTAGCCCCACTTACGACCCCAACCTGATGGTGGGACGCGAGCGGGGCAACAATGCTGCAAAATTATATCAGAATGTTTACGATCCGTTTTTGGTGCGGCCCATACAGGCCCGTTATCCGCCAGGTTCGTCATTTAAACCGCTTAGTGCATTAATTGCCTTACAGGAAGGCATTATTACACCGCAAACAAGCTATTATTGCCCCGGCTATTACCAGGCCGGAAACCGCCGGATACCCTGTAATAACGGCGAAGCGCACGGTTTGGTGAATTTAAGCAGCGCGGTTGCCAAATCATGCAATGGCTATTTCTCGATGGTTTTTCAAAAAATAATGGACCGTGAAGGCGGTAAACAAACGGAAAACACATTCGCCGATTGGCGGGCCAATGTGGGCAAATTTGGTTTGGGTACAAAACTGGGGTTGGATATGCCAGGCGAATCACGGGGTAACGTGCCTACGCCTTTATATTATGATAATATTTATAAACGGGGCGGCTGGCGCTCAAGCACTATTGTTTCGCTGGCTATAGGCCAGGGCGAATTGCTGGCCACGCCGCTGCAACTGGCTAATATTGAATGTACTATTGCCAACCGCGGGTTTTATTACAAACCTCACTTAATTAAAGCGATAGGGGCACAAAATATCATTAAAAAAGAATATACCGAACGTAACTATGTAGGTATCGATTCATCATATTTTAAACCGGTAATAGCGGGAATGCAGGCGGTGGTGGAAGATGGTACTGCCATCCGCTCAAAAATTCCTGGCATTATTATGTGTGGTAAAACCGGTACCGCACAAAATCCCCATGGCGAGGCCCACTCCGTATTTGTAGCTTTTGCCCCGCGCGATAATCCCAAAATAGCTATTGCCGTAGTGGTTGAAAACTCGGGCGAGGGTGCCCACTGGGCCGCACCGATAGCCAGTTTTATAGTAGAAAAATATCTAAAAGGCAGCATTAGCACCCGTGAATCGGGCATTGCGGTTGATTACTTTGCCAATGCTAACAGGTTGCCCGATACAACTTTTTATTTGCACCATGCCCCGAAAAAAGTACGGGGAATTACGCCGAAGAAGTTAAAAGCCGATTCGGTTAGTAAAATACAAAAGAGCGCGGGCAACAAAAATAAGAAGACCACAAGTCAGTTTATAGCAGCAATCAACAAGAAGAACGATGAATAACCAACGCAGTTTCTTTTTTAATGTGGATTGGGTAATTGTATTTATTTACCTGGCTCTGTGCACCATTGGCTGGTTTAATATTCACGCTGCTGTTTTTGACGAACGGCACCCCGGTATGCTTAGCCTCGATACCAATTACGGCAAGCAGTTTTTGTATATCGTAATCGGCATTTTAGTTGGCATTGTTATACTGTTGCTCGAAACCAGGTTTATAACCGCGCTGGTACCTGCTTTTTATGGCATAACCCTGCTTTTGCTGATATTGGTGCTGGTTCATGGGCGAAACGTTGGCGGTAACCAGGCATGGATATCCATAGGCGGGGGCTTTAGGTTGCAACCATCAGAATTTGCAAAATTTACCGCGTGTTTGTTGTTGGCGAGGTACCTAAGCGGCCCCAATATTAAAGTTACCGAGCCGCGCTCCTTTGCTATAGCCGGGGCCATTATCGGTTTCCCCATGCTGCTAATTATGTTGCAGCCCGATGTCGGCTCCACACTGGTATTCTTATCGCTTATTTTCGTGCTGTACCGCGAGGGTCTTTCACCTTACTTTTTAATTATCGGCGCTTTGTTTATTGCCCTTTTTGTGACAGCTATTTTATATAACCCATTGTACGTAATCCTGGTAATCACCGCTATTGCGGCATTGATTATGTACCTGTTTAAAAGAAATAAAAGGCTGGTAGTAACAATGTTAACCGGTTTGGCTATTTGCGTGGTGTTTGTGCTGAGCGTTAAATTTATTTATAATAAGGTTTTACAGCCCCACCAAAAAGTACGTATTGATATTATATTAGGTATAAAAAGCGATTTACGCGGCAAAGGCTATAATCTTAACCAATCAAAAATTGCTATCGGGTCGGGCAAATTATGGGGTAAAGGCTACTTAAAAGGCACCCAGACCAAATACTCGTTCGTGCCTGAGCAAAGCACCGATTTTATATTTTGCACAGTAGGCGAGGAGTGGGGCTTTGCCGGTTCGGTAGTGGTTATCGGCCTGTATTTATTTTTGGTGCTCCGCATCATTATGATAGCCGAACGACAGCGATCGCCATTTACCCGCATCTACGGCTACGGCGCCGCATCCGTCATATTCTTCCACGTTATGATCAATATCGGCATGACCATTGGCCTCGTTCCTGTAATTGGTATCCCGCTACCGTTGGTAAGCTACGGAGGCTCATCCTTAATAAGCTTTACTATATTGATTTTTGTGCTGCTAAAGTTGGATTCGAATAGGATGGGGATAGTATAGTCAGTGGTTCATGGTTAATAGTTCATGGTTCATAGCCGAAGCTAAAAGGTTCACAGTTCATAATGAGGGGAGATCCCGATTTCTTGTAGAATATTCTCTGCAGCTACCATGAACTATGAACCATCAACTATTAACTCAGGCGTAGCGCCGCCTCAGCAATGCATAAAACTTCTCAGTCGTTCCGGGTTTGCTTTCCCAGTTGTTTTTAGTTACATAGTTGGTTTTCAGAAAGCGGCTGGCTTCTTCAAATGTGTTAAAACGGTTTAGTATTTCAATAGCTTCGCTGTAGGCAAGGTTGTAGCCGTTAAACAAGTCTTTTACATACAGTAGTTTATCATTTAGGGTGATAGCCAATTTAATATCACCGATAGGTTTAATGGCCAGTTGTTCGGTTTTTGACACTGCCTTATCACCCAACTGCGCCGATATTTTATCATTAATTGTAACTATTTCATCTTCCGGGTCGCTGGTTAAAATTGTGTGGCCGGGCGAACCGAATTTAACCTCAAATACCTCTGGTTCAACTTCGGCTACCTGTTCGGGTTGCAAAACTTCCGATGCTGTTTCTGATATTATTTCCTGTTCGGGTTGGCTTTCAACAACTTCATCAATCACTGGTTCTGTTGGGATAGCTGTTTCCGCGACTTCTGCAACCGGTTCGTAAACAAATAGTTCTTCAAAAACCAAAGGTTCTTCAACCAGGTCCGATGCTGCAACTGCAATAGGTTCTTTAGCAGGTAGTGGTGTTTCAACTGCTATAGGTTCTTCATTCGCGGCCGGGGCTTCATCTTCTGCTATTTTTTCGGCTGACTTCGCGAGTTCATCTCTGCGGGTTATTATTTCAGTATTTTCGGCGTTTGCAGCCTCGTTCAGGGTAAACTCCGCCCTGTCGCTTTCCGGCTCTTCCTGCATTACCGAATAGGTGTCAGCTGGTGCCTCAACAGCAATGTTAATTTCCGGAACAGGTACTTGCTCAACAGGTTCAATAACAACCGGCTTTTCCGATTCAACGGGTTTAGCCGTTTTTTTAGGCAAGGCGGGTTCTGACAAGCCGGCGGCTTGTTTCATTTGCCGTACCATTGGTTCAAAATATTTTTGCTCGTAAGTAGGTTCCTGTTTTATTACCGGCCGGCGGGCGGCGTTATTTTGTATGTTAAGCTTGCATAAAATTTCAATATGATCAGTAAGGAAATGGGCGTTGGCAACAAACAGTTCCAGTTCCAGTTCGTTCATATTATCGGGTGATGTTTCCAGATATTCATATTGCTCACTTAGCTCCTGTATTATTCCACCTATCTTTTTAAAAACTTCCTTTTGCCTCATGTGTCAATGTTAGAAAATGCCAATCAAAAATAAGATTAAATTCTGATATTTGGGGCGAAGTCGGAAAAGTCCGGAAAGTCGGTAAAGTCGAAAAAGAAGCCGCCAAGGGGTAGGCGAACATCCATTATCGGTTCAATTACCAATGACAGCGCAGCGAATGACTAATGGCAGGGCAGCGAAATGACTCAATGACTGTGTAGCGAATGATTAATATAGATGGTTTTTAACGAAGAAGTTTTTAAGCGTAGAAGTGAGTATGGTGGAAGCATTGAGGTGGTATGCGGCTCCATGTTTTCGGGTAAAACCGAAGAATTAATACGCAGATTGAATCGTGCGCGAATCGCGCGTTTAAAAGTTGAAATATTTAGTCCTAAAGCCGATACCCGTTTTTCGGAATATTCGCTGGTATCACATAATGCCAATTCAATCCCCTCAACGCCAGTAGAGAATGCATCGTCCATATTATTATTAGGCAGCGATGTGCATGTAATCGGGATTGATGAAGCACAGTTTTTTGATGATGAATTGCCCGATGTATGTAATATACTGGCCAACAAAGGTATCCGCGTAATTGTTGCCGGATTAGATATGGATTTTAAAGGCCGTCCGTTCGGTCCGCTTCCTGCCATAATGGCCATGGCCGAATCTGTAACCAAGCTACATGCCGTATGCGTTAGGTGCGGAAACCCGGCGTTATACTCGTACCGGTTGGTGCCAGATAACAAACGGATATTATTAGGCGAAAAAGAAAGTTACGAGCCCCGATGCAGAATATGCTATCATTTGCAGTTTGATGAAGTTACAGGATTGGAAATAAAATAATTCGTTATATTTCATAAAATAAAAGGAGAAAAGACAATGAAATCAAAAATTTCTTCTGATAAGATATCGTTCAAAACTCACCAGTCCTATTCTGTCGAAGAAATATTGGCGGCCGGCGGAACTACCGCTTTTGGCATTAAAATGGGTAAAAACAATCAGACGCTTATAAAAGCGCTTAAAGAATCACCTCCGATTGAACCCTTTACGGATGAAGAATGGAACAAATTGATGGATCAGCTTCAGAATGATAAATAATGAACTTGTTATTAGATACCAACATCGTTGTGTATGTTATTAAGGCAACGGATTTTGATGGTATAATCGAATTCATTAATTCCGGCAACTCTAAAATGTATATTTCAGTTGCTTCGGAAGCAGAATTAAAGTCTTTGGCAATTAGAAATAACTGGGGAGTAAAAAGCAGGAAAAGCTGGATAATTTTTTAAGTCAGATTTACATCGTCGAGATTAGTCAGCAATTCACTAATATTTATGCTCAAATAGACGCTTATTCTCAAAGACAAAATCCGGCTTTTGACAACTATGCTTTTGATACTCCCCGTAATATGGGTAAAAATGATTTATGGATAGCCTCGCTTTGTAGTTTATTGGGCTTACAGCTTGTTACTACTGACGCTAATTTCGATCACCTTGACAATATCTTTTTTGAGGTCAAGAAATTCAAGCCAACAGATTTTCTTCCCTTTTTTTAGAACGGTCATATTAAATGTATGTTCGATTTATCACCCAGTTTATTAACGAAGACGGCGAACCTGAGGCCGGAATATTTCAGGCTGCCGGGTATATTCGTAGTCATTCATTTACCCACGATGACGATGTTGCCAAACTTAAATTACTAAACGGCTGGTTCAATACTTATTTAGAAAAACCCAACCGGTTTTCGAATGCCACAAATAAGAGCCCGGCTTCAATTTCGTTGTCCTGGTATAAGGATTCGGCAAAACAACACCTTTTTTAAATGCAGGAACTAATAGAAATATTAGAGAAGTATGATCTGATTGTTGAACGGCTTATCAGTAAAAATCCGGGTTATATTGTGTACGAAGACGAGTACCAGGTTTCGGCAGTTCCCTTTAAGGCAAACCGATATAAAGTGGTATAGGCTTAAGCGCTAACCAAGCCGAACCCAAACATTTGTTGCAGCCGCCTGCCCCAGGCATTGGTTAAAGCCCCGGCGAGTATGCAAATCAATCCCGCCATGGTTACAGCCTTTTCATGCAGTAGCAAATGATCACCAATTAGTATTACAACGCCTGTACAGCTTAGATACAAGGGCAAAAAAAAGCGGTTGGTGCGACATCGCATCGCCAATACCAGGATATTTATCCCGAATAAAACCATCATCGCCGGGAACAGCCAATTGCCTACCCATAAGGCATTCATTCCGGATATACCAAAGGCACTAAGGTAAGCCATAACGCACAAAGGGCATTTTGGAAAGAACGCCATTCCGGCGGAAAGCAGTATAGAGTAAAAAGACTGTGCCGTTGTTGTTTTTTTACTATTTAATAACGAATTAACTTTGTTTATTACCTCTTGATTTTCCCACTGCAGCCGGCTAAATGAAGCAACCGCTTCGCCTTTACTGTTTAATACATATAGCTCAATAGTGTGCTTATTAACGTAAGGGCCAATATAATTTACGCCCAAATCAAGGTATGCACGCAATTGCTCAAAATCAGCGTTAACGCGAAAAAAACGAACATCGTTATTAAATTTTATTTGCCGGTTTAAGCCATAGTTTTTTAAACGGTGCGCAACATCATACTCTGCATCATAAGTAATCGCAGCTATCTTGGCTTTCCCTTCAAGCTGTTTTTGCAGGTGGGCCAGCCTGGTGATGGTGAGGGAGCATTTATCCGGATTATCGCAGCGGGAATAGAAAAAAACAAGTACCGCAGGTTTACCATTGAAAAACTCCCCGTATTTGATTTGGCCGCCTTCCTGATCTTCCAGCACGAGTGATTTTATTTTTTTGATGCCGCCAAACGGTTTTATATTACCACCGCAAAAAAGGTCTTCGTCGCAACAGTTGCCTGTTTGGCGCGCATCGCCGTTAATGGCATTTATTGCTTCCTTTAGTAATTTTTTACCTTCCCGGTCCAGGTACAATTTATCCGATAACGCTGTAACGTTAGCTATATATGCTTTTGCATAAGCGCCATGCCATTTTATCGTTTTAAATAACTCTTTAAGCGCCGTTGTATGTTCATCCTGATCAAAGAAAAAAGTATCGTCGCCGTGGGCCAGGTTGCCGGCTGCTTTTAACAGATAAGGCACCGTCTGTGGTAGCGGCGTCTTTAAACCACGCAAAGCATAGGCTGCCGATGCGATGAGATAAGGGTGCCGCGCACTTTGTAATTCTTCAAGTATATATGGCAAAGCCTTTATGGGTAGGTTATGATGAAAGCCAGCCATTAAATCGCCCTTAATCCTGATGACTTCGCCTTCACTTTTACCGGTATACACCGGATGGCTCTCCTTTAACATCGCCACTTGCGCATTCCTAATCATTTCAGGCGTTTTCTAAATAGCTTTCATGTCCCGCCAGAAAATTGCTTGATTCTTTCCTGACAATCGCATTGTCATGACCAGTAAGCGATTTTACCTGGTCAAGAAATTCGGCATCGCCCGATATTTCATTATAGCGACCTTGCATGGCTATCGCATTCAAGGAGGCCACTTTTACATCATTATAATCTGACGGGTCGCCGATAATTTTTTTTGCAGACTCCAGAAACTTATGCGGAGCTGTAGCGTTCAACGCTGACAAGCCGGCCAGCCGTACATATTTCTGTTTTGATTTATTTTCCAGGATGTTCTGTATATCATCCTGCGCCGCCGGATCGCCGGATAAAGCGTGAATAGCTTCAATCTGCACGTCGGTGTCCCTGCTTTTTTGTAAACGTTCCCTAATGGTATCACTAAACCCGCCGGTATGCTGAATGCCGAGTAGCTGAATAGCTTTCGCTTCCGGAGCCAGCGCGACAGCTGGATTTTTTAAACCTTCGTGTAATAAGTTTAATACTCCGGGGTCATTATATGCGGCCAGCTGTTCAATTGCTTTCGCTGCAAGCTCCGGGTCACGGTCATGGATGATTGATCGTAATCCCTCCCGGAAGGCAGGCATTTGCGACAAAAGCGCCGGGGAAGCAAAACGGATGGCAAGCAAGGCATCAAGTGCTGCTCTTTTTACCTTAGTGTTTTCGCGCGTGGCCGACAACAATCCAATAATTTTTTTTACCGCCGCCGGGTTATTATACAAATAATTGCCGATGATCTGCAATGCTTTTACACGCAGGTTAATTACCTCCTTTTTGTCGGTGGCAATCTGCAGGGTTTTTACGCCCGCTTTCCTGTCTTCCGCATGTACGTAATGCATGGTGTAAAGCGCATCTTCCTTTTCCTGGTAAGTATTTGCCTGAACGAGCTTTTCTGCGCTGGCCTTATACTCATTTACCGTATTGTCAATCTGCTGCCCAAACTGATCGGGGCTGTTGCTGTTATCGTTCATACCGTTACATTTTGCAAATTAAAATTAATGCTATCATAATCAACATCGCTTGCATCGTCCGCCGCAGCATAACCCTGGTAATCAATCATCTGCCAAACTTGTGGGGCAACAGACGGTGCCAAATTCGCTAAGGCAGGGAAAGGGCCGCCGGGTGCCGTTGGCGGTCGGGTTGAACCCGAATGGCTGGTGTCGCCGTTCCATGGCCACATCGTATCTTGTAAAAAATCGCCTACATGATTTCTACCTTGACCGGGATATGCTCCCTTCAAGGGATAAGTACTAACCGAGGTGATATCATAACGGTTATGTACTTGCTGCCATAATGCCCACAGCCGGTCTACATTTGCATGTAACAGGTAAAAAATAGGGTCCTGGGTAGCAGTGGTGATATTGGTGATGGGGCCGATAGAAAAGCTTTCATGAGCATTACCATGCGGGTTTTGCTCTGCCTGCGGCGCAAACTTTTTATACGTCGTTCCCAATCCGATGGTAGCTTTTTCGCTGATCATTCCTATTCGTGGGTCGAGGCCGGAACCGGTTTGCACATTAAATATAGGCTTGCGTACTATCCCGGTTCTTCCGTTAATGGCCCAGTGCGATAATGGGTTTGAAGCGTTAAATACCAGGGTACCCGAAGCCATGGCCGCACCCATAAAATCTGCTGTAAATACTTTATCAGCTACTTCGTCGAATTTCCAGTAGGGGAGGCTCACTGATGGATCTATCTTTTGCAACTGTCTTTCCAGATCTAAAATAAACGCACGATGCCAAACCAGGAAGGAATACCTCGGTGTTGCACTTGATGTATGTATTTCGGTATTTGCCGCCGCGTTGTGCATGTCCAGAAAATCCTGGTACCGGGGTGTACCGGTAGTGGCATTGAATTTAGCAATTGCCGCCAAAAAGCGATTTCTTTCGGCAACTGATAACCCATTTGCATTTTTCCTGACCCGTACCATCACCGTTTGCTGCAACAGGGTTGCTCCCGTGCCTGCATCGGTTACCAAAATAGTAACATCCTGGTTTTCGGTGCTGGCCCTGGTGCCCGATACAAAAAAATTAACTGATGTTCCGTTGGCGGGTACTGTAACGGCGAGGGTTGCGGCTGGGTGACTGTTCCGGTTCACAGAAAAGCCAACATCGCCCGTAGCAGGAGCCGATACCGTTTTGATGATCACTTGCGTGGCCTGTGGCTGCGCAACAGAAAGTTTCAGGGATGCCGGTCGGGAACTCCACCCGAGGTAAACAGGCGCACCAGCCTGTCCGTTAATCGTCAGGACTATCATTTCTTTTTTAGGTTTGTGGTTACATTGTTAATAATGCCATTTACTCGTACACCTTTGAGGGTCTCTGGTATATCTTTCCAGCGGTACGGTGCACTAACTTCAGTGACAATAGAGTCGACAAATTCTGGTACCTCGCCGATCATATCGAATTGCCAAACCCCATCCGCGGGCGGCGCAATTTCAACAATGGGCGATAAGCGGACATTTTGATAGTTATTGTTTTGGTTTTCGCCTTTGGCTAAAATCTTTAAAGACGGCGGATTTGTTTTAAGCAGGTTAAGCTTTACACTTAATATTTGCTGAACTTTTATGGTTCCCATAACGATAGATAAGTTAGGTTTAATTATTTGAAGGTAAATGTTTTATATGGTTTTGTCAAGTGTTTGTATAAATAATTTATTGAGCTAACCGCCGGCACGTGCATAACCGCCCATGCAACTTCTTTCCGGACTTTCCGGCATGTAGCTTTTCACCCTCCTAAATACCCTATTTTCACCCTGTGTTATTTAAAAATCATTTTCTAACTTTAATCAAAATTTCCCTCCAACACAAAACTAAGCCCTATGTTACAAAACTTTTTTGCCGCCGAAAGCGAGGTAACCCCCGAAAATATTGGCGAGGCTATTCAGCAGGCCATCGAGATAGAGATTGCCACTATCCCAGTATATCTGTATACCTATTATTCTATTATCCGCTCGCCCGATCAGGATGCCATAAGTGGTTCTCTCACGCAGGAGTTGGTAACCGTCGGGAAAACCCCTGCAGAAGCCAGTGCCATCGCTTTGGACCTTTCGGCCCAGATTATGGTATTTGCCAATAAAGCCGGCGCGTTAATTATGAGTGTGGCGATAGAAGAGATGCTGCACATGGCTTTGTCATCAAATCTGAAACAAGCACTCGCCGGCTTGCCCGAGCTGGTGGGAAAATCGCCATCAGTTTGGCCTGCTTACCTGCCAGGTCATATACCCCCGTTCCCGATTGACAGGGCCGGACTTTCATTAAATCAGTTGATGACTTTTCTAAAAATTGAAAGCCCTAAACCATTGCCTGTCCGCAAACAGTTGGAGGCGCCCATCCCCTATAAAACCATCGGGTTGTTTTATCAAATGATTATCAAATGCATAGAAGATTACGATTTGCCTTATGATTTGGACTCGCCACAACTGCTGCCCAACAAAGGCTATTATGTACAAAGCAATATCGACACCATTTATTACGATAGGGATCATAAACCCCGGTACACCAATGCCGACGACAGCGGCGACTTGTTGTATGTAAAAGACCGCGAGTCGGCCATACATGCTATCAATTGCATTGTGGAGCAGGGTGAGGGCAATCCCGATGCGCCGGGCTTGAATCCCGATGGCTCGGTTGATTGCGGCGCCATTGTACCGCCCGATTATGACGACCCGGCAAGGGAAGAACTATCGCACTTTGAAAAGTTTGCACAGGTATATTGCGAGTATCAAACCCTCACCAACAGGTTTAATAACCTGGGTATAGGCGTAATTGATATTAACGAGTATTTTGTGGTTAATGTGCCCACCAACCCTTCAACCAGTAAATACCCGGCTGATATTGCTGCAGTGTCGACACTTTTGAATGCAGTGTATACCTATATTTTTGTGATGGTGGAGAATTGCTACAAACAATCGGGCAGCACGCAGTACGAGATATTTATGTTTGGCATCCACAAATCCATGATATTTATTTTGAATTCCCTTTGCGGGGATATCATGCAGCTATCATACCTCGACCCTGAGGATGACACCGTGTACGCCGCTGCACCAACATTTGAAGATTATCCTTTTGGCCTGGTATCGAGCCCAAAATCGCAGCTGGTTGATTTGTATTATGCTGCGTATCCTGATGGTAATTACCTGGAACAACGTATATTGGATTTACCGGATGTGCCGTTGCAATATGCAGGCAAATTTTAATCATTCAACATCACCATAAAAATTGTATCATGGCTATCATCAATTATAATCTTAACTTAACTCTTTGCGGCGGCACGCCGCCGGCACCATCTCCAGCCAATGCGCAGGCCAACGTTAATCCGCCAATTGAGCTGCATATTTGCATGGGCTTAAATGCCTGCAAAGGGCATGACCGCACCGGCGCCAATAATTGTGCCGGTACCGGTTTGTGCGCCACAGCCGAGCAGCACAATTGCCAAACACTAAACAATTGCCATAGCCAGGGGGGGTGTGGCCTTTACGGCGATGCCAAACAGCAGGAAGCACCGGGCGCTAACGACTGTGCCTGGCAGGGCAGTTGCGCCGTACCGGTACAGGCGGAACGCTTTAGCACTTTTGGCGCCAACAAAGGAAAAAGCGTATGGAAACTGGCCCGCAAGCTATTTGAAGAACGTATGATAAAAGCGAACCGGAATTTTGGGCCGGCACCATTTGAATGCGGACCGCCACAGGCCTGGCTGGTTTCGGTTTTGGGTTCGTATGATTCTTGCGGTAACAGCGGCAATAAAAGCTGTTCGTTTGGTTATAACAACCCGGCTGATAACGCAAAGGAATTATGTGAAGGGAAGGAAGAGTGAGCAGTTGGTAAATGTTGAAAGGGTTAAAAAAGTTATTAGAGTTGCAGTACGTATCTTTTAAGTTGCGAGGGATTGCTTTTGAACTTTTATAACATCTACAACAAATACAACTTTTACAACCTCAATAAAACATAAATGGTCAACAAACAAACATACGCCGAAGCCGTCAAAAATCTCCCCAACCCGGGTTTGGGCCTTGGTTTGCGCAGCAAGCACTTCAATCACATCCTGGAGCATAATCCCGCTGTTGATTGGTTTGAGGTGATCTCCGAAAACTTTATGGATTCGGGGGGACGGCCGCGCCATGTGTTGAGGCAACTGGCCGACCGTTATCCGGTAGTGATGCATGGCGTTTCCTTATCTATAGGTAGCACTGATCCGTTGAACATCGAGTATCTGTCAAAATTAAGAACTTTGGCCGAAGAAGTAAACCCGTTGTGGATAAGCGACCATTTGTGCTGGACGGGTGTAAATAGCCTGAACACACACGATTTACTGCCGGTTGTGCTAAACGATGAATCGTTAAAACACATCTGCAACCGCATTAATCAAATTCAGGATTTTTTGCAGCGGCCGGTAGTTTTTGAAAATCCCAGCACCTATCTTACTTTTAAACAATCAACCATTAACGAATGGGATTTTTTGCGGTATATGACCGAAGAAACCGGTTGCGGCCTGTTGCTTGATGTAAACAACGTTTATGTATCGGGTTTTAATAACGATTTCGACCCGGTGCATTATATCCATCAATTGCCGCATGACCGTATTGTACAGATGCACATTGCCGGTCACCAACATTGTGGCAACTATATTATTGATACCCACGACCGGAAAGTAGTGCAGGATGTTTGGAAATTATTCAATTCAGCCTGGCAACTTACCGGCGGCGTAGCCACTTTACTGGAATGGGACAGCCAGATACCCGAATTTGAAGAATATCACGCAGAGTTGCTAAAAGCAAAAAAGTATATGAACACGCTTTCTACTTTTAAGGATGAGGAAACAGCGCCGTTATATAACGAAGCGGTGGTGTCTAACCCGGTTGACTTTTTGGTGAGCGACATTATGGGATGAATTTGTTGAGTAAGTTGTAGTGGTAGCGGCAAGCAGCAGTTTAACGATTTCAGGAACAATTAACTATTAGCCCAAATGGAACCCAATAATTTCTCTTTAATACAATTACAAAACTGGATGCAGGGTATGCTGATAGAATCGGAGGTAAACGATGACCCGGGTGTGCAGCAGCAGGTAAACAATATTGTGAATTCCTCAAAACGGTTAAGTGCCGTGCGTCATTTGGATATTTACCGGCAAAGTTATATTGCCCGGCTAAGGGCCTGTATGCAAAACCAGTTCGGGGCGCTGGCATATTCCCTTGGTAAAGATTTATTTGAATTATTTGCCGATCAATACCTGGAAGCCAATCCATCCAACAGTTATAGCCTGAATACCCTTGGCGAAAAATTCCCCGCATTTTTAGAAGCCACCCGACCCGATGCCCAACAAAGGGAAATCTGGCCCGATTTTATGATAGAGCTTGCCGGTTTTGAATATGCCCTTTCGGCGATATTTGACGAACAGGCTGTAGAAAATGACAACAAGCCAACCAACGATACACCCGACGGAGGGTTAAAACTTGCGCCGGTATTTTATCTTTTTCATCATCGGTTCCCTATTTGTAATTACTACCTTGAATTTTGTCAAAATAAAAAACCCGAACTACCGCTTGAGCAGGAAAGTTTTTGCGTGGTTACCCGCAGCAATTATAAATTGGGTTTATTCCCGATACGCGGAGCGCAATACTATTTTTTGGAAAGTATGAAAAAAGGAAAATCAGTTGCAGAAGCAGCAGATGAATTAATTGGCAAGTTTAATTTTAACCGAAATGAATTTGGTGCTATTTGGCCCGAATGGCGCCGAAGTTTTATTGCATCAGGATTTTTTTGCAGGTGAATCGCATCATCCCGGCAAACTTCCGAAGTTTTCAAAACTTCAGAAGTTTCTAACTCCTACCTCAAAATGGTATAAAACATACCCACCGCGGCGGCGCCCATCGCAATAAAAGTAATCCAAAGTATAGTTTTCGAAAATGGCCCGCTTTTAAATTCGCCCATTATTTTTTCATCACTTGAAATTTTAAGCACCAGCAACAATAGCGGAACGGCGGCTACGCCATTTAATACTGCAGCATATACCAGCGCCTTTACCGGATCGACGCCTATAAAGTTGAGAATTAGCCCTACAATGGTAGCTGCAATAATCACAGCGTAAAAGCCAGGCGCTTTTTTGAGCTTCAGGTTTAAACTTGCGTTCCAGTTAAATGCTTCGGCAAACGAATATGCCGCCGAACCGGACAACACCGGGATAGCCAGCATCCCTAATCCGATGATGCCAATGGAAAATATCAGTTTGGACAATAAGCCAGCATGAGGGAAACTGTGTACAAGCGGTTCCAGCGCCTTTGCCGCATCGGCAGCGGTTTTTACATCGTGTACACCGCTGTTATGCAAAACGGTTGCACCAACCACAATAATGCTCCAGGTGGCAAATTCAGAAAATATCATTCCAAAGGTGTTATCCAAACGCATACGGCGCACACTCATCCAACTAATCAAAGGTTTTCCTTTGGTGAGTAAGTGTTTTTCCTGGTCTTCTTCTACTTCCTGCGAGGCTTCCCAAAAAAACATGTAGGGTGAAATAGTGGTACCCAAAACCCCTGTTATTATAAAAAAGAAGGCGAATGATAATTCGAAATGCGGCACCACTGTTGCTTTTAAAACGGTGCCCCAGGGTTGGTTTACAATAAAAACTGTTATAGGATAAGCGAGCAGGGTTATAGCCAGCCATTTTAAAATTTTTGAATAAACTTTGTAATTAGTAAATACCTCCAGCAACAAAATAATGGTGGTAAACAACAGTGTTAGTGCCAGAAAAGGTACTGGCACCAGCAGTTGCGCGGCCGAGGCCATAGCGCCCAGGTCGGCGCCGATATTGATGGTATTTGCTATAACTACCAGGCCAACTACCGAATACAAAACCGTTCGGCTGTATTGTTCCTTTACAATGGTAGTGATGCCCTTGCCTGTTACCAGCCCTATACGGGCACAGGTCTCCTGCACGGCAGTCATTAGCGGAAGCATGTAGAGCGCCGTCCACAACTGCCCGTAGCCAAATTGTGCGCCTGTTTGCGAATAGGTAGCAATGCCTGAGGGATCATCATCGGCTGCACCGGTGACAAGGCCGGGCCCCAGTATTCTCCAAAAGCCTTTAATTTTTGCGTTAAATTCTGTGCGTCTTTTCATATCAATTTGGTTGGTTGAATATAAGGCAAAAAAATCGAACAGCCGAAACGATGAGCGCGCTTTAACATTGTTAAAAACAAACAATAGTTTAAAAAATCCGAATAAGTCAAAACAAACGTATTATTATTGCGTAAAACATTTATACATCACCCATTTAAGCCGATATGATGCCAGTATTACCCGAAGATATCTTTCAGATTATATTTGAAAAATCGCCTGGTTCGCTATTGGTTAAGGCTGATATACCGCATTTTACGGTAGTAGCCGTAAGCGATTCCTATTTATGTATCACCTCCAGTACAAGAGAAGGTTTGGTAGGGAAAGGTTTTTTTGAAGCATTCCCTGACGACACCGGGTTTGATGAAGATACCAATGCGCGCAACGTATTTGCTAAAGTAGTACACACGGGGCAAACTATTGATGTACCCACTTACCGTTTTGATGTATTGAACGCGGCAACGCAAACCCGCGAGGTGCGGTACTGGAGTTGCTGTAATACGCCCATTTTTGATGCCGAAAACAAAGTAGCCTATATTTTAAATACAGTTGTTGACATTAGCGGCGAGGTAAAAGCAAAGGAAGCCGCGCTGGAGAGTGAGAACCGTTTACGGTTGGCCGCAGAAGCTACAGAGCTGGCAACCTGGGATTTGGGGCTGGCAGATCAAACGTTTATTTATTCGCCCCGCTTGGCCGAAATTTTTGGCCACCCTGCGGAAATGGAGATTACGCTTGCGGGCATACGCGGGCAGGTAAACGCCGACGATATGGAAAACATTGTGATAAAAGCCTATCACAACGCATTGGCAACAGGCCATTATTTATACGAGGTAAGGATAAACTGGCCCGATGGGTCGCTGCACTGGATTAAAACCCAGGGCGTGGTGTTGACCAACGAAAATAAAAGGCCGGTACGAATGCTGGGTACCATACTGGATATAACCGAAAGTAAGCGCGACGAGATAAGGAAAAATGATTTTATTGCGATGGCGAGCCATGAGTTGAAAACACCGCTTACATCGCTTAAAGCTTATATTCAGTTGCTGGCAAAAAAACTGAGCGCAGACAACGATAGTTTTGTAATTAATGCGCTGGCCAAGGCCAATTACCAGGTAAACAGGATGACCGATTTGATACATGGATTTTTGGATCTGTCGAGACTCGAGTCGGGAAAGTTGCAGCTGAGAACCAGGGATTTTAGAATTAATAAGCTGATTAATGATAATATTGGCGAAGCGAGGCTTATGGGGCCAAGTCATATCATTATTTTTGAACCAACAGAGGAGATTATTATACACGCCGACAAGGAAAAAATTAGCCAGGTAATAGGTAATTTTATAAGTAATGCCATTAAATATTCGGATAGAGGGACGCGGATAACCATTGAAAGCAAAAACATAGATAGCAACCTGCAGGTTTCTGTTAAGGACGAAGGCATAGGCATTAAGCTAAAAGACCAGGAAAAGCTTTTTCAGCGTTTTTACAGGGTTGAAAACGACAGGATGAAAAATATATCTGGTTTTGGCATTGGACTTTACCTGGCGAGCGAGATAATTCAACGACACAAAGGGAAGATATGGGTGGAAAGCCGGGAAGGCGAGGGTTCTGTTTTTTATTTCAGTTTACCATTAACCGCATAAAATTGGTTGAAACAATAAAGAGGAAAATAACACGAATTGACGACCAATTAATCGAATTTCACGAATTTTTTCGATTTGATTCGTGAAATTCGATTAATTCGTGATAATTTGTGTTTAATAAATTTATAAAACTTTCAACGAGTTTAAACGATTTCTAACATTGGCAGGATGATCTATTACACACAACTTATTTTTATAAAGCCCGGCTGCGAGCAGGAATTTCACGCGTTTGAAGACAAAGTGTTGCCGCTTTTAAAAGGTCATAACGGCGAATTGGTTTACAGGCTGCGGCCCGATAAAAATGCCGTTATTGAAGCCAGCCAGCAACTGCCTTACGAAATACATTTAGTAACCTTTGGCAGCAAAGCCGATTTTGAAGGCTACGCCCGAGACCCAAATCGACAGGCATTTATGGCGATGAAAAACAATTCGGTTGAACGAATAGTTTTAATTGAAGGGGTTGCGTTATAGTCTTAAGTCGAGCGTCTGAAGTCCTGAGTAAAAAACAATTAAGACTTCACACTGCCGACAATAGACTTGAGACTAACTGATGCCAGGCGGTCGCAGGCCTGTCCGCCGGATATCCGTGCTGAGTTCTGTATGCTTTTCTATCGACGGTAAAATCCCACCAGTTTTTATTATGCGGGCCATTTTTTGCATAATCTACAACCAGCCAAAATTGGTCTTCCACACAGGGATCTGTCCAAAAACCTTGTTTGCGTTCCAGTTCGTTAAATAACTCCGGACCATTTTTATCGCGCACGTCATCAAGGGTGTAACACTCAACGGCCATCAGGTCGTAAGCAAACTTAGGTCCGATAGATGGGATAGCCTGAAAAGTGACCAATGCAAATAATTCTTTTGCCCTTTGCGGATGCGTATTTAATAAAACAGCTATTTCATCAGCAGCAAATTCACTTAGCCGGGTTACTTTAAGGCCGTTTTTTTTGAGTTGCTGTTTTTCTGTATCAGAAAGATTGAGTTTTATAGTTTTCATGATATTGTACTGGGGCCAAAGCCAAATTTACGAAGTCTTAAAGACTTCGTAAATTTTTGCCCGGCAAAGTTTTTCGCAAAATACTAAATTAGTTAAACGGGTTTTCATCAGCGCTTGGCCCGTAACTGCCAGGGATAGGCACCTCCAGCAAACGTAAAAACACGCCTAACTGCGCCCGGTGGTGTACCGTCTGGCTAAACGCCATACGGATTACTTCCACTTTTGGACGTACACTGTGAATTTGGTCGCCGGTGCGCAAAGTCCAGTTTTTTAATAGCTCTTCTTCGTTGGTCTTGGCAAGTTCGGCCTCGCCTTGGGCTAATGATTGTTCGAAACTCTCCAGTACCTCGGCAGTATTGTTTAATAAGGGTTTTTGGAAAGTGTTGTTGGCAAAATCAAGTTCGTTGGTAGTAAGCGCCATTGCAACCCATCCTGGTATTTCGGCAACATGTGTTGCCAGTCGGCGAATGGTCATGCTTTTAGGATGGGGTTGCCAGTCGAACTTATCATTGGGTACGCGTGCCAGCATTTTGCGGGTAGTTTCGGCTTCCTGCTCCATTTCTTTTAATAACATGGGGATAGTTTTCATAATTGTATTGTTTTTTTGTTTGTGATACAAATAAACAACAGGCTAATGACAGCCCTATGTCAGTAGGTTTTTTTTCTTTTTTTATAAAGTTGAAATGTTTTAAGGTTGGAATGTTTTTGAACCTCTGATTGCATCCGGTAAAACATTTTTTCGAATAATTGCTTAACCCTTACATGAAAATATTACTTACTACTGTCTTGCTGATTACCACAATAGCTTCATTTGGTCAAAATGCCAACGTTGTTCCTAATATGTCGAAAGCTTTGTTCCATGGCTCCGCAAAAACCGTAGCAGGAAAGGATACCGTTATTGAAAAGGATACGTCGAAAGAAAACAAGGAACCGCGTTATTTTTATTTATCTGTAATTACCGATGTTTTCGTAAACGCTAAGGGCGGGGCTGCCAAAAGGTTTTCGCCGGCTGTTGAATTTGGGCGCACCTATGGCATTTTTGATATTGGCCTGGCAGCCGGCCGTACCAATTCTATCGGCCCCGGGGGTGATAGTACCCGGTATATCGAGTTCAGGCCAACCATAAACGTTTTCTCCAAAGGCCGCTTTGCCGAAGCGCTTTGTTTAGGCGGCGGCTACATTTTTAAAGCCAAACAGGGTTTGATGACTGAAATTTGCAATAGCATCAATTTTAATATTTCGGAAATTGTAGCGGTCGCAGTAGTGCAAGGCTACTATTTTTTCGATGGCACTAACAGCAGCCGCAGCACGCAATATATGGGATTTAGCGTAACCTATAATTTTCTGAAAAAACACAGCGTGAATATTCAGCGCAAAAAAGCAGCTATTGTGAGTGACAATTAGGCATCCGGCAAAAACTTACGAAGTCTTCAAGACTTCCTAAGTTTAGGGGAGGAACAGGGCACTACAGGCCCATAAAATAATCCGTCAACGATCCAAAATCGTCAAACTTCAAATCGTAATCATCTGTTTTGCCAAAGCCGTAACTTACAAATACAAACGGAATGCCAGCTGCGCGGCTTTCGCTTCCATCGCCGGCTGTATCGCCAATGTACACCGGGGTTTTAAGCCCATGCTTTTCCATCAGTAGTTTAATATTGTGGTTTTTGGGCATAAAGTTTACTCCGTGGGTCAGTTCGTCGGTAATATGTTCATCAATACCGGCCCAGTCAATAAACAGTCTGATGATTCCTTTGCCGCAGTTGCTTAAAATAAACAGCTGATAATTTTGAGCCAGTTGCTTTAAACCCTCACTAACGCCTTCATACAATATGCCCCCGTATTCGGGCAATATCTGGCGGCGTTTCTCGGTAACAGCATCGTAAACCATTTTACGTTTGTCTTCATCAAAATCTGGCATGATCAGGGCAGTAACCTTTTTACCTTCCAAACCTACCAGTGCACCAATTTGCTCGCGGTCTACTTTCTTATCAATACCAAGATCTTTGAATACAAGGTTCCACGATTCGGCATAGGTATCTACCGCATCCCATAAGGTACCGTCCATGTCGAATATAAGGCTATCGGGTTTTTGCATTGTTGTGCGTTTTAATTTCTAAAGACGCGAAGATATTACTTTATACGTCTATACGGTAGGTAAAAAAGGCATTATCCGCTTCCTGCTTTTTAAAACCGGTGCTTTCGTATAAGCGTTGGGCCGTATAATTATCCATGGCCGTTTCCAGTTTTACATATTTAGCGTTTTGGCTGCGGCCAAAATCCGCAGCGGCTTTTAATAATGCTTCGCCGATCCCCTGTTTGCGATAAGCAGCGTCTACATACAAATCGTTCAAAAGCCAGTTTTTTTGTGCCCTCACGGATGATATCAGTGGATACAACTGCGTAAACCCAGCCGGAACTGCTTCCCCGTTTTTATCGGCGAAAGCCACAAAAATTACTGATTCGTTATTTTCCAACCGTTCTTTTATAAAGTTTTCGGCTAAGCCGATATCTGATGGTTGTTTGTAAAATGTGCGGTATCTATCGAATAAGGTTGTTACCTGTTGGTAATCGGCGAGGGTTATTCTTTTTATTTGCATGGGTTAATTTCTGATGCGTGATGTGCTTTCAATTCGGTACCTAATTTTATTGCGCCAGGTTTGAATTATAGTGATGATCAGTTCGAAATCGTGGCCTTTTTCATTTCTTACTACAAAAAGTCTTTTCATTTGGTTTTTATATCTGAACCTGTTAATCGATAACCCGTTTACAAAAGGGCCAAAATCGAGTTCATAATTTTCATATTCTTCTTTTATAGTTAAAGGCCGTTCTGAAAGTATGGTATAATTCAAGGCGGCTAAATCGGGTTTGATGAGATCACTGATTCGCGATTTATCCTTTACTTTCTTGCGGGTAATTGTGTAAAAAGCACCAATCGTTATAATTATTAAAAACCATATGAGTACGTTGGACTGAACAAAGCTAATTCCGAAAATAACACTTAAAATTATACAAGCTCCGATAGCTAAGAGCGCTCTTAAAAATATGTCTTTCCAAGTGATCATGATTTAATGGTGTTATAAATTGTATCCAGTGTGGTTGCTCCTTATAATGAAGGTTTGAAGTCATCGCGTTAAAATTAAAAAACTATGTCATTTCGAAGTGAGAAAACTTTACAAACATACTTAAGCGCTATGCATGTCCATTAAGTATGTTTGTAAAGTTTTCTCGCTGCGCTCGAAATGACATTTGGGGAGGAGATGGTTAAAATTTGCCGGCTTTATCATGTACCTCCATCGCCAACCCCAATATTTCCCCAATATTATCCAGCGGCATATCTTGCCCGGCGTCCAACTGCATTATCTTCATCCGCGAACGTTTTGCAATGATTAATAACGGATGCTCAATTTTTCGCCCTTCTACAATCCCGATATAGGGTTGACGTGTTTTTTTATTTACCCACAGGTAACAAAACATTTTGCCTTTATAGCAGTAAAAAGGTATTTTGTATTTCCAGGCTTCGGTAATGTTGCTATCATATCCCAATATAAGCTCCCTTAAAAATAGCAGGCTGCCTTTTAAAGGTTCTTCTTTTTGGATAAAGAAAAGGTCAATTTCGCGAAGCATTGGGTTTAAGCATTTACAGCCTGTGCTTTTATTTCTTTGTCAAAATTCTCCATCACCAGCACGGATGCGCCAATCAGCTCGGCATCAAAGCCTAAGTCGGATATCAGCAGCTCGGTACCTTTCGATAGGCGGGGGATACAATATTTATGCAGTGCCTGCTGAATGGGGGCCATTAGTATTTTCCCAACTTTTGCGCCACGGCCGCTTAGCACAATTGCCTGCGGGTTCATGATATGGATGAGGATAGCCAGCGCTTTGCCAATTTTATACGCCGAATCGGAAAATAGCTCAATTGCAAACTGGTCGCCATTATTGGCGGCTTCCATTATGGCATCGGCCATTTGTTTGGAGTGCGCTTCGTCAATTTGTTTCATGCTGGTAATGCGGCCTTCTTCAATTCCGGCAATTGCCCTTTTTGAAACCACCAGCATTGATGCTTCGGCTTCAAGGCAGCCCCGTTTGCCACAGCTACAAAGCGATCCATTTTCGGATAACGGGATATGGCTGAACTCGCCCGCAAATCCGTTGCGGCCACGAAATATTTCGCCGTTTACAATCATGCCCAAACCAATACCC
>JABDBM010000012.1 GCA_013288685.1 Bacteroidota bacterium | reverse complement strand
AATACAGCCCGGCAGGTGGCGACAAGAAATCGTTTTTAGAACATGACGGCAATATTGCCGATCCCTCATTCTTTAAGTTATTTACCTATAATTTTATCGAAGGAGAGCCGAATACAGCGTTGAGCAATCCCAATACTATTGTATTGTCCGAGACCATGGCTCAAAAGATATTTGGCAATCAACGGGCGATTGGCAAAGTATTACGTGTTAACAGTAATTTTAATGGGACTAATGATTATACAGTGACTGGCGTTTTTAGGCCGGTAAGCAGTCCATCGCATATTAATGCCAACTTTTTCATGTCGTATGCAGGAGGTGAACTGGCAAAGTATCTGACCAGGCAGGGAAATGACTTTGCCCGCAACAATATGTTTTATACTTATATTTTATTAAAGCCGGGGACCGATGCCGCAAAACTGCAAAGCAAATTCCCCGCATTTGTAAAAAAGTATGCTGCTAATGATTTAAAGCGCATGGGGCGCGATAAAAAACAGTTTCTGCTACCTGTAAAGGATATTCATTTAAGCGAAGTAGTTACATCCAACGTTACACCGCCGGCCAGCCGTACTTATTTATTTGTATTGGCTTCTATCGCCATATTTACACTTTTAATAGCGTGCATCAATTTCATGAACCTTTCTACCGCACGCTCGTCTAAACGGTCGGCCGAAGTAGGGGTGAGGAAGGTGCTTGGCGCCGAAAAGGGCGCGCTGATCAGGCAGTTTTTGGGCGAATCCATCCTGATGACATTTATAGCTTTCTTATTAGCGCTGATTATCGTGCTCTTAATTTTACCAGTGTTTAACCAGCTTGCTCAAAAGCAAATAATTATTTCGTTTTCGGACGACCGGACGCTGTTCCTTGGGTTTTTAGGCATGGCATTAGCAACCGGCTTTATTGCAGGCAGCTACCCGGCTTTTTATTTGTCGTCGTTTAATCCCGTTAAGGTATTAAAAGGAAAGCTTAACAATTCGCTGGCAGTAGTTTCTATCCGCAAAGGACTGGTTACTTTTCAGTTTATCATTTCTGTAGTGCTCATCATAGCTTCGGTAGTTATTGCACGGCAAATGCATTACATGCGCACGGCTGATTTAGGCTTCGCAAGCAGTCAACAGATCATCATACCATTACGCAGCGCCAATGCTAAAGCCTTGTATGCTAAACTGAAAAACGAAATAAAGACCCAGGCGCAGGTAGCATCAGTAGGCGTATCCATGTATTATCCGGGCATTGGCAATTTGATGGATGCAGGGTATTATAAAGACGGGCAAAACATGAACGACGCCAAACATACCCGGATGAATTACATCGACGAGGACTTTTTGCATACATTGGAATTTAAAACAGCAGCCGGCCGTTTCTTTTCGGCCGATTTTAAATCGGACACAGGGAACCGGATTATTATTAATGAAAATGCCGTAAAAGAACTCGGCTTTTTATCACCACAAAAAGCTGTTGGGCAAAATATTTATTTTGATCTTTTAGGAAAGAAATACAGTTTCCTGGTAATTGGTGTGGTAAAAGATTTCCATTATGAAGACTTGCACTCGCCGGTGACGCCTTATGGCTTTCAGTTGGCAACTGATAAGAACTATTTTAATTACTTAACCGTTCATGCCAAGGCCGCCAATATGGCGCCTATATTAAAATCCATTGAAGCCATCTGGCATAAATACGATCAGAACGATCCATTCGAGTATACTTTTTTGGATGAACAATTTCAAAAAAATTATGATGCCGACAACAGGTTGGCGGCCATTGTGGGGTATTTTACAGTAATAGCCATAGTAATTTCGTGCCTGGGCTTGTTTGGGCTGGCAGCATTCAGCGCCGAACAGCGGACAAAAGAAATTGGCGTTCGCAAGGTTTTAGGAGCAAGCGTAAGCACCATCGTTTCCCTGCTCTCGGTTGATTTTTTAAAGCTGATTATCCTTTCGGTGATTATCGCCTCGCCAATTGCCTGGTGGGCCATGAACAAATGGCTGCAAAGTTTTGCCTATCGCCAGGCTATCGACTGGACTATTTTTGCCTATACCACCATAATAGCTATATTAATTGGTTTGTTAACCATAGGATCACAAGCTATAAGGGCGGCTTTGGCTAATCCAGTTAAGAGTTTGCGTTCGGAATAGATGAACCGGGATTAAGCGGAGTTTAAGATTAGCCCGATTTTAATAGCTGCCGGTAATCCGGTAAATCCGTTTAATCCCGGTGGTTCTCGCACATTTAAAATCGGGCAACCGATGTACGGTTTTGGTACATATATTCTCAATAATTAACATGTATCTATTTAATTATTAGTATTTTATAATTTTGGCACAAAATTAGGCAACAGGTATAAAAATAGTTTTATGAACCTGAAAATAACTACTGCCTTATTCATTTCGTTCGTTATTGCGTCGCTTCGGGCGCTGCCTCAACTTGCGCCAACTGCCAAACAGGCCATCGAAAAACTGCAAAAAGATATTCCTGTTTTGATGCAGAAAGCGGACATTCCGGGCTTGTCCGTGGCTGTTATACGCGATGGTAAAGTGGTTTGGACAGGTAGTTATGGTGTGATGAATGCCGAAACGGGCAAACCGGTAACGTCGCAAACCGTTTTCGAAGCGGCATCGCTTAGTAAATGTGTCTTTGCTTACGGCGTGCTCAAACTGGTTGACGAAGGCAAGTTGAACCTTGACACACCGTTAAACAAATACCTCGGAAATAATTACGGGGTGACCGACCCAAGGATTAATAAGATCACAGCGAGGCATGTGCTCACTCATAGCGCGGGCTTCCCGAACTGGCGCGAATTCGACCACAGCAAAACATTGTTAATCCATTTTAACCCCGGCGAAAAATGGAGCTATTCGGGCGAGGGCATAGTTTATCTTTCAAGGGTAGTCGAAAAAATAACAGGTATGTCCCTGGAAGATTTTATGCAGCAAACGGTGCTCAAGCCACTGGGTATGAATGCCAGCAGTTATATTTGGCTTGCCCGGTTTGACAGTACCAAATCGTACCGGCACAATGATCTTGGGAAGCTGACCGGCAGGACAGGCAAGGGGGACAGTGGACTGGAAGCGGTTAAAGACGATGGCAATGCCGCAGCAAGCCTTAGCACCAACGCAGCCGATTATGCGAAGTTCATTATTGCAGTATTGAACGGTACCGGCCTGAAAAAAAAGACACAGGAGCAAATGATAACCCCGCAAATCCGCGTTACTAAAAAATATCCCGAACTGGCCTGGGGCCTCGGCGTAGGACTGGAGGCCATGCCCGACGGAACCTGGTTTTGGCATTGGGGCGATAACGGGGACGGGAAAGCTTTTTATATGGCGTCTGTTAATTCAAAAGATGCGGTCGTGTATTTTGCAAATGGATCTAACGGCCTCGGGATCGCCAGGGAAATATTGGCCGATGCAGTTGGCGGTAAACACCCGTCGTTGGACAACCTGGGTTATGAGCGGTACAATGCGCCATCGCGCTTGTTGCTTAAAGCGATTATTGCGGAGGGGGTAAGCAAACCTTTAAATGCGTACATCGATGCGCGTAAAAAGGATACTTTGCAAACGATAAGCGAACAGGATATGAACAGTGTGGGTTATGCGCTGATTCGACAAAAGAGACTGGACGACGCGCTCCGAATTTTCAAACAAAACACCGTTGATTTCCCGCAATCGTGGAACGCCTGGGACAGTTATGCAGAAGGTTACATGGACAAGGGCGATAAGGAAAATGCGATAAAATATTACAAAAAGTCGCTGGAGCTTAATCCGCAAAACGACAATGCGAAGGATCAGCTAAAAAAGCTGCAGCCGTAGGAGGGGGGACACTGTGGTCCACCCGGCCCCTGTCACGCCGCATTGGCAGGCAGCCTTAAGGTCACACTGTATCATAACCGTACGCTTCCTGTTACATAAGCGTACAGTTTTTGCTCGCAGATTTAATATTAAACAATTGATTATCAAACTATTAATAGTTTGGTATATTATTAAAGCTTAGTGCCACATTGATTGTGGATACTAATATTGAATTATAAATATATTAATTTAATAAATTAGCCTTCAACAAATCATATTATTAACTTATTTACTAATTAAAAACGCATGTTATCATTACAGCATATTTCGAAATACTACCAGGTTGGGGGCAACAAAAACTTTGTACTAAACGATATTAACCTCGAAGTTGACGAGGGCGAGTTTATTTCTATCATGGGCCCTTCCGGTTCGGGTAAATCAACTTTATTAAATATTATCGGCATGCTGGATGAGCCATCCGAAGGGTATCATTACTTTGTTGGCAATGCAGTTCATCAGCTTAAAGAAAAACAACGTTCGGCTTTATACAAACAATATATCGGGTTCGTTTTTCAGGCTTATCATTTAATTGACGAATTAACTGTTTATGAAAACATCGAGACACCGTTAATTTACCAGGATTTTAAAAGCACCGAGCGCAAAGCAATGGTAGCTGATATGCTGGATCGATTTCAGATAGTTGGCAAAAAAGATCTTTTCCCGGCGCAATTATCCGGCGGCCAGCAACAGTTAGTGGGCATAGCACGCGCGCTGATTGCAAAACCTAAATTAATATTAGCAGATGAGCCTACCGGTAACTTAAACTCCAAACAAGGTGAAGAAATTATGGAACTGTTCCGTAAGCTGAACAAAGAAGATAAAGTTACTATTATACAGGTAACTCACTCCGAAAAAAATGCCGAATATGGCTCACGGGTAATTAACTTGTTAGATGGCAAGGTACATTCATCAAAAAAATTCTAAGCGGAAATAAATTATAACAATATCATGTTTTTTAAAAAAATAGCCTTTTTACTTTTATTTTTAACCGTATCAGTACTTGCAAAAGCCCAGCAGGCCGATAGCGTTTTAACCCTGCAGCAATGTGTTGACATTGCCATAAAAAACAACGTTACCGTTAAGAAGAGTGAAACACAGGTAGAACGGAACCGCATTGATTGGATGCAGGCGCGCGAAAATCTTTTGCCTACGCTAAATGGTAATGCGTCACAATCGGAAACTTATGGACATAGTTCGAACCCTAATACAGGTGTAATTATCGCATCTCAAAGTAATTCAGGTCAGTATTCGTTAAACAGTAATCTGTTATTGTCCAACGGCTTGAGTTATGTAAATGCAGTTAAACAAACCGGGTTGTTATTTCAAGCTGGAAAAATGGATTTTCAACAAGTGAAAGATTTAACCACGCTGAACATCATTTCGTTGTTTTTACAGGCTTTGAATGCCGAAGATCAGCTTTCCCAGGCAAATTTTCAATTCGCCGCATCGAAAGTTAATTTAGACCGCGAAACGAATTTGAATGACGCAGGCGCTGTACCTCCGGCCGATTTTTATAATATAAAAGGCGCACATGCCAATGATGCACTTAATGTAATAAATGCGCAAAACGCTGTAACCAGCGCCCGGCTTAACTTGTTGGAAGCGATGGGGGTACCATTTAATAAAGAAATAAGATTGGTTAGGCTAACTATTGATAAAACACCGGTAAAATATGATCAGGATGCCAGCCAGGTATATGCAACAGCGTTAAATGATTTGGCATTGGTTAAGGCCGCTGACCTTCGTGTTAAAGCAGCGGAGAAAGAAGTTTTGGTTTACAAGGGCCGCCTATACCCAACTTTATCGTTAGGAGCGGGCGTTACAACAACTTATTCCAACTATGCCGCCCCAGGGTCAACAGCGCCAAGCTTTAGCACTCAGTTTAGAAGCAACTATCAATATGGCCCATCATTAAATTTACAAATCCCGATTTTGAATTATTTTCAAAACCGGAACAATTTGCACCGCGCAAAATTGGATTTAACAGATGCACAAAACACCAATACCGATACACAGGTTCAGCTTAAACAGCAGGTGCAGCAGGCTTATGCAAATATGACAGCAGCGTTCGACCGTTTCCAGGCAGCTACCGAGCAGGTTGCAGCATATCAATCAGCATTTAATGCGCAAGAGGTTAAATTTAATGCCGGTGTTATTACCGCCGATATTTTTGTTATCGCTAAAAACAACCTTGATTTTGCCAATACCAATTTAATTAACGCCCATTACGACTACCTGATACGCATTAAGATATTAGATTATTACCAGGGGAAATTGACGTTTTAAGTTGGGTAAGTTGGATTAGGTTTATTGAGTTGACTGAGTTGAATATGTTAAAAAAAAAAACTTAATCCAACCTGATAAACCACTCACTTAATCCAACTAAATCAACTCAAAAATTTATTTCCATAAAATATTTGGATTAACAAATAATTCATACATTTACCCGCAGATTCTGCCACAATATCCGGTTTGCACATAGCTTCATTTGAAGGTGTAAGCCGGATATTTCCAATTTAAAGCGTCAGCTAACAAGCGCTTTAAAAATAAAAAAACATTTTTAACGTTAACTTTATCAACATGAAGAAACTTGTACTTACATTAACTATTTGTGCTGCGGCAATTAGTTTTGCCTCTGCGCAAATTCTACCATCATTTCAATTCGGCTTAAAAGGCGGTTTAAATTTTTCGAGCCTTTCATCGTCTGCATCAACCACTTTTAGTAATAGCAATCAGGCCGGTTATTTAGGTGGTATTTGGATGCGCTTTGGCGCGCTGGGCTTTAATTTTCAGCCAGAGGTGTATGCTACCAGCAAAAATGTAGATATAACCGATGCTAATGGCGGAGAAGTAAAAGGTAAATTCACCAGTATAGACGTTCCATTACTTTTTGGCGGAAAAATTGGCGCCTTTGGTGTCGGCGGTCGTTTTTATACCGGGCCGCTGGTTTCGTTTTCAGCTAATAAAAGTTTCAGCGGCGCTGCTGATGAGGTGGCTAAGCTGCAATATAAAGACCAGAATTACGCCTGGCAATTTGGTGTCGGTCTGGATATAAAGAAAATTTCGGTCGATTTAAGGTATGAGGCTGGTCTGAATAAGCAGTCTTATAACGGTTACCCCACCCGTGTAAACCTATTTAGCTTGAGTTTGGCCTACAGCTTGTTGAAATTTTAAACAAGAATATACTGAAAGAAATACGGCCCGCTTTTGCGGGCTTTTTTTATATATTTTTTAGTTTGAAATTGTTAGGATAGTATTAGGCTTATTGTATAGGATACACCTATATTTATTGATTAATGTTTTAGCCTTTCACAGCGGCTAAATCAGCAGCGATTCTGATAAACTTAAACATGAATAATAAATACAGGCATATAGCTATCCTCACAGGGCTAATCTTTCAGTTATTATTAGTAAAGCAAAATTTGTTTGCGCAGGATACACTGGCGAACGGTCATTTAAACATTCGTTTAAACCAGGTTGGTTTTTATCCTGACGCGCCAAAAATTGGTATTATTTTAACAAGTAAAGGTGTTGATTTCTATGTTCAAACCATCAATAAAAAAACTGTTTTTACAGGAACACTTACCAAATCGGTAAAACCCACTTTCTCGGGAACTACCACCAATATTGCTAATTTCAGCGCGTTGCATAAACCCGGCAAGTACCTACTATACGTGCCCGATGTTGGCTATTCTTATCCCTTCGAAATAAAAAAATCGGTACACCGGGATGTTGCAGCCGGGGCAATAAAAGCCTTTTATTTTATGAGGGCTTCAACTGGCTTAGACAAAAAATATGCGGGTAAGTGGGCCAGGGTAGAAGGTCATCCTGATGCTGCTGTATTGATCCATCCATCGGCAGTAACGGATAAAAGGCCAGCCGGTTCGGTGATATCATCTCCGCGCGGGTGGTATGACGCAGGAGATTATAACAAATACATTGTTAACAGCGGCATCAGCACCAGTACCCTGCTTTCGTTATACGAAGATTTTCCAGCTTATATGAAAACAGTTAAGCTCAGCATCCCCGAAAGTGGAAATCATATTCCGGATGTGTTGAACGAAGTGTTGTGGAACCTTCGCTGGATGCTCACTATGCAGGACCCTAATGACGGCGGCGTATATCATAAACTTACCACTGCTGCATTTGACAAATTTGAAATGCCGGAGAAAGACACCAGCCGCCGCTACGTGGTACAAAAGGGCACCGCAGCCACGCTCGATTTTGCGGCGGTATTGGCGCAGGCCAGCCGAATATTCAGCAATTTCCCAAATGAACTGCCAGGTTTAGCCGATTCATGCCTAAAACAGGCTAATTTGGCCTGGGATTGGGCCGTTAAAAACCCAAATGTGGTTTATAATCAAAACGAGATGAACAAAAAGTTTGAGCCAAAAGTAACTACCGGGGCTTATGGTGATTTTAACTTTAGCGATGAATTCATTTGGGCAGCATCCGAACTGACAGTAACCACCAGGCAGCCCCAATACTTAAAAGATATAAAACTCATCCCCGACGATAAAATGCCATTGCCCACCTGGAGCCAGGTAAGGCTATTGGGGTATTACTCCCTTATAAAAAATGAAACAGCTTTGGGTAGTGCCACACCGCAGGAATTGCCTGAATTAAAAAAACGCTTACTGGCTTTTGCTGATGATTTGATAAATGGTGCAGATGAAACTGCTAACCAAACAGTGATGGATAAATCGGCACGCAATTTTGGGTGGGGAAGTAACTCGGTAACTGCTAATCAGGGTATCGCGTTGATTCAGGCTTATAAGTTTTCGGGAGATGCAAAATACCTGGCGTATGCGCTGGCTAATTTCGATTATATCCTGGGTCGTAATGGTTCGGGTTATTCGTATGTAACCGGCTTTGGCAGTAAACCGGCTATGCATCCCCATCACCGGCCCTCGGCATCTGATGGCATTGTTGATCCGGTGCCGGGCTTATTGGTAGGCGGGCCTAATCCCGGCATGCAGGATGGTATTAAAGTGCCGTCGAAATTCCCGGATGAGGCGTATATTGACGATGAGCGTGCCTACGCTGCCAATGAAATAGCCATAAACTGGAATGCACCGCTGGCTTACCTGGCCAATGCTATAGAGGCTTTGCAAGATAAAATTAAGCCCGTCGAAAAAATTAAATAAATCTGTCAATTTATAAAATAAACCAATTTAAACATGAGAAGGATTGTTATCATTATTAATGTGATGCTTTTAAATGTGCTGTTCCTGGCGGCGCAAACCAAGCAGCCGGTAAGTGAAATCGACAAAAAAGTTGATGCACTTATCGCGAAAATGACGCTCGAAGAAAAAGTAGGTCAAATGACCGAGGTCACGTCTGACGTTGTGTCAACCACCGCCAACGGCGTACACAATATCGATGCAGATAAAATAAAAGAAGCCATCTTAAAATATCATGTAGGCTCCATACTTAACGTAAGCGGTCATTCATACGATCGCGACCATTGGTTTAAAGTGATTTCGGACATCCAGGCTGAAGCTGCTCAGGATCGTTTAAAAATACCTGTTATTTATGGTATCGATGCTATTCACGGTGTTACTTATACCAATGGCAGCACACTGTTCCCACAGGAAATTGGCATGGCAGCTACTTTTAACAAGGACATTGCGCACAGGGCGGGGGAGATTACTGCTTATGAAACCCGCGCCAGCTATATTCCATGGAATTATTCGCCGGTGCTTGATTTGGGCAAATCGCCGCTGTGGCCGCGTATTTATGAAACTTTTGGGGAAGATCCTTATCTAATAAAAACAATGGGAAAAGCCATTATTACCGGTTACCAGGGTAATGACGTAGGCGATAAATACCATGTTGCCGCTTGTATGAAACACTATTTAGGCTACGGCTTCCCGCTCGACGGAAAGGACCGTACTCCAGCCTGGATACCGGATCGCTACATGCGCGAATATTTTTTACCGCCCTTTGCCGAAGCAGTTAAAGCAGGAGCGAGGACATTGATGATTAACTCGGGCGAAATTAACGGTGTACCTATCCATGCAAGTAAATACATGTTAACCGATGTATTACGCGGCGAACTGCATTTTGATGGAATTGCGGTATCAGATTGGCGCGATATTGAATACCTGCACGATCGTCATCACATTGCAGCTACCCAAAAAGATGCTGTTATGATTGCGGTAAATGCCGGTGTGGATATGAGCATGGTGCCTTACGAATACAGCTTTTATACTTATTTAGTTGAATTGGTGCACGAAGGCAAAGTTTCTATGGCCCGTATTAATGAGGCCGTTCATCGTATATTGAAAGTGAAATATCAGTTGGGCCTGTTTGAGCGCCCTGTTGGCAATCCAAATGACTATCCCAAATTTGGTTCCGAAGAGTTCCGCCAGGTGAGTTTGCAAGCAGCTACTGAAGCTATTACTTTATTAAAAAATAACGGTAACGTATTACCGCTTAAAAAGGGTACAAAGGTTTTTGTGACAGGCCCGACAGCCAACACCATGCGTTCGTTAGATGGCGGCTGGAGCTACAACTGGCAGGGAGATTTAGCCGATCAATTTGCGACCGGCAAAAACACGATCCTGAAAGCCCTGCAGCAAAAAATAGGTAAGGATAATGTGAGTTACGAACCCGGCGCTTCTTTTGATAGCCTGCAAAATGTTGATGCTGCCGTAAAAGCTGCAAAAAATGCCGATGTAATCGTGCTTTGCCTGGGCGAATTATCATATACCGAAAACGTAGGTAACATTGACGATTTGAACCTGCCATGGGCACAAACTGAACTGGCTATGGCCTTGGCCAAAACCGGCAAACCTGTTATTTTGGTATTAGCCGAAGGTCGTCCGAGGATTGTTACGCAGGCCGAAAGCCTGGCTAACGCAACGGTACTAACCTACCTTGCGGGTAACGAAGGCGGCGATGCGCTGGCCAATATCTTGTTTGGCGATGCCAACCCATCGGGCAAATTGCCTTACACTTATCCAAGGTTCCCTAATGCACTGGTAAATTACTACCGCAAAAATCTGGAAAACGGTAACTCCGACGACAAACATGGCTACAACCCGCTTTTCGAGTTTGGCTACGGGTTAAGCTATACCACCTTTAGCTATAGTAACCTGCATATCAGCAAACCAACACTAAACGAGAACGAAACGCTTACAGTAACTGTTGATGTAAAAAATACCGGCGATCGTACTGGTAAGGAATCAGTTTTATTGTATTCCAGGCAGGAATATGCGAGTATAGCGCCCGACACTAAAAGGCTAAGAGCATACGATAAAATTGAGCTGCAAGCCGGCGAAACCAAAACAGTGACGTTTAAAATAACCTCTAAAGATTTAGCTTTTGTGAACGACGTAAGTAAAACGGTAACCGAAGCCGGCGAGTTTACGATAATGATAGGCGACCAGGTGCAGCATTTTAATTTGACATCTGGTACTGTGCCGTCAAGGACAGGCAGGTTATAGTGGATACACGACCGGCTATAGGGGAGGGGAGGGGAGCGGCGCCCCGTCTCCACGCGGTGTCATTTCGACTGAGGCACGAAGGAGCAATCCTATCTAACATACATAAACGCCATGCATAGATCGCTATGCATGGCGTTTATGTTTAGTTTGCTGCGCATGGCGTATAAGATTTTTCGTTTCGCTCAAGAGATAGTTTCTCCTTCGTGCCTCAGTCGAAATGACATCCATCGGGTGGGAGAGACGCCCCCTCGTAGCTACTGCCGTTAACAAACCGCAAAATTAAAAAATGTCAAATAAACATTTTATTTTCCCAATTGTAAATATATATTTGTAAACACGCTCAGGCTGTTACCAATTTATAAATTAAAATTTCTGTTTTCATGAAAAGTGCGCTGCTGCTTTGTTCCGTCATATCATTGTTTTTTATTTCTGCTTGCTCCAAAAAGGGTGGAGATGTTATACCTCCGCCGGTGCAAACGCCATATACGCCGCCGGTTGTGTCGGCAACGTTTGCCAAAGGGGCCGATGTAAGCTGGGTAACGCAAATGGAGGCATCCAGCTATAAGTTTTATGATAAAAGCGGTAATCAGCAGGATCTTTTTGCTTTACTTAAGAGCATCGGTTTTAACTCTATCAGATTGCGCGCCTGGGTGAGCCCATCAGACGGCTGGTGCAATACAACCGATTTGGTTGCAAAGGCTACCCGCGCCAAAAATGCCGGAATGAAAATACTAATTGATTTTCACTACAGCGATAGCTGGGCCGATCCGGGCAAACAAACCAAACCGGCGGCATGGACTGCTTTAGACTTCCCCACCTTAACCAGTGCCCTGCACGATTATACCGCCAACGTGATGACTACCCTTAAAACTGCCGGAGTAACGCCCGATTGGGTGCAGGTTGGCAATGAAACCAATGATGGCATGTTGTGGGAAGATGGCCGGGCCTCAACTCACATGGCCAACTTTGCTGCCCTGGTAAAAGCCGGATATGATGCGGTAAAATCGGTAAGCAGTACCACCAAGGTAATAGTTCATATTTCGAACGGATATGACAATAACCTATTCCGTTATATGTTTGATGGATTAAAAAATAATGGTGCAACTTGGGATATTATCGGGATGTCGCTTTATCCTTCAACCAGCAACTGGGCATCCTACGATACGCAATGTTTGGCTAATATTAACGATATGGTATCGCGCTATTCAACACCCTGTATGATAGTAGAGGTGGGTATGGATGTAACCGCTGCCGAAACAGCAAGAGACTTTTTAGGCGACATCATCACCAAAACAAATTCTGTAGCTGCCGGTAACGGTTTGGGCGTATTTTATTGGGAGCCTGAAGCCTACAACTGGCAAGGATATGGTTTAGGTGCATTTGGTACTAACGGCAGGCCAACAGCAGCGTTAGACGCTTTCGGAAATTAATAATTTACAAAAATGCTTGCTTCGGCGGGCATTTTTTTTGGACCGTTTAATAAATGTATATCTGACATAAATAAAATTTCTAAACCATATATAAACCATTAAAAACCAAATTTTATGAGAAAGATTACCATTACCGCCACCGCAGCACTGCTGTTTTTTAGCCTCAGCTGCAAAAAGGATGCAGCCCGTGTCGCTGCAACAACCCAAACCACTACAAGTACCCCACACCTGGTAACAGATGCCGTTAGCTTCGCCAACGGATCGGACATGAGCTGGGTTACGCAAATGGAGGCTTCGGGTCTTAAGTTTTACAACAGCAGCGGTACCCAGCAAGATCTGTTTACCATTTTAAAAGGCCTTGGCATTAATTCTATCCGCCTGCGGGCATGGGTTAACCCATCCGGCGGCTGGTGTAATACCAGCGACCTTGTTGCAAAGGCCATACGCGCTAAAAACGCAGGCATGAGCATCATGATTGATTTCCATTACAGCGATACCTGGGCCGATCCCGGACATCAAACCAAACCGGCTGCCTGGGCAAGTTTAAGCTTTGCCGACTTGATGACTACTACTTACAACTATACTTATAACACTCTGAATACCTTAAAATCAAACGGAATAACGCCGGTTTGGGTGCAGGTAGGCAACGAAACCAGTGATGGCATGTTATGGCAGGATGGTCGTGCATCGGTAAATATGAAAAATTTTGCCTGGCTGGTAAACTGCGGCTACAACGCTACCAAGGCCATTTTTCCATCGGCAAAAGTTGTGGTACACATGGCCAATGGGTATGATAATACTACATTCAGATGGCTGTTTGATGGTTTGAAAGCCAATGGCGCCAGTTGGGATGTAATTGGCATGTCGTTATATCCAACAACCAGCAACTGGTCTACATTAAATAGCCAGTGTTTAACTAATATGAATGATATGGTATCGCGTTATGGCAAGCAGGTAATTATATCCGAAGCGGGGATGAGCGAATCGGCAGCCACTACTTGTAAATCGTTTTTAAGCGATTTAATCACCAAAGTGAAATCGGTATCAGGTGGTAACGGCTTAGGTGTGTTTTACTGGGAGCCAGAGGCCTATAATAACTGGCAGGGGTATGGTATGGGGGCATTTGATCCCACAGGTAAACCTACCGTGGCACTGACAGCGTTTTAAGTTGTTTTGAGATTTTAGATTTGTCAACTTTCAAAAAGTTGACAAGTCTTTACAATATTGAATGAATCGGGTGCAAAATGATTAATTTGCCGGTTAGGCCAATATCCCATGCAAACCATAAAACGAGCCGGCATTTTTCTTTGGGCAACCACATTGTTTCTTGTAAGCACCCCATCGCTTCTTTTTGCGCAAAAAAGCCAGCCAAACGATACAAATTTTGTGAGCTATCCCGTAGATCTAAAACGCCAGGACCTTAAACTGTACTGGAAAGATGATGCTGGCGTCAATTTTAAGAGCATCCTTAATTTGAAGCAGTGGCTCGAAAAGCATAAAAGACATTTGTTGTTTGCTATGAACGGCGGGATGTACAAAGCTGATCAATCGCCGCAAGGACTGTTTATTGAAAACCAAATTACCAAAGCCGGTCTCGACACTTCAAGTGGAGCCGGTAATTTCTATTTGAAACCAAATGGTGTTTTCTATATCACCACCGGCGACATTCCGTTTATTTGTAATACGGTGAGCTTCCATAACGATGGCCATGTAAAGTATGCTACCCAATCTGGTCCGATGCTGGTGATCGATGGAGAAATTCATCCTGCACTTAAACCGGGCTCACCTAATCTCAACATCCGGAATGGAGTAGGGGTTTTGCCGGATAACCGGGTTGTATTTGTGATATCGAAAACGGCGGTTAATTTTTACGATTTCGCTGATTATTTTAAAAAGCTGGGTTGTAAAAATGCGCTGTACCTCGATGGATTTGTGTCGCGCGCTTTCTTGCCCGAAAAGCAATGGTTTCAAACCGATGGCAATTTTGGGGTTATAATTGGAGTGAGCACAAATGCCAGGTAAGTTAGTTCGTTAATTCAAGTTAGGATTAAAATTAAAACCAATAGAGGAGGCGCTGCTTGGCGCCGGCAAAATTTTCTTGCGGAGATCCTCTAACTCGGCATCATTAATAATATTTCTATCCCACAGCCATTTCAAGTTTGTTGATAACTGTTCAACAGATAAATACGGATCGCTTTTTGCATACCTGTTCAACAAATATTTTTTTTGATCCGAAAAAAGCAATGCAATAAAACTCTCTACCTCTTTAGGATTTGGTGAATTGGTATAAAACGCGAGCGTCATGCCATGGTTTAAACTTAGCGTGAGTGTATCTTCATAATTAAACGCAGAAATTATCGTAAGAATAATCCACAAAATACCGTATACCAAAATATCATCGACAGAACTGCCGTCTTTTTCAATAAAATGGGATAGGATAGTAATAATCGTAGCCATAAAACACAATAAAGCAGGTATTAATGTAAACAAATTATGTTTCTTTTGGCGGTAATATTTTGGAAAGATTTGCTCAAAGGCATATTCATGTTCGGCATAACCAAACTGGCTTTTAAATCCTAATTTCAAAGAAGTAGGGGTAATTTCAAATCTTTTGGTCACAAAATAATTTCGTTGCTTAAGTATAGCAGACATATCGGTATTTTTACCGCCAAATATAAAATATATTTGAACATGGCCGAAGATTTAAACATCACCACATCAACCGATAAAACCGACCAATATTTATCACTCATCCCCCAAATAGAAGCCCTGCTGTACGGAGAACCTGACCTTGTGGCGAATCTGGCTAACATAGCTGCGGCGCTCAGGGAGCAATTTAAATGGTTTTGGGTGGGGTTTTACCTGGTTAAGGGCGATGAATTGGTTTTAGGTCCCTTTCAGGGGCCCGTAGCCTGCACCCGCATAGCTTTGGGTAAAGGTGTTTGCGGCTCAGCGTGGCAACAAGCGAAAACATTGATCGTGCCTGATGTGGATGCTTTTCCGGGACATATTGCCTGTAGTTCGCTTTCTAAATCGGAAATTGTTATACCCATATTTAGCAATGGTGCAGTTGTAGCTGTGCTTGATGTGGATAGCGAGGCGTTTGATCAGTTTGATGAAACTGATGCCCAATACCTGGAGCAAATTGTAAAACTACTGAACTTTTAATGAGCAAGATATTCCTGCTACCCGGTCTGGGCGCCGATGGCCGGCTTTATCAGCGTATTGACCTAAGCGGACATGATGCTATTTATGCCGATTGGATTGAGCCTGATAAGAAAGATACTTTATCCACCTATGCACAAAAGATGGTGAGTCATTATCATATCGAAAGTGATTCGGTAGTGATTGGGACTTCACTGGGCGGGATGGTGGCTGTTGAAGTGGCTAAGTTAGTTCATCCCGAAAAAGTAATCTTAATCTCCTGCCCTAAAACAGTTGATGAAATGCCGGGATTTTTAAAAATCTTCAGATGGCTTCCCCTGTACAAAATTGTGCCTGCCAAATCTTTTTCTTCGCTTGGCTTTTTAATCAGGTTTGTATTTGGACAAATGGGCCGCAACGGAATGTGGTTATTTAAAGATATGCTGATCAAATCTTCACCCACGTTTTCACGCTGGGCCATGGGAGCGGCCCTGTATTGGGATAATACAGTTATTCCACCTAATCTATATCATATCACCGGGGATAAGGATTTGGTATTCCCATCCAAAAACATAAAAAATGCCGAAATTATAAAAGGAGGAGAGCATACCATGATTTTTGAAAAGGCAGCTGAACTTAACCAATGTTTACACCGGATATTAGCGGTTTAATTTAGATGGCTAAAGTATTTTTGATTCCGGGCCTGGGGGCTGATAGCAGAGTTTATCACAATATCCATATCAGTGGTTACGAGTTAATTGGTGTTGATTTTATTGAACCCAATAAAACGGATACTTTATCAACGTACGCACAAAAGCTTATTGATCAATACGATATAAATAACAGATCGGTAGTTATCGGAAATTCATTGGGTGGTATGCTGGCCGTTGAAATTGCGAAATTAGTTGATTTGCATAAGGTTGTCCTTACCTCGTGCCCCAAAACTGTTGACGAAATGCCGGGTTTTATAGCTTTCCTAAGACGGGTGCCGCTATATAAAATTCTTCCATCTAAATCTTTTACAATACTTGGTTTTTTTGTCAGGGTATTTTTTGGTAAGATGGATACTTATGGCAAATGGCTTTTTGAAGATATGCTTAGGAAAAGCTCCTGGTCGTTTTCACGATGGGCCATGGGCGCTGCGGTTCATTGGAACAACAAGATTATCCCGCCCAATCTGTATCACATTACGGGCGAAAAGGACCTGGTATTTCCGGCCAAACTCATTAAAAATGCTACCATCGTAAAAGGAGGCAGCCATATAATGATATATGACAAGGCCGATGAGATTAACGAATACCTGGAAAAGATTTTAAAGGCAGTTTAAAAATATAATTCGTTAAGTATTTTATAAGCTAAAAAAACACAAATTATCACGAATGCCCGAATTTCACGAATTAGGAAAAACTTATTTAATTCGTGAAATTCGGGCAATTAGTGCCAATTTGTATTCTTTCTCAATTAGCAAACTATTTATATACATTTCTTACCTTCATGAAATTACCCGATACCTACTACCATAGCGACGATGTGGTTGCAATAAGCCGCGATTTACTGGGAAAGTACTTATTTACCTGTGTAGATGGTGTAATTACCGGCGGTTATATAACTGAAACAGAAGCATATAAAGGAATCGTCGACCGGGCTTCGCACGCCTTCGGCAACCGTAAAACTCCGCGCACACAAACCATGTTTTTGCAGGGTGGCATTACTTATGTGTATTTATGTTATGGCATTCACGAAATGTTTAATATCGTAACCTCGGCCGAAGGACAGCCCCATGCCATCCTGATTAGGGCGATAGAACCCACTGAGGGCCTGGAAACAATGCTGCAACGCCGCAAAATGGAGAAACTAAAACCTAACATTACTTCGGGGCCGGGTTCGGTTGCGAAGGCATTAGGTATATCACGTATCATTAATGCTGTTAGTCTGCAAAGCGACACTATTTGGATCGAAGACCAGGGATTGAATTTTGCCGATGAGGCCGTTGCCGCGGTGCCCAGAGTGGGTGTTGATTACGCGGGTGACGATGCTTTGCTGCCTTACCGGTTTTACGTAAAGGGGAATCCGTACGTCAGCAAACCGAATAAATAATTATTTTTACACACCGGTAGTGACGCGATGCATCGCGCCTCTACCGAATGATTTTCGACCATGGAGTATCAAAATACCTTACAATTTGCTCAATCCCTTGATGAACAGGACCCCCTAAAGGAGTTTCAGCAGCAGTTTTTGGTTCCGAAACATAATGGAAAGGATGCCATTTACCTCTGTGGTAATTCATTAGGCTTGCAGCCGATAACCGCCCGGCAATATGTTAATGCACAATTTTCCAATTGGCAAAACCTGGCCATTGAGGGATTTTTTGAGGGCGATGATCCCTGGTTAAATTACCATCAGCAGCTTACCGGCACATTGGCGGGCATAGTGGGCGCCAAAAAGGAGGAAGTTTCGGTGATGAATTCACTTACAGTAAATCTTCATTTACTAATGGTAAGTTTCTATATACCAACTAATAAACGATTTAAAATACTGGTGGAAGGCGGTGCTTTTCCGTCGGATCAGTATGCTTTTGCCAGTCAGGCGCGGTTTCATGGATTTGACCCCAAGGAGGCTATTATCGAAGTATTTCCACGCGAGGGCGAATCCACGTTAAGAACAGAAGATATAGTACAACAGATAAACACACATGCCGATGAACTGGCGCTGGTGCTTTTTGGTGGAATAAATTATTACACCGGTCAGTTTTACGATTTGCCGGCCATTAGCAAAGCCGGACACGCAGCCGGAGCCTATGTGGGATTCGACCTGGCACACGCCGCTGGAAACGTCATGTTGAAATTACACGATTGGGATATCGATTTTGCCACCTGGTGCTCCTACAAATACATGAATTCCGGTCCTGGTGGTATCAGCGGTATCTTTGTTCACGAAATGCATTTCGGCAACAAAGCGTTGCAACGTTTCGAAGGTTGGTGGGGTAACCGTTTGGACAACCGCTTTTTAATGGCGCCGCAGTTTGATCCGGAAATAGGCGCGGCCGGCTGGCAGTTGAGTACAATACCGGTAATGCTGCTTGCCCTGCATAAAGCATCGCTGGATATTTTTGAGCAAGCCGGTTTTGCTACCCTGAGAGGCAAAAGCGAGTCGCTTACAGGCTACCTTGAGTTTTTGATAAATGGCATAAACCACGAGGAAGATGAAGAATTGTTTAAAATTATCACCCCGCAAAATAAAGAGGAACGCGGCTGCCAGTTATCCATCGTTTGCAAACGAAATGCGAAAGCGATATTCAATTTTTTAACCGCCAACGGTGTAATTGGCGACTGGCGTGAACCAAACGTTATCAGGCTAAGCCCTGTACCGCTTTATAATAGCTTTACACAGGTTTTCGAGGCAGGGCGGGTGTTAGCGGCGGCGGCGAGAGATTGGAGGTCAGAGACAAGAGGTTAGGCAAAAGCTTCTCCGACAATACACCAATCTCGAAACTCCAAACTCTAATCTCTAAAACACAGTGCTTAAAATCGCCTTCGACCCCATATATATTCATCCATTAGTAGCCGGGCACCGTTTCCCGATGCTGAAGTATGAATTAATACCTGCACAGCTCTTACACGAAGGATTGATATCTAATGAAAACCTATTTTCGCCTGCTATACCCCATGAAGAGGTGATTTTATGGACCCACAATAAAGATTACTGGGAACAATTGCGCGATTTAACCCTGCCGCCAAAAGAACAACGCCGCACCGGGTTCCCCTTATCGGCCAGGTTGGTAGAACGCGAACTCCGGATTGCTCAGGGCACCATCGACGGTTGCCGGTTTGCATTTGATTATGGCATAGCATTTAACGTTGCCGGAGGCACGCACCATGCCGGCAGCAATTGGGGCGAAGGTTTTTGCCTGTTAAATGATCAGGCTATAGCTGCTAATTATTTATTGCATCATAACTTAGCTGCATCCATATTGATTATTGATTTGGATGTGCATCAGGGCAACGGAACAGCGGAAATATTTGAGCATAATCCGAGCGTTTTTACCTTTTCGATGCATTGTGCAAATAATTTCCCTTTCCGGAAAGAACAATCGGATCTGGATATCGCTTTGGCTGATGGAACTGGTGATGAAGAATATCTTGATTTGTTAAAATCCACCTTACCCCAATTAATAGCGCAACAAAAGCCTGACTTTATATTTTACCTGGCTGGTGTTGATGTGCTGGCAACCGATAAATTAGGAAAACTCTCGCTAAGCAAAGCAGCCTGTAAGGAACGCGACCGGTTTGTATTGGAGCAATGTATTAGCAATAAAATCCCGTTACAGGTAAGTATGGGCGGTGGTTACTCGCCGGATATTAAAGATATCGTGGAGGCACATTGTAATACTTACAGGGTGGCTAATGAGTTGTATTTTTAATATGGCTTTTAATGTAGAGACGCGATACTCGCGTCTCCCACCAAACTGGTAAACGACATAATTAGGCGGGTTGATTTAAATTTTTATATTTTCGACTGATAAACTGGAAACGTAAGAACAGTAGGATTGACGACACCATCAGCCCCAACACTAATCCATACCAAACGCCTTTTACACCTAAATGCAACGGAAAGCCTAACAGATATCCAACCGGCAAGCCAACCACCCAATAAGCCAGAAAAGTAATAACCGTTGGAATATTTACATCGCCCATACCGCGTAAAATACCGAGACCTACTACCTGTGTGCCATCAAATAATTGAAACAACGCTGCGATGATAAGTAGCTGTGCTGCAATGCTTATTACTATTTTATCTGTAGTATAAATCCAAGGCAAAAGGTTATTACCAATGGCAAATATCAATGCGGTAATACTCATAAACACCAACACAATATGGTAACTTGATATTGCGGACTGCCGCAGGGAGTGGTGATCGTTACCGCCAAAATAGTTGCCCGATTTGATGGCGGCGGCAGCTGATAATCCGCTGGCCATCATATAAGTGATGGATGCCAGGCCTATAGCCACCTGGTGTGCTGCCTGCTCATGATAACCGATAGTGCCGATTATTACAGCAGCGGCGCTAAATGCGCTAATTTCGAAGGCATATTGCATGGCAACCGGCGCGCCGATTTTTAACAGCTGCAAACATCTTGCCCGGCTGATATTTGTTATCACAAAATGAGTAAGATATTTTTTAAAGTTGGCCGATTTAAAAACATATATCCCCATAACAGTGGCCATTACGCAACGATCAATGAGTGTGCTGTACCCGACGCCTTTTACGCCCATTGGGCTAACTCCAAACAGGCCTTTAACAAAAATTATCCCGAGGCAAATATTTAAAACATTGCCCCAAATGGAAATAAGCATAGCCTGCCGGGTAAATCCCAGCCCTTCGGCAAATTGTTTAAAGGTATTAAATACCAGCATAGGGATGAGTGATAAACCCAGCAAGTTTAAAAATGGACGAGCCTGCCTTACCACTTCGGGGGTTTGATCGAGATGGCCCAATAATAGTTGCGAACCAAAAAAAGTAACTGCAAAAAGAACGATACCTGTAAGTATATTAATGAGCAAGCTATTGGACAGTAACTGTCCGCATTCGGCATAATTACTGCGGCCGTTGTGCTGGGCAATAAGCGGCGTAATGCCATAAGATATACCAATACCAATTACCAGCATAATTACAAAAATGCTGTTTGCCAGCGAAACCGCCGCCAACGAAATTGTACCGGCAAAATGTCCTACGATAATGGTATCAGACGTTTGTACCAGCGTATGCCCCAATTGCGATATAACAACCGGGATTGCCAGGTGTAAATTGTCGCGGTAATGAGCTTTGTATTTATGGAACATGCTTTTGGGAGAGGTTGGAGGTTAGCGTTTAGTGATTAGTGATTAATGGTTGGACAGTTAATGGTTTTTTATAACCTCTAAACTCCAACCTCTAATCTCCATTTTCTATACAGCTGTATAAAATTCTTCTTTTTCGGTGGTATGTATCCTGATAATCCCGGAAAGTATCAGGTCAACCAGTAGTTTCTGTGCACGATTTCGGCCGATTTTCAACAGGTCGCAGCATTCTTTAACGGTTATGCGGGCTGCTTTCTCCAGGTGTTCGAGCAGGGCTTTTTCTTTTGACGAATAAGCGATCAATACGCCTTCCTTAGATGCAGATCTTTTAAGTACATCAACTACAACCTTGCTGGCCAATACGCTTTTATCCTGTACACGCACATATACCCACCATTTGCCGTCTTCGGCCAGGGAATAATGAGGTTTGTCGGGGCTTTCGTCAATTTCAACCACCAATACCAGTTTATCGTCAACATAAATTTCCTCAAATTTAGGATCGAGTTGCGGTCGGGCGTAAAGCGTTGCAGCTTTGGTGATCATATACCGTTCCTCATCTTCTGACTTTACACCGAGGATAGTGCCGTCGTCGCCAACACCAATAAGCAGGCGGCCGCCCTTATTGTTGGCAAACGAAACCATGGTTTTAGCTATCTTCTCGCAGCTGGTTATTTTTTTCTTGAAATCTACTTTTACCCCTTCGCCTTCAAAAATCAGCTTTCTCAAATTCATAGCAATTTCCCGTTTTTTAAATTATTGATAGGGCTTAAACTTTTCCATCCATCGCTCAGGCTTGCTTATTTGCTCAAACCCAAACTGACTGTACAAGCCCTGCGCGTCGGCCGTTGCCAACGACCATCGCCGAAGCCCCTGCAATTCCGGATGCTCCACTATGGTTTGCATCAGCCATTTCGACAATCCCTGCCGTCTGTATTCGGGCAGTACAAACACGTCGCAAATGTAAGCAAATGTAGCCTTATCGGTAACCACCCTGGCAAAACCTGCCTGTGCGGCCCCCTGGTAAATACCAAAGCAAATTGAATTCTCAATGGCTCGCTGCAAGGTTCCAACCGGGATACCACCGGCCCAATAGGATTCCTCGTCCAGATACCGGTAAACAGCATTGAAGTCTATCAAACTTTTGTCTGTCGATATTAGGAAACCTTTTTTAAGGAATACATCATCGTTCATTATTGTTTTACTCATTGGGTTATTTAGGCATTAGGTTGCTGGTTATTATTATTACCCTAAATTAGCCAAACAGCCAATGACTTACCCACGCAATGACCTAATGACCAAATAGGGGAGAAGCACTGCCCTGTCAGGCTAAATATCTGTATTTTTTGGATAAAAATCGGTAATGTTGGTAAATGGCAAATGTTAATTATTGTTGCAAGAGTTGTAAATGTTGTCGTCGCTATTTTTGCGTTATTACAAAATTTACAGCTCCTGCAACCTCAGCCGGTCTAAAATGCACTCTTAACAACGCCACCGTCGGCTCGTATTGCTGCACCGTTGGTAGCTATTGAAAGGTCGCTGGCTATGTAGGCAACCATGCTGGCAATTTCATTAGGTTCAATAAAACGCTGTAATATGGATGTGGGGCGTGTTGTTTCAAAAAATTCTTTTTCTATTTCTTCAACTGTTTTGCCGTTTTTTACTGCCATATCTTTTATGAAAGTACCGGCGCCCTCAGAGAATGTTGGGCCAGGTAATACTGTGTTTACAGTTACATTGGTACCTTTGGTCAATTCTGCCAAACCGCGCGCTACGGCAATTTGAGCGGTTTTTGTCATTCCGTAATGAATCATTTCTTCGGGAATCTGAATGGCCGATTCGCTGGAAATAAAAATAATGCGGCCCCAATTCTTTTCAATCATTTTATTAAAATACGCCCGCGCAAGCCGAATACCGCTTAATACATTTACTTCATAAAATTTAATCCAATCTTCGTCCGGGATATCAACAAAGTTTTTTGGTTCAAAAATCCCTACGTTATTTATCAATATATCTACTTCCGGTAATTGAGCTATCAAGCTGTTTATCTGTAATTTATCCGAAAAGTCCGACACGATTCCTTTAATACGCTCGTTGCCGGTGTCGTTTTTTAAAGCTTCAACTGCCTGGGTAACACGTTCAGCCGAGCGGCCGTTTATAATTACTTCGGCGCCTTCATTTGCCAGTGCTTTTGCTATGGCATAACCAATGCCGGCCGTTGAGCCGGTAATTAAAGCAATTTTGTTTTTTATTTTAAGATCCATAGTGATGATTGAATTTTTAATTTAATACTTATTGCACAAAAACAAATTACATACATTTTAAGTGGAATGTCACCGAAATCAAAAAAGATGTAATTAAGCTGACTTTCGATAAATTTACTTATTTAAATTTATCTCATAATTAACATTATGTTAAGTATTGTTTTAAATAAAGAGGGGAAATAAATATTCCCCCTCTTTATTGGTATAATTATTAATTAATGTAAAGCATCTATTTGCTTTTTCAAGTCATCAGCTTTTGCTTTGTATTCCGCAGCATGTGCCTGATCTGTTCTTCCTCTGTAATAGTTTCTTAAATTGCTCAGGGCATCCGCCGATTTAGGGTTTAAATCAACAGCTCGTTGCAGATATGGCTTTGCAATATCAAATTGAGCATTCGCGCGTGCTATGCCGGCTTCATAGTCTTTTTGTCGGCTCGCTGGCAATTGGTTAGCAGCATTATATTCGTCAATTGCCGGTTTCATCAGCACGTAACCTAAATTTAAATTGGCATCAAAATAATCAGGGTCAACGGCGAGTGCTTTTTTATATAACTCTGCTCCTTTTGCATAATAATCTAAAGCCGGTTTATGTAAGGCAGCTTTACTTGCTTCGTCTTTTGCTTTGTTATATTTTTCATCCGCAGCATCACCTAATTGCGAATAAGTTAAACCTTCGTAATAGTACAGGTTCTTATTAGTCGGATCATTTTTTATGGCTGCTTCAATTTTGCCAATTACATCATTTAATTTACCACTTTGCAAAGCAATAATAATTTCCTGACGACGCAAATCGCCATTGGTTGGATATTTTACCAGTGCATCGCTAATTGATTTAAGGGCGCCTGTGGTATCTTTATTGGCCAGGTATAAACCGGGAAGATCGTTATAGATCTTATTTTTTTGCGAATAGTTAGTCGTTAAGAGGTTGTTATATGCCCCTATTGCTGCGGTGTAATTCTTCATATTGATGGCAGCGATACCCGAATTTAATATAGAAGTTGTATCAGTTGGTACAAGCTGACGGGCGGCATCAAACGATTTGTAGGCGTCTTCAAATTTCTTATTTTGAAATTCAGCAACCCCTTTATTTAAATTGTATTGTGCCAATTGAATGGTAGCATGCTCAATCAAATCTTTATTCTCATTTTTCGTATCGAGTGTTTTTGCTTGTTTCAGGGCATCTGATGCAGTACTGAATGAAACAGCCGAGGTAGTTTGCACCGAATCATCAACAGCTAAAGATGCATAAATGGCTGCTTTTAAAGCAAACGTTTTAGGCTCATTTGCAGTTTTGGGGTTAACCGAAGCTTTATCTATCGATGCTTTAGCATCAGTCATGCTTTGTTGCGACTTTTTTGCCAAAAGTTTCGACTGGCTTGATACCTGGTAATCTTTATAATTACTTTCTGCGCTCTCTAACTCCCTTTTTTGTGCAAACGTTGTTGCTGTAACTAAGCCCAACAGGCCTACCATCAAAAGTTTAATTTTCATGAATTTATTATTAATTGGTTAACTGTTTTAGTTTGTTTTCTATCCTTTTTATTTGATCTTCATTTCCTGTGCCGGTATAGGCCAGTTGCAATACCTGCAGGCAGTTAACATCGTTTGGCGAAATTTCATTTGCTTTTTCGAGCCATTGCACAGCTCTTGCCAAATTTTGTTCTTTGCTCCTCTCCTGCTTTATCTCGCTTTGCTTAAAATACAGTAATCCAAGGTTAAATATGGGGTCGAATGCGGAACTGTTTAACTCAATTGCCCTTAAATAAAGCGATTCGGCCTTATCGTATTGGTTTAAATGGTCGTAACAATTAGCGGCTACGAATGCAATATCGGCGTTATTTTGGTTAATATCAAGTAGCTGCGGCAATAAAGGGGCTAAAGCGTTGTAATCCTTTTTATTGTTATAGATATTGGCTTCGTCGAGCAATAATGTGCGGTCATTAGGCAGTAACTTTCGCCCTTTTTTAACCACCTCCAGTGCAGAAACTGTGTCTCCCACCGATTTATAAATGGTTGACGCTGCTTCAACATAGTCTGTTTTGGCGCTGTCGTCAATTAAGCCGGCATAGTATTTAGCCGCTTCGTGCAAATTGCCCAGTTTGTTATTCGAATAAGCAATATAAGCATTTACCTGCTTAAACTGCGGCGCATACCTTTGTGCGGCACGAAATAATTGAAGTGCATTTACAAAATCAGAATTATTTACGTAAACAAATGCTTTACGTACGTAAACGTTTGCCAAACATTCCTTTACATAGTTCATCTCGGGCTCAAACCGGTAAATCTTCCGGCTGCTTAAAAGCCGGTCGGTAAGGTCGGTTGTTTGCCCCAAAAAAGAAGGAGGCATTTTAAGCTTATTTAACGAATCGATATACAGAATGCTCGAATTTACAATAGCACGGTATACATTTCGTTCAACGTCATTTGTATCAGGCGAAGCTTTAATTAAGCTGTCGACTGATTTTTTGGCATTGCTCAGGTATTTAATATCCTGCTTTTTTTTATAAAAAGCCAGGTTGTTCACCACGCTTTTAAGCACTTCTGTTTGACAGAAAGCCGCAGAACTGGTGAACAACAGGATTAAGAACGATGAGGTTATTTTACGACCTTGCATACTTTATTTATTCGTTTGTATCTTCTGGCTCTCCCGCTGCTGGTTCTGTACCGGGGGTTTCAGCATTACCATCAATTTCCTTTTCTTCGTCTTCGTCGTGTTCAATTTTAGCTACCGATGCTATTTCGTCATTACCTTTCAATGTAATTAACCTTACACCTTGCGTTGCACGGCCCATGGTTCTTAATTCACTGATAGCAATACGTATAATAACACCCGATTTATTGATAATCATCAGGTCCTCCTTGTCGGTAACACCTTTTATGGCCACCAATTTGCCGGTTTTATCGGTAACATTTAAAGTTTTTACACCTTTGCCGCCACGGTTGGTAACACGGTAATCGTCAATATCAGTACGTTTTCCGTAACCTTTTTCTGATACTACTAAAACGGTTGTTTCAGGATCATTAATACTGATCATGCCCACTACTTCATCCGTCTCATTTTCCAACGAGATACCACGAACACCTGTTGCGGTACGGCCCATTGGCCTTACGGTTGATTCGTTAAAGCGTATAGCACGGCCAGATTTAAGCGCCATAACAATTTCGCTGTTACCGGTGGTTAATGTTGCTTCCAGTAACGAATCGCCGTCATTAATATTAATGGCATTGATACCATTTGCACGCGGACGTGAATAAGCTTCGAGCGAGGTCTTTTTAATGGTACCTTTTTTGGTACACATAATAATAAAGTTATTCTCCAGGTACTCTTTATCCTTCAGGTTAATCAGCTTGATGTAAGCTTTGATGTTTTCTTCTTTAGGGATATTGATGATATTTTGGATAGCCCGGCCCTTAGATGTACGCGTTCCTTCCGGAATTTCAAATACCCGCAACCAGAAGCATTGCCCTGCTTCGGTAAAGAACAGCATATAATTATGGTTCGATGCAATCAGCAAGTGCTCAATAAAATCCGAATCGCGGCTATTGCTACCTATAGAGCCCTTGCCGCCCCTGCCCTGCCGGCGGTATTCGGTTAATGGGGTACGTTTAATATAGCCCTCGCGCGATATGGTAATTACCACATCCTCATCCTCAATAAAATCTTCGGTCTGCATTTCGGCAGATGAATGTACCATTTCGGTTTTACGTTCATCACCAAACCGGTCTTTCATCTCGTTAAGCTCGTCCTTAATTATCTGCATACGCATGCCTTCATCAGCAAGTATCGCATTTAAGTGATTGATCAGCTTCATTAAGGCTTCGTACTCATCTTTAATTTTATCACGCTCAAGTCCGGTTAACCGCCTTAAGGTCATATCCAAAATAGCACGGGCTTGTATATCGCTGAGGGCAAACTGCGTCATTAAACCTTCACGGGCTTCATCAGGTGTGCTTGATGCACGAATCAAGCGGATTACTTCGTCCAAATGATCTAACGCAATCAGCAAGCCTTCTAATATATGGGCGCGTTTAAGCGCTTCGGCCAATTCAAATTTTGTACGGCGGATAACTACCTCATGCCTGTGTTCCACAAAGTGGTGTATCAGGTCTTTTAGGTTTAGCAACATTGGCCGGCCATGTACCAGCGCAATATTATTCACGCTGAACGAAGTTTGCAGCGCCGTATATTTGTATAGGTTATTTAGTACGATAGCTGCATTGGCGTCGCGTTTTATTTCGTAAACCACGCGGATACCCAGCCTGTTGGATTCATCGCGAATAGCCGAAATTCCTTCCAGCTTTTTCTCGTTCACCAATTCGGCAGTACGCTCAATCATCAGCGCCTTGTTTACCTGGTAAGGTATTTCCGTTACAATGATCCGTTCCCTATCGTTATTATACGTTTCAATTTCGGCCCTTGAGCGGATAACTATCCTGCCACGACCCGTTTCAAATGCCTGGCGGGCACCTTCATAACCGTATATAATAGCACCCGTAGGGAAATCGGGCCCCTTAATATGGGTCATCAACTCGGATATTTCAATATTACGGTTATCAATAAGCGCCAGTGTAGCATTAATTACTTCGGTAAGATTGTGGGGAGCCATGTTAGTGGCCATACCCACAGCAATGCCTGATGCGCCATTCACTAATAAATTGGGGAACTTTGCAGGCAGAACTGTTGGCTCCTGCAGCGAGTCGTCGAAGTTGAGTTGAAAATCAATGGTATCTTTGTTGATATCCACTAACATTTCTTCGGCAATTTTTTCGAGCCTTGCCTCAGTGTACCTCATTGCAGCAGGCTGATCGCCATCAATTGATCCGTAGTTACCCTGTCCTTCAACAAACGGATAACGAAGGCTCCAATCCTGGGCCATACGCACCATGGCATCGTATACCGAAGTATCGCCATGCGGGTGATACTTACCCAGCACCTCTCCTACTATACGGGCCGATTTTTTATAAGGTTTGTTGTTGCTTAAACCTAAATCCAACATGCCATAAAGCACGCGTCTGTGCACCGGCTTTAAACCATCGCGCACATCAGGTAATGCCCTGGATACGATAACCGACATTGAATAGTCAATGTAGGCCGACCGCATTTCTTCATCAATATTTATCGAAATTATTCTGTCTTCTGGTGGTAAGTTTCCGTTTCCTGTCTCCTCGGCCATTGTTTATTTTAGTTATACTCAATTACTTCAGTAAGCTTGCCAATTATACCGGCAAACTCTCTGACTTTATTAATCAAGAAAGTTGTTTCTTCTATGTGATGTTGTTCTAAATCAGCTAATTGCTGCTCCATTGATGCTTTGCTGCTCATTTTCCCTTTCGGGACTTTAATCCAGCGATAATTGGCCAATATTTCGGCTATTTCATCGTTATCAGGAACTTTTATACCTTTAATTTCGGTCATTAACAAATGCTGATCCGCGTATTTACACGACCTGCGAAGTTAAGAAAATTAATGGATTTTTTATGCGTTTTTAAGTAACAAATGTGGGGGGAAGAAGTCCGAAAAGTTCGCAAGTCAGTAAAGTCCGAAAAGATAGGAAGCTTAGTTGTGAAACCATGCTTTTTACTTTTTTCACTTTTACAACTTTACTGACTTTCCGGACTATTTTACCACTTTTTTCCAATACTCTTCCACTCTCATTCCTGTGGGTAAGGTCCCCTTTAAAGTAAGCGTGTCATTTCTTAAAGTATACAAATAATGTATAGGGATGTTGGTAATTTTTGATGGCTGCCCGCACCATGTTTCTGTATCGGTGCAGGTGTCAGCTTTTAGTATATAATTACCGGTTTCATACCTGGTTGGTTTATACCCTTTTTCCAGGACGAACGCTTCGTAATTGAGCGGACCGTATTTTCTTTGTAAGACGTATCGGGCGGGAGGTCCTTCCTGCTTACCATTATAGATGCCGCCAACAAATTGCCATGTGCCGGTTAAACTGCGGACGGGCCGAAAGGCGGTTGCAGCGATGGATAAAATACCTAATGCTGTATATTTATAAATAGCTTTTAATCGCATGTTCAAATATAGCGTTTATGCTAAACAATTATGGCTTGGCATAATTCAAATCGTAGTCCAGTCACAAAATGTTCCTACGGAACATAATTCGACGCGATGTTATTCTACCAACAAAATGTCCCGATGGGACATGCCTTTTTTTCGTGCCATAGGCACGTTTTGTTGGTAGCCCGGAAAATTGCAATCCAGTGTTCCATAGGAACACATGGTGACTGGGCGATACGGAGTATAACCTTTAGCCATCATGCGTTTAACGTAAATATCTTTTTTCATCAAACCCAGTCAATCCCCTTTTTCAATAACGACAACGTCTTCTCTTCCTCACTTCCTGGCTTAGCATGAAAATCATAAACCCATTTGGCAGTTGGCGGCAAACTCATTAATATTGATTCAATTCGACCATTGGTTTCTAATCCGAATTTAGTGCCTGCATCATAAACCAGGTTAAATTCGGCATACCGGCTGCGGCGCTGGTATTGCCATAATTGCTGTTCTTCGGTAAATGTTTTATCGCGGTTACGGTTAACTAACTCGGTATATGTGGGGATAAATGAGCGACCAAGGGCCTTCGAAAATTCAAAAATAGTTTCCCAACTCAGTTCATTATTGGCAGTTAGCCTGTCGTAAAAAATGCCGCCGATGCCGCGGGTTTCGTTTCGGTGTTTGATAAAGAAATAATCATCGGCCCATGGCTTAAATCTTTTATAAAAATCGGCATTAAACTCATCGCATACTGATTTTAGCTGTGCATGGAAAAAGCGGGCGTCGTCCTCCAAAATATAATGCGGCGTTAAATCAATACCGCCGCCAAACCACCTTACGGGTTCGTGATCGGTGCCCAATGTTGACGGCATTTCAAAATAACGGATATTCATGTGGATGATGGGTACCATCGGGTGATTTGGATGGATCACGATAGAAACCCCCGTTGCAAAAAACTCATCCTGCTCGGCTTTAAAAGCTTTTTTTACCGATTCGGGTAAATTGCCCTGAACGGCCGAAAAGTTAACCCCTCCCCTTTCGAAAATGGTTCCATTTTGCATGATACGGGTACGGCCACCGCCGCCGCCTTCACGTTCCCACAGTTCTTCTTTAAACTTAGCCTTGCCGTCGGTTAGTTCGAGTGCTGCGGTTATTTCATCCTGTATCAGCCGGTAGTCTGCGGCTATCTGTTCCTTGTTGATCATCGTTGCAAATTTGATGAAATTTTAGCAGTTTTTCTTTAGATTTACCTTTACCAAACAACAACTGTTTTGCAGAAACTTAAAAATCTTTTAACCAATAAACCATTGGTGCTTATTATCTGGTTTGGACTGAGCTTATTTCCTATTTTAAAGGGTGTATTGTCCTACACCGGTGCCAAAAACACTAATTATAACAACTACATTATTTATAAACATACTTTTATAAATCTGTTACAGCAACACAGTCTGTTTGGGCCACAGCCCGAATATTATTTCGACCTCAATCATTACGGTCCCGTATTTGCCTTGATTATTGCTCCGTTTTCGTTACTGCCCGATAGCATCGGCGTTATACTTTGGGTGATGTTTAATTCGTGGATACTATACCTGGCCGTACGGAAACTGCCGCTAAAAGAAAATCAATATCTTATTGTACTGCTTATCAATGCGTTAAGTATCATGGGGTCGTCTGGTAACGTGCAGGTAAACCCGCTCATAACGGCGTTGGTATTGTTCAGTTTTATATTCATCCGCAACCAGCGCGATTTTTGGGCCGCGCTAATGATTGTTTTAGGTACCTATATTAAACTTTACGGTGTTGTGGGGCTGGCTTTCTTTTTCTTTTCCGAAAAAAAGCTAAAGCTGACGTTAAGCCTGGTATTCTGGTCGGTAATACTATTTGTTTTGCCGATGCTATGCTCTTCTCCTGCATATATTTTAAAAACGTATCACGATTGGTATCCGGATTTAGTTGCAAAAAATGCGGCAAATGTACAGTCATCGCGGGCTTATGTATGTGTTATGGGGATGATCAGTAAGATTTTCAAAATTTCCAATTTATCAAACTTATTGGTGCTTATACCTGCCCTGCTTTTGTTGGGTTTATCGCTTACGCGGATAAAATATTGGAAAAATGTTCAATATCAACTGTTACTGGTGGCCTCGACCTTAATTTTTACCGTAATTTTCAGCACAGGATCTGAACCGCCGACTTATATTATTGCTATAATTGGCGTTGGGATATGGTTTGTAAATTTGGACAGGCCAATAACCAATTTTGAGGTATTTTTAATTGGCTTTGCTTTAATTTTAACAAACGCTCCATCGGATATTTTCCCGCGGTATTTAAGGGTGAAGTATGTTATCCCTTATGCACTGATTGCATTGCCATCATTTGTGATATGGCTCAAAATTATTTATGAAATGCTGACGAGGAGGTTCGAAAGTGATTTAAAGACGTCATCTGGTCAAATGTAACCTGTCGCTATATCATTTCGAATGCAGTGAGAAAACTTTACAAACATGTCAAACGCCATGCATAGTTCAATATGCATGGCGTTTTTTAATATTTCTCACTGCTTTATAATGCCATCCGGGGTGTGAGCAAATGAAGGCAGAAATATATTTTCACACCTCTTTCAAGGGGCCCTCGGGGGTTAAATCTCTCTACCCGGATCCCAATTTTCCAGGTATTCGGCTACGCGTTTTACAAACGATCCGCCGAGCATACCGTCAACCACGCGATGATCGTAAGATAATGAAAGGAACATCATGTGGCGGATACCTATCATATCACCTTCCAATGTCTCAATTACTGCAGGTTTTTTGCGTATAGCGCCAACCGCTAATATGGCCACCTGCGGCTGGTTAATAATGGGCGTTCCCATTACGTTGCCAAAGGAGCCTACATTAGTAATGGTAAACGTACCACCTTGCGTATCATCTGGTTTAAGCTTACCTGTGCGGGCACGGTTAGCCAAATCATTTACCGCTTTGGTAAGGCCAACCAGGTTTAGCAAATCGGCTTTTTTAATTACCGGTACTATCAAATTTCCGTTTGGCAGGGCGGTTGCCATACTGATATTAATATCCTTCTTTTTGATGATCTGTGTACCGTTTACCTGCACATTTATCATCGGTAAATCTTTTATCGCCCTAACTACCGCTTCAATAAAAATTGGCGTAAAGGTTATTTTCTCGCCTTCGCGTTTTTCGAAGCTGTTTTTTATTTTTTCGCGCCATAACACCAGGTTGGTTACATCTGCTTCTACAAACGACGTTACGTGTGGCGACGTTTGCTTGCTCATCACCATGTGATCGGCAATTAAGCGGCGCATCCTGTCCATCTCAATAATCTCGTCGCCGCCATTTATAGAACTTGCCGCTGCCGGCTTACTTTCCGCCGGGGCCGGTTTTATCGGCTCGGGCTGTGGCGCAGGTGCAATAGGTTGTGGTTTTGGCGCTTCCGCAACAGGCGGTGGAGCCGGTGCTTCAACCACCGGTTCTGGTTTCGGCGTTTCAACGGGCGGAACGGGTGCCGAAGCTGCTATAACAGGCTCATATACCGGCGCTTGTGCTATTACCTGTTCCTGTTTTGGCATCTCGGCAACTGTTGGTGGCGTTACAACCACCGGTTGCTGCACAGGCGTTGCAGCCTCAATAACTCCTTTGGGCTCTTCCTGAACTGGTGGCGCGCTATTTTGCTGCGCCGCAGCCGATTTATACCTGTTTTGAATATAATTGAGCAGGTCGTCTTTGGTTAAACGGTCATCAGCCCCCGTGCCCGGAATCTGGTCAAGTTCGGCATTGCTGATACCCTCCTGTGCTGCTATGTTTTTAACCAAAGGTGAATAAAACCTTAAAGAATTTTTATTGGCATCTTCCGTTTTAACGGCAGGCTTTTGCGCTAACTGCTCGGTATAAGGCACCTGTTCGCTAAAATAGTTGCGTTGTTCGGTAAATAGAGGCGCTTTTGGCTCCTCGGGCGCAGGTACCGGCGGCACAATTCGTGTTTCGTTTAATGACTGACGAAATTGATCAACGGCCGGCTGTTCCGGCGGTACTGGTATAACAGGTTCTGCATGCGGAACAGGCGGCGGCAAATACTCAACCACCGGCGTTGCCTGCGGCACAGGCGGCGGCAGGTGTTCAGCCACCGGATGTTCTTCGGCAACCGGATGATAGACCGGGGCTGCGGGTTGTTCCTTTATTTCTTCGGGTTCAGCGGTTTCAATTATCGCAATAACTGCACCAACCTGCACCACATCGTTATCTTTATAAAAGCGTTCAAGTAACCGCCCAGCTACGGGCGAGGGGACATCAGAGTCAACCTTATCGGTGGCAATCTCCATTACTGTTTCGTCAGCTTCAATATAATCGCCCGGATTTTTGGTCCATCTGATTATAGTTGCCTCTGCAACGCTTTCCCCCATTTTAGGCAGTAACAGTTTATATTTAGCCATAGACAATAATTATCGTAATGGCCAAAATTAGCGGTTTTTATTCTTATTTTCCACTTTCGCGGAGTAAAGTAATCAACATATTTAAAGCCGAAATTGCGCTTCTTTCAATGTTTTGCTGGCGTTTATTCCCAAATGTTAATTTCTTTACAGAGGTTTTATTAACATTTGCCACCGCAATCCAAACAGTGCCTACAGGTTTTTCCGGCGTACCTCCATCGGGGCCGGCAATACCGGTTACAGCTATGGCATAATCCGATTTAAAGTTCAGTAAAGCGCCTTTCACCATCTCTTCAACGGTTTCGCCGCTTACTGCACCAAACTGCCCGATGGTTTGTTCGCTCACACCCAAAATACTTTCTTTCAGCGAGTTTGAGTAAGAAACCGTTCCTCCAAAAAACACTTTTGATGAACCCGGATGCTGGGTAAATAAATGGGAGATATAACCACCGGTACAGCTTTCGGCAACTGATAAGGTGACACCTCTTTCGGTCATCAAATTTAATATCACCTTTTCAACCGGTATGTCTTCTTCAGCAGCCACTACATCGCCAACCCGCTCTACTATTCTGGCGGCAAATCCGGCTATTTTTTCCTTCAATAAAACTTCATCGTCGCCATAGCCGCTTAATCTTAGCCTAACCTGACCCAGTTTGGGCAAATAGGCCAATTTGATATCAGGCGGCAACGAATCTTCAATATCAGCAATTCGTTCGGCCAAAAACGATTCACCCTCCCCCACTGTTAATATGGTTTTGTGAATAATAACGGGCAGTTTTAACGACGATTTAAGTTTAGGCAGCACACCATCTTCCATCATATACATCATTTCGTGCGGTACACCAGGCATCGAAATGTATATTTTGCCATCTGCATTAAACCACATGCCGGGCGCTGTTCCGTTTTTATTGAGGATGATCTCGCAATTTTCGGGCACCTGGGCCTGTAACCTGTTTACTTCCAGCAACGGACGGTTATAACGGGCAAAAATACGGGTTACGTTTTCCAGCGCATCTTTGTTTTCCAACATTTTAACGCCAAAATAATCAGCGATGGTTTTTTTGGTGATATCATCTTTTGTTGGCCCAAGGCCCCCTGTAATCAAAATAATATCGGCCCTGCCTTTCGCTTCGGCCAGCGCAGTTAAAATATGTTCACGGTCGTCTGAAACAGATGATATCTGCTTTACCCTGATGCCAATTTGATTCAATTGTGCGGCTATCCAGGCCGAATTAGTATCCACAATTTGGCCTATTAGTATTTCGTCGCCGATGGTAATGATTTCTGCTAACATATTTTATTGAAAAGATTGTTGGCTGGGCGAATAATCGCTCCTTTTGCTCAATTTTAAATCCTGTAAAACAGCGGCATTTACCTTTAAAGTAACGTTATAGGATTTATAAATCCCAAACGGCACCCACGATACATTCAGATCCCAGCAATGGAGGTTGCGGTAAATGGAAAATTGGGTTACAGCCAGTTTTCCCGCCCTTATATCATAGTTTGTACTATATTGTATTTTCCAGTTCGGTGTTAAGTTTAAATCGCCGCTTAGCATCACTGTATGGGCTATACTGGTGCTTGTAATATTGTTACCATAACTAAAACTATAATTAAACGAAAGGTTCCATGGTACATTAAAATCAACATAAGCACTTGGATCACTGTTTATTACAGCCAGCCGTTGTGCTTGTTGCGGGTTAATTGTTGCGAGGGTATTGCCTGCTTGCTGTTGTGCCCTTGGATGAAAGGTAGCAGGATTTAATGCCCCGCTCATAGAGAAGGTGAAGTTAGTAAGTGTCGGAAACTTTCCGTTTTGCAAGGTATATTTGTTTATCCTTCGCGTAAAGCGTTGTATTTGTCCGTTAGAGATAGAGTCTAATACCTGGGTTACGTAGGGGTCAAACGCGCCGTTAAAGGTAAGATTTACCTTTTGATCAAAAATAGCGGAATGCGCCGAGAACTGAATGAGTGATAGCCGCAGCGAATCCTGGGCAAAGTTGTAAAATGTAGAAAATGAAAGACCTTGCAGGATAGGTATTTTACGCGCTTTCCCTGAAGTATCGGTGGCCTTTGGCTTCATCTTTATCTCAATCGTATTATCCAGATTAAGGCCTATCCCCGCCTGCTTGCCCATGCTGGGGAAACCATCCGGAAAAATGGAATATTTTTGCGATGCATAAGGATAAGGCACGGTGGCGTTACTGATAATAGTTTTATAATAACCAAAACTTGGGTCGGTAAAATCAGGATTATAACTAAAGCTCAATTGCGGGGTCATTACGTGCCTTATTGCCATTAAATTGCCCTTTTTAAACAAAATAGTACTGTAAACCTTGGTAGATAAGCTGGTACTTAACGTATAACTGCCGGCGCGTTTAAAGCCGCTTAGTGTATCGGTAATAATGGTATCCTGGCCCGAAATACTTCCCCGTCCGTAATTTTTGCGAATGGTTTGCAAATACCAGTGCTCGTTATAATTTACGTTGGAGCTGAATTGAAAATAATGAAAGACGTTTAAACTTAAGCCCACCGGTATTTGATGCGAAATGCTGGTTTGCAGGCTTTTTGAAAAAGTATTTCCTTTAAATAACTCAGATTCCTGTACGTTATTTAGCGAATTCGAGGCTTGTAAATTGTAGCTTACCGTAACTTTTTGATACCACTTTTGTTCGCCTACCCTGTCTTTTGAGTCAAAAGGGCTTAACGAGGCCATTGAAAAGTTAAGCGTTGGTAACTGAAGGGTGAGTGCTTTTCGCACCACGTCCTGGGTTAACGAAATGCCCGTGCTTAAATTGAACGGCGTACCGGCCCAGGTTTTACTATAGTTTATTGACGATTGTAAAGTACCGGATACGGCCGATTGCAAATTAATGGTGCTCCCCTGCGTTGCTAATTGACTTTGATAAAAAGACGATGTACCGGCGTTTACTGATGCGCTTAGCGTACTACCGGGATTTGCGTTAGGGTCCTGGCTATGGGTCCATGAAACGTTAAACGACCGCGATGGCGGGTCGCCTTCTAAACCAATATAGTTAACGTTATAGGCAAAAGATACGTTGCCCCCATACTTGTACCGTTTTAAATAATGCAGCTGCTCACTTATTGCGTATGATCCTTTTGAGTAAACCGAACCCATATTTGTGAGATCCATATAGTCGCTTATCCCTACATAATAACCAAAATTACGAAGATAAAAACCCAGCTTTTGATCTTCGCCGAATGTTGGAATAATTACGCCCGAGGAGCGCGTATCCGGTTTTGGGAAAAAACCAAATGGAATAGCAAGAGGGAGAGGTATACCTTCAATTTCAAGGTACGCCGGGCCCGAAATGATGCGGTTTTTTTCGGCAATACCCCTGGTAATTACAATTCCAAAATGAGTATCGGGATAAGGCAGATCGCAGGTGCTGAACAGCACGTTGTGATAGGCCACTTCAGTTTCGTTTAACCGTTTAATTTGCCCCCCCGAAATATAATTACCATCCTGCTCGGATGCGGGATTCCAAAGCTTGCCTATTTTGGTTTTGTAATTAAATAATAACGAGTCGGACTCCAGCGGCTTGTCGTGCCCCTGTTTGGAGATAGGCCGGCCCACATAGCGTTTGGTAATAGGGTCAATACTCCCTTTGGCAAATAAAAGGTGATTTTTTTGATCTACTCTGATGTAATCGGCATCCAGCTCAAAATCTTCGTACTTAATACGCGCCCGGCCATACAAATAAGTAATTTGACGCTCATTGTCTACTTTTGTTGAGTCTTCGGCATGTGATATTACCTGCGATTTTAGCCCGCCGGAATCTTTTTTTGCAGTGTCACGGGCCGTCGACGCACTTTTTGTTGGCAAAGTTGCGTTAGATTTTTTACCTTTAGTAGGTTTTGGTTTTTTGGTGGTATCCTGCTGAAACATTACAGCAGCTAATGGCCTTGAATAATGACTGCCGCCGGTGAATGAAGCGGCCATCAAGGGTGCCATTAAGATTATCGCAAGAAAGAAAAATAACTTTATAAATTTCAAAATTGATTATGAATAGTATTTTTGCAGAAATAGTTAACAGCGTTCAAAAATAATGAAAAATAGGGCATTGAAAAGATTGATTTGTGGTTTATCGTTATTACTGGTTTCATCACCGCTATTTTCGCATGCATTAAAACGTTGTTTATCAAAGGATACCGTTGTCGCTAACAATTATAAAATTAAAACAATAATTGTTGACGCTGGTCACGGTGTACGTCCGCCGGGTGCCAGGGGCAATTTTTCGCCTGGAGCGCCGGGTTCGTATTCCTTTGAGAGAGATGTAACGCTTGCCATTGCATTAAAATTGCAAAAAGAAATAGAAAAAGAAATGGCCGGGGTAAACGTGGTTTTAACCCGTAAAACCGAAGAAGATGTGGCCTGGCAGCGCCGTGCAGATATTGCCAACGAAAACAAAGGCGACCTTTTTATCTCATTACATTGTAATTCGTTAGCGCCCAGGCGTATCCGCGAAGTAATTGGGCATAAGCACCATAAACCGGTATACCGCACAGTTGAGATCCCTAACCGTTCGGGAAAAGGTGTTTTGATGCTGGTGTATGGAACCTGGCGTACCCACGAAGAGGAGAATGCGATAAAGGAAAACAGGATTCAGGATGATATTGACACTATTTCGGGTGCACCAGACCCGAATGACCCGGCGGCCATGATCCTGACAAACGAATACAAGCGCAAGTACCGCAAACACAGTATTCAACTGGCCGAATTAATTAATAACGAATTTGTAGAAACAGATGGCCGGCCCAGTGAAGGTATACGTGAACAAGGCGTATTGGTACTGTGCCACAGCGCCATGCCTGCCGTATTGGTTGAAACCGGTTACATTAATAACCCCGATGATGAGGCTTATTTAAATTCAGAAAAAGGACAGGAAGAAATTGTAGCGTCCATCATACGCGCACTCAAAAGCTATAAAGAACAAGTCGAATCGGTATCGCCGTAGGCGGCAGAGATTGGAGGTTGGAGATTAGAAATTAGTCCGGGAAGTCGGAAAAGTTAATAAAGTCCGATGGATGGGAAAATGGATTTTTTTCTAATCACTCTCCTCTAATCTCCAATCACAAATCTCCAACCTCTAATCTCCAATCTCTAACCATGAAAATATCAAACGAAACAAAAATAGGGGCTTTAACGGCCATTTCAATTACCATACTTATACTGGGTTACAGCTTTTTACGGGGAAGTGATGTTTTTTCGGGGTCGAATAAATTTTATGCCGTTTATAAGAGTGTAGATGGGCTTACGGTATCCAAACCGGTACTGGTAAACGGGTTTCAGATTGGCCGTGTATCTAAAATGAAACTGCAGCAGGACGGCCATACAGTTGTTGAGTTTAAAATTGACCACAAGTATAACGTGCCCGAAAACACGCTGGCCCGGCTTGTAAGCACCGATTTACTGGGCGGTAAAGCTATTGTGTTTGAATACGGCAACAGCAACATTTATGCATCGGATAAAGACACCTTGCGTGCCGACATTCAAGGCAGCCTTGCCGAAAGCTTACAACCTATACAAATGAAGGCCGAAAATTTGATCAGCAAGTTAGATTCATCCTTAGCATCTATCAACAAAATACTGAACCCAAATTTTCAAAAAAATGTTGACCGGAGCTTTATGAGCATTGCCAATTCGCTTCAAACATTGGAAGGAATCACAAAAAAACTCGACGGCCTTGTAGCCGCGCAAACCGGACATATCAATGGCGTGCTTAGCAACGCCGAAGCATTATCGGCCAATTTGAAAACCAGCTCGGTAGATATAAATGGCATTACCGCCAATTTTAAAAAAGTAAGTAATGATTTGGCCGGCGCAAATCTGAAGCAAACCCTCGATAACCTGAACAAAGCTACCACCGACCTGCAAGCGGCTGTCGGCAAAGTAAACTCGAAAGACGGAACTATAGGTTTGCTCCTGAACGACCCTAAAATGTATAATAACCTGAACAGCGCATCAAAACACCTGGATAGTTTGCTGATTGATGTAAAAGCGCATCCGAAGCGTTATGTGAGCATTTCGGTATTCGGGGGAGGAAAAAATAAGTAAGCAGTAGGCAGTTAGCACTAACCTGATTATTAGCAAAAAGAAATTATGAGCGAAATAAAAGATACGGCTGCGGCCGATGCAGAAGTTGTACACAATGTTTATTTTGACGGCAAAGTTAAAAGCCTGTGGCTGGATACAGACAAAGGCCGGGCAACCGTAGGTGTTATGAAAAAAGGTGCCTACCAATTTTCCACCTCTTCTATTGAAACTATAGTCGTTATTTCGGGCATTATGAAGACAAAATTTGTTGGTGAGGATTGGGTTACGCATCAGCTAAATGAAAGCTTTGAGGTAGCTGCAAATGTTGTTTTTGATGTTATTGGGGAGACTGATATAGCGTATATCTGCTATTACAGGTAGTTTTATGAAAAAAATTCTATTGTTTCTGGCTTTTGTAGGGTTGCTTTCTGTAACGAATTCTAAAACCATCCCGGCTGCAAAACATCCGGATTACGTTTCTGATGAACAAACAGCTATTAAAATTGCCGAGGCAATATGGTTGCCTATATTGGGAAAATCCATTTATGATGAGCGGCCTTTTAAAGCACATTTATCTGATAATGTTTGGCATGTAAGTGGAACTAAACCCGATAGTGCATTTGGCGGGGTTCCAATGATAGATATAAGGAAGTCAGATTGCAAAATACTTGGGGTATGGTTTCCTAAGTAATAAATACCTGCATTTAGGGTATGAGCAGTTTTTACGCACTTGCCGAGCACATTTTTATTCGCCAGCCGGAAAAAACTGCAATTCGAAGCCTTCGGCAACACATTCAAAACATTCATCTCTAAAGAAAAATAGGTAATGTCTCAAATTTTCTTAATTAGCCAAATTCGATAAGATAACAGGATTCTCCGGAAAATCGCTTTTCCAAGAGCTCTCCAGTTCGTAGAAACCGCCCCACGGTAATTGTTTATAATTATAGCGATGCTGACCGAGATAATACCCTTCATCATTGCTCCCATTAAAATCATATTTATAACAACGGTAAAAAGTCAGCTTGCCCCTATCATCTTCTTTAAATTCGGGGTATAGGAAATAGTTAAGCCCAAACGTTATTGTAACAGAATCTCCGGAAACGAATAATTCAGGCATCGGAGCGTTGGGTTCGGCATTCCACCCAATATTTAAAAGTGTATATTTCACCGATGTGGGATTAAACGCCAAAATGATATTCATACACAAAACGTTCTTACAGAATGTAATGCGTAATTTTATGTTTTTTCTACCAACAAGGTGTCCCTACAGGAAACTATGGACTCCTTCCCCCAACTCTCCAATAAAAAACGTCTTCCCCTCAATAGCCAGCTCCGTATCCGGGAAAACACTACGTGCTTCATCAAGTAACTCGTTCAGAGTTTTGTAGCGGGCCGAAAAGTGACCAATTAGTAATTTATGAGCACCTGTTTTCAGCGCTATTTCCCCGGCTTGCAGGGCGGTAGTGTGGTTGGTTTCGTTCGCCCTTTCGAGCATGTTGTTTAAAAAGGTAGCTTCGTGGTAAAGGAGCGTTACTCCGGCTATTTGTTGGTGATAGCTTTCGTCGTACATCGTATCCGAACAATAGGCGTACGATTTTGGCTGGTCGGAATCAATGGTGAGGGTTTCGTTTTTCAATACCGTGCCATCGGGAGCGGTATAGTCAGCGCCCTTTTTTAGGGCCGAGAAGTATTCAACCGGGATTTTAAGGTCTTCTAACTTTTCTTTAATCAGTTTGCGGAGGCGTTTCTTTTCTTTAAACAAAAAGCCGGTGCAGGCTATGCCATGTTTAAGCGGAATGCTTTCAACAGTACAATCGGAGTTGTCTAAAATCACCTCCGCCTTTTGTGCATCGGTAAACTTGTAAATCAGTTCGTATTGTAATTCGGTATCCGAATATTTTAACTGAAGATCAATAATTTCCTTTAATGGTGCCGGGCAAAAAAGGCCTAATTCCTTTTTGCGGCCATTTAAATGGAGCGATGATAACAGCCCTACCAGGCCAAGATAATGATCGCCATGAAGATGACTGATAAAAATATAATCGATACGGCTGCCTTTTACATCAAAACGCAGCATTTGCTGCTGGGTGCCTTCACCGCAATCAATTAAATAAAGGCGCTCATTTATATTAAGCGCCTGCGATGTTGGGTTTCTGTTATAAATGGGGGTAGCGGAGCTGCTTCCAAGTATTGTTACCTCGAATTTCATACCTGGCAAACATTTGGAATACTTATTTTGCTTCGCGCTTCAGTTCTTTTTCTATTTCTTCCATAAAAACCAGGTCAATGGCTTCTTCAGGAGTAGGAACGATAGAAAGTACGCTGTCTAATTGTGATATGGTTATCAAACGGGCTACGGCATCGTTTAAACCAGTTAAAATGAAAACACCTGTAGCGTTTTTACATAAACGGTGACCAACCAACAAACTGCTTAAACCCGATGAGTCGGCAAATTTTACCTGAGACAAATCAAAAATTATATTCCGCTGGCCTTCTGTATTGATCAATATCAATTCCGACTTCAATTGCGGCGTTATTAATGAATTTAGCTTTGATTCATTTAGCTTTAACAGAATATATTTTTCGTGCTTATCAACAGTAAATTTCATTGGTTGTATTATTTAAATGCTAAAGATATAATTTTTTTATCTGTAAAAAAAAATTACAGCGTACTAAGTGCATTATTTATAGCGTTTTCTACCCTCACCAATACATTTTCGCTATCGGGCTTAACAAATGTCTCGCCTGTAATCTGCTCATAGAGCTCAATATAACGTTCCGAAATGGATTTTACAATCTCCGGCGTCATTACAGGCACAACTTGCCCGTCTTTACCCTGAAACCCGTTTTCTATCAGCCATTTGCGTACAAATTCCTTCGAAAGTTGTTTTTGGGCCTCCCCCTTTTCCTGTCTTTCGGCATAACCATCGCTATAAAAATAACGGGAAGAGTCAGGTGTGTGAATTTCGTCAATCAGGTAAATTTTCCCATCGGCTTTTCCAAATTCATATTTGGTATCCACCAAAATTAAACCTTGTTTGGCTGCAATTTCGGTTCCCCGCTCAAATAACGCACGGGTATATTTTTCCAGTTGCACATAATCTTCTTCGGATACGATGCCACGGGCTAATATTTGCTCGCGTGATATATCTTCATCATGGCCAACTGACGCTTTAGTAGTTGGTGTAATTATAGGCTCAGGGAGTTTATCATTTTCTTTAAGCCCTTCGGGTAAAGCAACACCGCAAACCTGCCTGCGGCCTGCACTGTATTCGCGGGCTGCATGGCCTGCTAAATAGCCGCGTATTACCATTTCAACTTTAAATGGCTCGCATATCCGGCCAATGGTAACACTTGGATCGGGCACGGTAACTACCCAGTTGGGCACGATATCGGCCGTCGCCTGTAAAAACTTGGCAGCAATTTGGTTAAGCACCTGTCCTTTAAAAGGAATAGCTTCTGGCAGTACCACATCGAAAGCCGAAATGCGGTCGCTAACTACCATTACCAGGTATTTATTATCAATAGTGTAAACGTCCCTTACCTTACCTTTATAAAAAGCGGTTTGATTGGGGAATTGGAAGTGGGTTTCTTTGAGTGAATTCATTTTGTTAAAGGGACTGGAGGTTGGAGATCAGAGATTAGAGGTAAGTAGAATGTTCATCCGGTTTCCGGACTAATCTCTAACCTCCAATCTCTAACCACTACCCTACTGTATATCGCCGTAAGCTGCTAATATTTTTCGTACTAATTTATGCCGTACAACATCTTCGCCGCTAAGATAAACAATTTCTATTCCTGATATGTCTGTCAATATCCTTAAAGCGGTATGCAGGCCCGATTGCTGCTTGCGCGGCAGGTCAATTTGGGTTACATCGCCGGTTACAATAAACTTAGCCGATGGCCCCATACGCGTCAAAAACATTTTAAGCTGCATATCGGTGGCGTTTTGGGCCTCATCCAATATTACAAAACAATTATCCAGCGTACGACCACGCATAAATGCCAAGGGCGCTATTTCGATGGTACGGTTTTCAAGGTAAAGTTTTAGCTTCTCGGCGGGTATCATGTCATCCAACGCATCGTATAGCGGACGCAGGTACGGATCAATCTTTTCCTTTAAGTCGCCGGGCAAAAAGCCAAGGTTCTCCCCCGCCTCTACAGCCGGGCGGGTCAATATGATCCGTTTTATCTCCTTGTTTTTAAGCGCACGAACAGCTAATGCTACTGCTGTATATGTTTTACCTGTACCAGCAGGGCCAATGGCAAAGAGGATATCGCTTTTGTTTATACAATCAACCATACGGCGCTGGTTGGCGGTACGTGCCTTTACCATAACACCATTAGGGCCGAAAACAATTACTTCGCCCGAGGCGAATTTATCAGCGGCCGGGTCGCTTGCCGGTGTATTAGAGACTTTTGAGCCTAATATTCGCTCAAGGTCGGTTATATTCAGGTTTTCGTATTTCTCTACGTGTTGTAACAAATTGGCAAATTTCTCCTGAAAAATACCCAATTCATGATCATCACCTAAAATCTTAATTTCGTTGCCGCGGGCAACTATTTTAAGTTTAGGATATTGTTTCTTAATGATCTCGAAATGATCATTATTAGGTCCCCACAATACTGCGGGGTTGATCTGTTCAATTGACAATTTAAGTTCGTTCAATATAAATTGATTTTTAGTTGCAGATTTTTATGAATTAAAAATTGGATATTTGCATTAAATAATACCTGCACAAGATTAGTGATAAATATTTAAAAAATTAATGGCAATAATAACTTTAACTACTGATTTGGGCGACAAAGATATTTACCAGGCTGCCCTTAAAGGAAGTATCTTAAAACTGTTGCCCACAGTAAACATTGTTGACATTACCAATAGCATTGCGGCCTATAATATACAGCAGGCTGCCTTTATACTAAAAAATAGTTATTGCTATTTCCCAGACGACACCGTACACCTGATCGGTATTGATACCGTGTTTAACGAGGATACCCGGTACTTGGCTATACGGTACGAAAAACACTATTTTGTTGGCGCCGATAACGGTATTTTTTCGCTGATGTTTGATGTTGAGCCGGAAGAAATTGTTGAATTGAACATTATGCAGGATTTAAAGTTCCTGCATTTTCCGTTGGCCGATATATTTGTTAAAGCCGCATGCCATTTGGCTGGTGGCGGCAAACTGAAAGCAATTGGCATCCCGGTTACCGATATTGCCCGGAAAATGACGCTGCAGCCGATCATCGAAAAAAACATGATCAAAGGCTCGGTGATTTATATCGACTCGTTTCACAACGTGATTACCAACGTTACCAAAGAGTTTTTCACTACGGTACAACAAGGCCGGGATTTTACGTTATCGTTTAAACGCAATGAAACTATAAACAAGCTAAGCTGGCATTACAACGAAGTAGAAGAAGGCGAAAAACTTTGCATGTTCGGTATAAGCGATCACCTTGAAATTGCCATTAATAAAGGTAATGCAAGTGGCTTGTTGGGCTTAGGTATTGGCGATAGTGTGGTGATTGATTTTTCCTGAGAAAGTCCGAAATCCCGATGGCTATGGGACCGGAAGAAGCTGCAGGAAGGAGATTAGAGGTTGATAGTTAGAGATTAGACAGAAACCAGGTGAAGACAAAACCCGTTTAAAATGAAAAGCATTATTCCCTTTATTCTCGTTTTAATTTTATCGGCAGGTGCGTTTGCGCAGAGCGGCACCGATTCGGCTGCTTACCAGGAACAGCGTGAAAAAATAAACAACATGCTGGCGGAACGTGCAGCAAAGTTTGGCCAGTACAACGAAAGCTTGACGCAGCATACTGGTATTTTTGGCTTGCAAACCAAAAAGGATATTCGCAGATCGAATGATATTTTGATGGATATTGTTACATCCGACAATGATATTTTTAAACAGCTAAAAATATTACTGCAATACCGCATTTTTCAGCAGGTACAGGTACAAAGTCATGCCAGGGAAATTGAAGACAACGCCATAGGTTTTATGCAAACCATTAATAAGTTGCGCAACCAAAACGAGCAGTTGAGGGCCGATGCTACCGCAGCGCGATTGAAGCAGGAAAAAATGGAGCGGATTTTTATAGTGGTGATTTTGGTGATGCTGGGATTGATGGGGTGGCTTTTTGCCAGGAACCGGAAACGGGTGGTCTAAATGACCCTTATCATAGCTTTTACCGCCCTTGTTGTTGTCACCATAGGTATTTGAAAGATTTTCAAGAAGCGGCGGTCCGTGCAATTCCTTCCCTCGGGAGGTCCTGGAAGGGGTGCGAGGGTTTGCTAAACGCAACCCTACACCCGCCCCAAGGCGGGAATCGCACATGCCCCTGCACTAAAAAAGCATCTTCCGAACACCTATGGTGACGCCAACAATTGCAAAACAACAAACGGCGAATCGATTTTCTACAAATTTTAAAATGTTTTTGGCGATCGGTCGTCTTTCATATCAAACATTACAATAAATACATGGCACGAAAACGACTAAACAGCGGCAACGAACCCGGTGTTGAATTACCCAAGGCAAAATTAAACAGGGAAACATTAACCCATGTTTCGCGCCTGCTGGCTTATCTCAGGCCCTATCGGGGTAAATTTATTGCGGCTTTATTCTTTTTATTTTTAACAAGTTTGGTAGGCCTGGTATTTCCATTGTTTATCGGCGCGCTAATTGATACTGCACAAGGTAAACATACCAATCACTTTTTACCGGGAAGCATTCAGGGTATATTAACTTTAGCTTTTGTGTTGTTGGCAGCGCAAGCGGTGATTTCCTTTTTTAGGATATTGTGGTTTGTAAATGTGGCCGAACGTTCGCTTGCCGATATCAGGCGCGATACTTATTTTAAACTGATCACACTGCCTATGGACTTTTTTGCGAACCGCCGGGTTGGTGAATTGAACAGCCGTATATCGGCCGACTTGTCGCAAGTGCAGGATACGCTCACCACCACGATTGCCGAAATGATCCGTCAAACTATTTTGCTGATTGGCGGGATAGTGTTTATGGCCATCATTTCCCCTAAATTAATTATCGCTTTGCTGATCGTTCTGCCGGTATTAATTGTATTTGCCGTATTTTTTGGACGTTTTATCAAGAAGATTTCACGCCAGGCGCAGGATAAAATGGCCGAATCGAACACCATTGTAGAAGAAACCCTGCAAGGCATAGCCAACGTAAAGGCGTTTGTAAACGAATCTTTTGAGGCTACCCGCTATAGCAATACCATTCGCGAGGTAGCTAATATTGCCATTAAAGGAGCAAAATTTAGGGGAATGTTTGTATCCTTTATTGTACTTTGTGTGTTTGGCGGTATTTTGGCAGTGGTGGGCTATGGCTGCCTTTTGGTGAGCCGCCACGAAATTACCTTTGGCGCATTTATGACGTTCTCGATGTTCGCGATGTTCTTGGGTAGCGCCCTTGGCAGTTTTCCTGATCTTTTTGCCAATGTGCAAAAAACAGTGGGCGCCAGCGAACGTGTACTGGAAATACTCTCCGAAAAAGGCGAAGAGGTATCTATCAACGAGAAAGACAACTTAGTTAAGCAAAAAATTGAAGGCAACCTGTCATTTGAAAATGTGGGCTTCGCGTACCCTTCACGCCCCGAACTTGAAGTTTTAACTAACGTTTCGTTTGAAGCCGAGGCCGGGCAAAAAGTAGCCATTGTGGGGCCAAGCGGTTCGGGCAAATCTACAACTGCGGCTTTGATATTACAGTTTTACAACCCACAGAGCGGCGAAATATTATTCGACGGTCGGCCGGCAAGTGATTATTCATTAACTGATATTCGCAACCAGGTAGCTATTGTGCCGCAGGATGTAATGCTATTTGGTGGCACCATATTGGAAAACATAGCCTACGGTAAACTAACCGCAAGCAAAGAAGAAATAATACAAGCCGCACAACGTGCAAATGCGCACCAGTTTATCAGCTCCTTCCCCGAGGCTTACGAAACCATTGTCGGCGAGCGCGGTGTTAAATTATCCGGCGGCCAAAGACAGCGGATTGCCATTGCAAGGGCGCTGTTAAAAAATCCATCCATATTGATATTGGATGAGGCGACATCATCGTTGGATTCTGAATCAGAACGTTTGGTGCAGGAAGCACTGGAAGAATTGATGAAGGGGCGTACGTCTATAATTATAGCACACCGGTTATCCACCATTCGTGAAGCAGATAAGATTATTGTATTGGAGAAAGGGCAAATCATTGAAAGTGGTAGTCACCAGGAATTAATTGGGAACGAGCAGGGGTTGTATAGGTATTTAAGTGGCTTGCAGTTTGAGGTGGGGTAAGTTCTTCTCAAAAAAATGTCTTTTCGAATGAGGAACGAGCGAGAATCTTTATAAATATGGCTATTAAACTATGCACAGGAGTACTGCATAACAACAATGTATAATGCTTAAGCAAGTTTGTAAAGTTTTGTCACTTTGTTCGAAATGACGTTTTTTATATAAAATTCCCCCTTCATCAAAATAACAATAACCCAGTTAAAACGTATAAATAACTAAATTGACCCCAATTTAAAATTATGCGCATAAAACCCGGCCACTACCCTATTCTTGTTGTTGTTGCAATGCTATCTTTGAGTTCCAAATGCAGGTCGGGGGCAAAATCAACCAGCGCCGATAGCATTGCACTTAAAAATATATCCGATACGGGCGCGGTAACTACTCCCATTAAAGCTATTGATCTTCCGCCGCTGAATTTTCCGCCTTTTAACGGCCCTACCCCATTAAAAAACATGTTTGGCATTAATGGCTACGAATGGAATTTTGAAGAAAATCCCGGCAGCCCCAACGACCGTAAGCATATTTATGAGGACAACCTAAAGTTGTTCAAAACGTTCAGCGCCTTCCGTCACTATTTGAACTGGAACCGCGTGGAAAACGTTAAAGGGGAATATACTTTTAACCCGGCCTTTAACGGGGGCTGGTACTACGATGTAATTTATGCCCGCTGCAAACAGGAAGGCATTTTGGTGCTGGCCGATCTGAAAAATATTCCCGACTGGCTTGCTAACACCTACCCTGCCAGTTCGCGCGATAACGACAATGCCCCCGCGCCTTATGCAGCAAGTTTAAATAATCCCGAATCATATATTGAGCAGGCGCATTTGGCTTTTCAGTTTGCAGCGAGGTATGGCTACAACAAAAATATAAATCAATCGCTCATTAAGGTGAATACTAAAAAGCGTTGGTCGGACGACATCCCCAATGAAGCCAGGGTTGGAATGAGCCTGGTAAAATATATTGAATGCGGCAACGAACGCGATCGCTGGTGGGGTGGCGATGAAACGCACCAGGATGCCGAACAATATGCTGCCAACCTATCGGCATTTTACGATGGCAATATGGGGAAACTGGGTCCGGACGCGGGTGTAAAAACTGCCGACCCTAACATGCAAGTGGTAATGGGCGGCCTTGCTTCGGCCGATGCTAATTATTTACAGCGCATTATCGACTGGTGCAAAAAGAATCGCGGCTACCGGAAGGACGGCAGTGTTAACTTATGTTTTGATGTGATTAATTATCACCTTTACTCCAATGATGGCGACGTGCGTACACATAAACGCGCAACCACTGGTATAGCGCCCGAAATATCTATCGACGGCGAAGTAGCCAACGCTTTTATGAAAGTGGCCAACAATTTGCCACAGCATCCCGAAGTGTGGATTACCGAAGCCGGATACGATATCAATATCGGTAGCTATCAAAAGGCAGAGGCTATTGGCAAAAAAACAGTGCTCGAAAACCAGGCCGACTGGATATTGCGCACCTCCCTTTTTTATATCCGCTACGGCATAAAAAGATTATTTTTTTACCAGATGTTTGACGACCATGCCGGGGGCAGCGGTCAGTATGCCACCTCAGGCCTGGCCGAAGGGATTAAACGTCGCCCGGCTGCCGATTATATTTTGCAAACAACCAAACTGATGGGCGATTATAACTATGTTAAAACCGTTAGTAAAGATCCGCTGGTTGACCAATATCAACTTGGTAATAAAACTATGTATGTGCTCACCATCCCCGATGAAACCGGGCGAACAGGTAGCTATACCCTGAACTTGGGTAAGGCTACCAAAGCCAACGTTTATCATTTAAAAATTGGCGCTGATACCATGGATAAGACAATGGTAAGTACTTTGAGTGGTAAGTTGACGATAAAGGTTAGCGAGACTCCGGTGTTTGTCGAATCGACTGAACCATGATTCGCACTATTAGTAGATTAAAGTGTTTTGATTTCCAAAATCCAAATTCAGTAATTATATTAGGACACTGGTAAACCTAATTAATTATCATGGAAAATCCTCCCTTAGCGCCAACCATCACGCAGTGCTACGCCTGTTTGAAAAATGTTACCGACGAAGATGTTTTTTGCCCCGACTGCGGTTATCCGTTAAAAGGCACACCATCTGAGCAGGAAAACTTTATCACTAAAAGTACATTCCGCGATATTAATTTGGCTGCATCCAACAACCAGGTGCGAAAGGCAGGCAATACACTATTTTATTTGGCGGGCGTTTTCGCCCTTGGCGGCATAGTTTTCTTTGTTCTTAGAAAGGACGATCCTGATGTTGCAGCAATATCGATTACTGATTTTATATTGGCTATATTATTTTTGCTATTGGGCGAATACAGTAAAAAGAAACCTCTCGCCTGTATCATATCCGGTACTTGTTTATATGTAATTGTTCAGGTTTTAAACTTTGCAATTGCACCATCCAGTGTAATAAGCTATATATGGATAAAGATAATTATTATTGGCTTCCTTATTAAAGGCATTAAATCGGCTCTCGAAATCGAAAAAATCAAAAAAGAAAATAATATTGCATAAGCCTTGATTGAAAACAAAAACGAAGATGTTGAAAAGAAGCCCTGCATTAAATGCGGGGTTCTTATTGTTTTAGACAACCGGTTTTGTAATACCTGCGGAGCCCGGCAGGATGGTAAAATTATTGAACCGGCTGCAAACAGGTGGATGTTGCTTCAACAGGGTGCCTTATTTTACGGTATCGATATTGTAGCTTGCTGCCTTGTAAAATTTGCTGATTTCTTCCAGAACCTATCAAGGTTCCTGTTTTTTGATATTTTGATGGCGATAACGGCCATTATATTTTTTGCGGATAACTGGACCGAGAACAAAAAACTACTGACGTGGCGAAACTTCTCATGGCAAAAGCTGGCGGCTTATGGGGCCATTGCTATTGCCAGTCAAATTGTGGTTCATTATAGTGTTACCTGGCTTAATATTGCCATTTACAATAAAGATGACGTTTACTATACCTACCTGAACGGTAACTACGCGGCGGTGATATTCCTTATTTCTTTCACGGCGGTAATGCCTGCTTTGTTTGAAGAATTGGGTTACCGTGGCTACCTGATGCAAACACTATTAAAAGTAACCGACCAGGAACAGGCCATTTACATTTCGGCGTTTTTGTTCGCCATTATCCACATGAGTGTTATTTCGCTCTTTTGGCTGATCCCTTTCGCACTGTTTTTAGGAATTACACGGATGCGGGAAAATACACTTTGGTATGGCATATTCATTCACTTTTGCTTTAACTTAACGGCTTGTGTTTTTGAGTTAAGGTAAGGTTAAAAATATGGTTTTTTAGCCTACAATTTTAAAGATCAGATCATCATATCTTAACAAAAAATATCATTTTTTACAACATTGTCCCTCACCATTACATAAGTTAGTTCATAATAGATATCATCGCAAACTCTCCCGCTTCAAATACGCCGTTGCACCAACGATTTTATCAGAAAGCTGTCGCTCACCCAGTTCACCTTATTGAGTGGGAAATCATAAAAACATCGGTAACGATAAAAAAATTAAATCTGGTTTTTAAAACTAAATTAAAAGGTTAATTTCGAAACAAATTTAAACCCGCAATTAGTTATAAATGGAAGAAACTGCAGCAAAAGTGGCAACGCATATAGGATGCCCAATATGCCGCCTGGAAGTTGATGCCGACGAGGCATTTTGCAACCACTGCGGCTTTCCGCTAAAGGGCACAGAACAGCAGCAGCGGGTATTTTGGCTAAAACGCGACACCAAAAAAAAGCGTCTGGCAGAGGCCGATAAAAAAATAAGACAAGCTTCTAATACACTTTTTGTAGTAGGCGGAATAACATTCTTTTTTTCCCTCGGTATATACCTTTGGGGATATTATGGTAGCTATAATGGTGATGTTTCGCTATTCTTAAGCGGCGCTATTCTGGGATTGATTTTTGTTGCGCTTGGATTTTGGTGCAAAGTAAAACCGTTGCCGGCCATATTATGCGGCCTTTCATTGTATTTGCTTTGGCAAGTTATTAACCTCGTGGTATCACCGTCAACTTTTCTTAACGCATACGTGTACAAATTATTTGTTATAGGCTTCTTAATTGTAGGTTTGCGGGCAGTTTTCGAAGGAGAAAAAGTAAAAAAAGAACTTAATGCCTAAATTTCAATATTTTAAAAATCAACCAACCTAACACAATTACAAATGGAAGAATTAACAATTAATCCTATTCAACAAACTTTCGGATGCCCGGCTTGTGCAACTCAAGCTTCCGCGGGCGAGACTTTCTGCACCACTTGCGGCTATCCGTTTGAAGGAACCGAACAAGAGCAGAGATATTTTCTTTCGGCGAGAGACTTAAAAACAATTGATCTGGAAGCAGCCGAAAAACAGATAAAACGGGCCAGTAACGCGTTGTTTTTTATCGGCGGCCTTACATTTGTTTTTGGGTTTGTATTTTATGCTATGGCCGCCCCGTCTGAAAAAATAGCTATACTCATTACTAACGTGATACTTGCAGCCATTTATACCGCTTTCGGCTTTTGGTGCAAAAGCAAGCCTTTAGCGGCAATTATTTCCGGATTTTCGCTATATGTACTGCTAATCATCATAAATGCGGTTTTATCGCCTTTAACTATCGTATCCGGGATAGTTTTCAAAATTATCATTATAGGCTTTTTCATAAGGGGGGTGAAGGCGGCTATCGAGGCTGATAAACTTAACAAAGAGTTGAATGTCAACCGGGCGGGATGATTTGCACACCGACGAAATAGTGCTTTCAACTTGCATTGGCTGTGGTTTGCCGTTAACCACAGGAAGCAAGTTCTGCGGGCATTGCGGTCAAGGGCAAAATATAGAAGACCCGGGCCAATCCGAGCGCAAGTGGCAGTCGGTACGGCAGGTTTTTATATTTTTTATAATATGCAGTATAATTTGTTGCGTATTTTCTTTTGTTGATTATTTCCAAACGTTAACCTGGTCCATCGTGGCCGATGGCTTGTTTGCTTCGTTAAGTGTTACTTTCTTTGTATTGAACTGGCATCGATGCCGTTCCCTCTTGTTGTGGCCCAATTTCTCGTGGAAACGACTGCTCGTTTATTGTTCAATAGCAATCGCCTGTTCATTTCTCGTTGGTTTCATGGTCGATTGGCTCAATAAAAGTCTTTTTTCTAAAACATTTTCGTATTACTACTTTTATTCCCGCTATCGTTATGGTAAAGAAATGGCCATATTTTTTATCGCGGTGATGCCGGCGCTATTTGAGGAATTGGGCTTCCGGGGTTTTTTAGTGACCAAATTGCTTGATATTACTGAAGAAAAACAAGCGATATTAATTTCCGGCTTTTTATTCGCCATAATGCACAGGTCGATGCTGTCATTGTTTTGGCTAATCCCGTTTGGCATTTGGTTGGGTTACATCCGCGTAAAGCAAAATACCATTTGGTACGGTTTGTGCATACATTTCTGCTTCAATTTCACGGCCTGCGTGGTGGAAATTTTACAGTCTGCTCATTATCGATAAATTCTGTCAACGATGAGTGAAATCCTAAATCAATCAATGCAATGATATAGAAAATCACCGTAATCCCTCCAAAAAAAATCCTTACTTTTGCGCTTCAATGGAACACATTCGTAATTTTTGTATTATAGCACATATTGACCACGGCAAGAGTACGCTTGCCGATAGGTTACTGGAATATACCAACACCATTACCCAGCGCGAGTCGCAGGCGCAGTTACTGGATGATATGGATTTGGAACGCGAACGCGGTATTACCATAAAAAGTCACGCCATCCAGATGGACTACGAACTGAATGGGCAGAAATATATCCTCAACTTAATTGATACGCCCGGACACGTGGATTTCTCCTATGAGGTTTCGCGATCTATCGCTGCCTGCGAAGGCGCTTTACTGATTGTTGACGCAGCACAGGGCATACAAGCGCAAACGATATCGAACCTTTACTTAGCTTTAGAAAACGATTTGGAGATCATCCCGATCCTTAATAAAATGGACCTGCCCGGCGCTATGCCCGAGGAAGTAAAAGACCAGATTGTTGAATTGATCGGCTGTAAACGCGAAGAAATTTTAGCTGCATCCGGCAAAACCGGGATGGGCGTTCATGATATATTACGCGCCATAGTTGAACGGGTACCTGCCCCCGTTGGCGACCCAGCAGCTCCCTTACAGGCGCTGATCTTCGATTCGGTTTATAACTCCTTCCGCGGTATTGTTGCTTACTTTAAAGTAGTAAACGGCGAGATACGTAAAGGCGATAAGGTAAAATTCTTTGCTACCGAAAAACAGTACATCGCTGAGGAAGTGGGTACATTAAAATTAAAGCAATCGCCGCGCGATGTGATTAAAACCGGCGATGTTGGCTATATTATATCAGGCATAAAGGAAGCGAAGGAAGTTAAAGTAGGTGATACTATCACCCGCATTGACCGCCCCTGCGAAGCAGGTATACAGGGTTTTGAAGAAGTAAAACCGATGGTGTTTGCAGGCATCTATCCTGTGGACACTGACGATTTCGAAGAACTTCGCGAATCGATGGCTAAACTCCAGTTAAACGATGCATCGCTGGTTTTTGAACCGGAATCATCGGCGGCACTGGGCTTTGGTTTCCGTTGCGGATTTTTAGGGATGCTGCACATGGAGATCATCCAGGAGCGCCTGGAGCGCGAGTTTAATATGACGGTGATCACCACCGTGCCCAACGTATCGTACCTCGCATATACTACCAAAGGTGATTCCATGGTGGTGAACAACCCCTCCGACCTACCCGACCCGAGCCGGATAGATTATGTAGAAGAACCTTATATAAAGGCTACCATCATTTCAAAATCGGATTATGTAGGCCCGATTATGTCCTTATGTATTCAAAAGCGCGGCTTCATTAAAAACCAGTCGTATTTAACGTCCGACCGGGTGGAATTGATATTTGAAATGCCAATGGGCGAAATTGTATTTGACTTTTATGATAAGCTGAAAACCATATCTAAAGGCTATGCCTCGTTCGACTATCACCAGATAGGCTACCGAAAATCGGATTTGGTACGTTTGGACATCCGCTTAAATGCCGAGCCTGTGGATGCCTTGTCATCATTGATATTCAGAGGTAACTCCTACGATTTTGGTAAAAAGATTTGCGAAAAGCTGAAAGAGTTAATACCACGTCAGCAATTTGAAATTATTATACAAGCATCCATTGGCGCCAAGATTATAGCCCGCGAAACGGTTAAGGCCTTACGTAAAGACGTTACCGCTAAATGTTATGGTGGTGATATATCGCGTAAGCGCAAACTGTTAGAAAAGCAGAAAAAAGGCAAAAAACGCATGAGGCAGGTAGGGAATGTGGAGATACCGCAGAGCGCATTTATGGCCGTGTTGAAACTGGACTAACCCCCCGGCCCCCTGAAGGGGGAGTTTTGATTGGCTTATTTAATGAAAGACTACAGACAAACAAGTTTTTATTCAATAAAAGGAATTACAAAGCTTATTGAATTGGGTGATCAAACATATGGTGAATGGATCATCTACGAAGGTGGGTTGCCAACATATCATGTTAATGTGTTTGACCAAAGCTTCGGTTCAAATGTCATTATCAACTCCCTGCTGGTGAGTAAAAAGGAAACGATAGAAAGTATCATTAATAAAATAAACACAAAACAAGCTACTAAATTATCGTTGGGTAATGAGCCTGTTATTAAAATAGTTAAAAAGTCAGAAACCGTAAATCTGGAACTTGGCCCTTTGCCTGAGTTGTGGATAAAAAACATAGACTAATGCAGCTTTTAGACGGAAAATACGTATCAGAAAAACTAAAAGGCGAAATTGCCGAAGCAGCCGCCAAAATATTGGCCGAAACCGGCCGTAAGCCACATTTGGTGGCGGTATTGGTTGGTCATGATGGTGGTAGCGAAACTTATGTAGCCAGCAAGATAAAAAATTGTGAGGCAGTAGGGTTTAAATCGACATTGGTGCGTTACGAAAGTGACGTTACTGAAGCAGAGCTACTGCAAAAAGTAGCCGAGCTTAATGCGGATGCAGATATCGATGGCATCATCGTACAACTCCCCTTACCGAAACATATCGATCCGGAGAAGGTGACTGAGAAAATTGATCATCGCAAGGATGTTGACGGCTTCCACCCTGTCAATTTAGGGCGCATGCAGCGTAACTTGCCGTCGTTTATACCGGCTACGCCTTATGGCATCACCCTGATGCTGAAAGAATATAACATTGAAACATCTGGCAAGCATTGCGTTGTGGTTGGCCGCAGCAATATTGTAGGCTCGCCCATGAGCATCCTGATGGCTCGTAATACTTACCCTGGCAATTGTACTGTTACCATTTGCCATAGCCGCACGCCCGACATAAAGAGTTTCACGCTTGATGCAGATATATTAATCGTTGCCATCGGCAAAAAGAATTTTATTACGGCAGATATGGTAAAAGAAGGGGCCGTAGTAGTTGACGTGGGTATGAACCGCGAAACCTCTACCCTAACCAAATCGGGCTTTAAGCTGTATGGCGATGTCGACTTTGAAAACGTGGCGCCTAAAGCTTCATGGATTACCCCGGTACCGGGCGGCGTTGGCTTGATGACGATTATTGGCCTGTTAAAAAATACTTTAGCTTCTGCTAACAAAGAGGTTTATAGTTAAAATTGAAAGTTGTAATTGTTGTAAGGGTTTAAACGTTTTTAACTTTTACAACAACTACACCCCTTATAGCCCTATCAACTCAGCAGGAATTTGATGATTCTCATTCTCATCACTCCAGGCCATTGAAGTGATTTTCCAGCTATCGTCTACCCAAATATATTGAATATAGTTTATTCCTTTGGGCGGGTTTGCTGCCTGATGATCGGCCATGCTATATTCATAAACGCTTATACGCTGCGCTATTTTGCCAAATATATCGGTTTTGGCATATAATTCACGCTGCATAAACTGTTTCAGTTCTTCGGCGGCAACTTGCGTTTCTATCGATTTTACAAATGTTTCTGCGGTATAAGTTATCGGCCGGCCAAAGCTGTTGTTCACCAACACTCCCTCGCCAAAAAATAAAGATTGCACATTTTCAAGATCGGGCATTTCACCATCCTGGAAACTTAACGATTCATAAAAATCTTCGGTAATATAATCTATCGCTCTTGTGTTCATTATTTAAATGCTTCTTTTATTTTCTCCCAAAAGGACTGGATGCCGATGTAAACGGTGTTGTCCCTTATCTCAACAGGATAGGTGTTAATATAATCATTCTGCCCTTCGCTTCCTTTGCCGGTGCGTAAATCATACGAATAACGATGAAAGGGGCAAATAAGTTTTGCATTATTGCACCAGCCGATGCTTAGATCGCCGCCGGCATGCGGGCATCGCGCTGATACGGCAAACAACTCGCCTTCGTAGTTAACCAGGCAGATGGTTTTGTTGCCTGCTTTTATGCGTTTTATAAATGGTTTATCGAAGTTTTGGATTTCAGGTATTTTATACCAGCGCATAGGATGGTTTCGAATTTAATAAACACTAATCCTCACGAATAAGTTCGAATTTTCACGAATAGAAAGGATTTATAAACACTTAAGTCTACCAAGTTGGATTTCTTTCACAATTGGGCTATAATCAATACAAATATTCAAATTTGATTAATGAAAATTCGAACCCATTCGTATCTATTAGTGATAATCATTAGAAATCTATCTTCAAATTCATTATCGAAGGGTTTTTAATTACATCGTCCATATCGGTTATCAGGGTCACCCGTTTCCTATCGGCCGATACGATGGCTTTAGGATTGTTAACCTTTTTAACCGGAGTGGCAAAATTTAATACTACTTTGTAAGGCATATCAATTAACATCGCTTTAGCCATTGCTAAGGTTGACGCAGTTTTCTTTAAAAAAGCATTGAATTTAGCTTTATCAATTACCCGGTAAAATTTATGCGCTGTAATTTCGTACAAATAATAATCTTCACCAGCTACCAATTGCTGAGCATCGAAACCACCGCCCTGTTTGGTATTTTTGGTAACCTCATTTAGTCGGCTGCTCATGGAAATTTTTGAAAGATGCTTGAGGTAATAATCCAAATCGGCCGCATTTTTGGCGATGTGATTGACGCTCACTTTCATGATACTCTTTTTAAGATCCATTTTGATCGACAGATTGCTGCTTTTGGCCATATTGGCCTCCTCTAAAGTCATTTTTTGCTGGGTGGTATCAGGCAGGGCTGTATAGAAATTTAGCGTGGTATCTTTTACCATGCCAAATTGAGGTGTTGCTTTTACCGAATCAGTCATCAGGTTCATCAACACCGACACGGCACGCCCCATATCGAATGCGTAAACCACATTGCATGAACCATCGGGTTTAAAATCGTAATGCTCCTCCACGTCTACACATGATGAAAGGCTGAGAAGTACGAAAAAAAGGATTAGGTAGTAAAGTTTTTTCATACACCAAATTTAAAGTACAGTAAATATAGCTAAAAGCAGATGGTATAAAGCTAAAAGTTTTTTTTGAATTGTTATAGCCTTATTTTTTAGTCGTTTACATGTAAATTTTCGCAATGAGCATATAGATTTTGACTTTTGTCTTCATGCTTTCCACCTTCAACCTTTCACGTTTCGCCTCAAAAAAGGTAAATTTGCACCCATGGCGCACCAAATTCCGGAAGACGGCACATTGCTTCCTTTGATGGAAGAATTTTATACGATACAGGGCGAAGGGTTTCATACCGGCAAAGCTGCTTACTTTATCCGCTTAGGCGGATGTGATGTTGGCTGCCATTGGTGTGATGTGAAGGAAAGCTGGGATGCTGAACTGCACGCATTGACCACTGCCGATCAGATTATTGAAAATGCATCTAAACACCCCTCGAAAGCCGTAGTGGTAACAGGTGGAGAGCCCTTAATTTATAATTTAGATTATTTGACTAAAGGCCTGCAAGACAGAGGTATTCAAACGTTTATCGAAACCTCCGGAGCATACCCGCTTTCAGGCTATTGGGATTGGATATGCTTATCACCCAAAAAGTTTAAAGCGCCCATGATGAGCGTTGCCGAAAAGGCCAATGAACTAAAAGTAATTGTGTTTAACCAATCTGATTTCGCGTTTGCAGAGGAAAACGCCAAACGCGTATCTGCCGATTGCAAATTGTATTTACAGCCCGAATGGTCAAAGTCAAAACAAATGACCCCGCTGATTGTAAGCTATGTGATGAATAACCCCCAATGGGAAATATCATTGCAAACGCATAAGTATTTGAATATACCGTAAGCTTGGAAGGTTGTAAAAGTTAAAAATGTTGTAAAAGTTAAAAATGACTTAATGACCCAATGACTTAATGACCAAATCTCCGTAACTTACGCTGCATAATCACGTATCAGAACGGATGAAACTACCTGCTCTTTTATTCCTCCTATTTTTATTGCCGGTTTTAGTATTTGGCCAGGAAAGGCGTTACAGCACAACCAATAAGGAAGCGATAAAATATTTCGCATTTGCCAATCAAAGTTTGGATGAGCACATGTATGATGATGCTATAGTACAATTGCAAAAGGCCCTTGACGAAGATGCAAAATTTGTGGAAGCGCATGCCCTGTTGGCCGATGTTTATCGCCTGATGCACCAACATAAACTATCTATAGAACAGTACCTTAAAGCATTTGAGCTCAACCCGGATTTTAGCAAAATAGCGTGGTTAAAACTGGGCGACGAGGAAATAGATGACGCCCAGTATGGCAGCGCCCAACGGCATTTAGAGAAGTTTTTAACCTTACCCAATGCCGATGGTAAGGATACCTTTTTGGCACAAAAACTAATTGCTGATTGTAAATTTAGTATACAGGCCATACAGCATCCGGTAAAGTTTACACCAATTAATCTGGGCCCGGAAGTGAATACCGCCGACGACGAATACCTGCCGGTTACCACCGCCGATGAAGGCACCCTGATTTTTACCCGAAAAATTTCTAATAACGAAGATTTTTATAAAAGCGTTAAGGTTGACGGCGCCTGGCAAACCGCCACGTATCTGAGTGACCAAATCAATACCGCTGAATTTAACGAAGGCGCACAATCTATTTCACAGGATGGGAAGTATCTTTTTTTTACAGGATGTAACCGTCCCGATGGACTTGGCCGCTGCGACATTTATATTGCCAAGAAAAACGGCGACGACTGGGGTAAGCCCTTTGACCTGGCGCCGCCGATAAATACACCCGGTTGGGAATCTCAGCCCTCTATCAGCGCTGACGGCCGCACGCTGTATTTTGTGAGCAATCGCAAGGGCGGCTATGGCGGGTATGATATCTGGAAATCGCACCTGACTGATAAGGGCTGGGGCGATCCGGAAAACCTGGGGCCGAATATCAATACATCGTTTGATGAGCAGTCACCCTTTATACACCCGGATGACAGCACTTTATATTTTGCTTCTAATGGTTGGCCCGGCCTTGGCGGGAAAGACTTATTTGTAAGCCGCCTGGGTAAAGACGGTAAATGGCAGAAGCCCGAAAACCTGGGTTATCCCATTAATTCAAACGGCGACGAAAATGGCTTATCGTTAACCGCTAATGGCTCGTATGCTTTTTTCTCCTCAAACAATCTGAATGGTTTTGGCGGATTTGATATTTACACCTTTATCCTACCGCCTAATTTGCGGCCACATACGGTAACTTATGTAAAAGGCAAGGTAAGCGATGCCAAAACTTTGCAACCGCTCGAGAGCGCGGTGGAGATCATCGACCTGCAAAAAAATGAGCCAGTTTACCAGGATTACAGTGATGCTGAACGCGGAGACTTTTTGGCTACAATAACCACAGGAAAAAACTATGGCTTAAACATTTCAAAGGCCGGCTACCTGTTTTATTCCGATAACTTCTCGCTGATTGGTCACGAGGCCCGGAATCCGTTTAACATTAATGTATTATTACAACCGATAGAGATAGGTAATAAGGTAATACTCAACAACATATTCTTTGACACCAATAAATTCGACATCAAGCAAGAGTCGGTTTCCGAACTGCAAAAACTGGTTGAATTTTTAACACTGAACCCAACGGTGCATATTGAGATCTCGGGCCATACGGATGATGTAGGTAACGATCAGTTGAATCAAACCCTATCCGAAAATCGCGCGAAAGCGGTTTATCAATCCTTGGTCGCCAGTCAGATCGATGCGGGGAGGCTGGTATATAAAGGCTACGGCAAAACGCAGCCTATTGCGCCAAACACTACTGACGATGGCCGCAGGAAGAACCGGAGGACGGAGTTTAAGATAATTGCTAAGTAGTGATTGTTTTTAATCAAAAAGCCCGGAGTTAATAAAGACCCTAAGACATTTGCCTTGGGTAATTTAAGCTTCGTCTTTGGGGTTTCGATTTTTTAATTAAATTTGATAGCACAACCTCCGGAACAAATCAATGCTTTACAACTCCTTGCAGTTTCTGCTTTTTTTCATCTTCGTTACCGTACTCTACTGGAATATCCCTAACAAATACAGGTGGTTTTTATTATTGATAGCCAGTTGTTATTTTTATATGGCCTTTGTGCCAATTTATATTGTTATACTGGGGTTTACTATAGTTATTGATTATTTCGCAGGTATTTACATCGAAAAAGCCACCAGTTTACGTCTGCGTAAAGTATTGCTTATTATTAGCTTAACCGCTAACATAGGTGTGCTGGCATTTTTTAAATATTTCAACTTCCTTAATTCAGCGTTCGATGGCTTATTGAGCTACTCATCCCATCATAGCCCATTTCCTTACCTAACTTTTTTATTGCCCATCGGCCTTTCCTTTCACACGTTCCAGGCAATGAGTTATACCATCGAGGTTTACCGGGGCAATCATAAGGCCGAAAAGCATTTCGGCATATACGCCTTATATGTTATGTTTTATCCGCAATTGGTGGCCGGTCCTATCGAGCGGCCTCAAAATATGCTTTGGCAATTTCATTCAAACCATAAATATGATTTCGAAAATTTAAAAAGCGGACTAATGCAAATGGCTTTCGGCTTGTTTAAAAAAGTGGTAATTGCAGACCGGCTGGCCGAAATTGTAGATCGCGCATACGCCAATCCTTCTGCCCAAAACGGAAAAACGGTATTAATTGTCGCCATTCTCTATTCCTTTCAAATCTATTGCGATTTTTCGGCCTATTCAGATATCGGTATCGGAGCGGCTCGAACAATGGGTTTTAAGTTGATGGATAACTTTAATATGCCGTATCTTTCGCAGTCGATAGGCGAGTTTTGGCGCAGGTGGCATATATCGCTATCAACCTGGTTTCGCGATTATCTGTATATTCCGCTTGGCGGAAGCCACGTTACAACCGGTAAAAAATACCTTAACCTGATAATTGTTTTTTTAATAAGCGGGCTTTGGCATGGCGCAAATGTTACGTTTATTATATGGGGTGCTTTACATGGAATACTTTTAATACTTGAAAATATAAAAAATGGCATAGCCGGCAAATCGCACAAAAATAATCAGCCTCCTTTTTTCGTAAGAGCTTTAAAAACTGTTGGTATTTTTTTGTTGGTAACCCTTGCGTGGATATTTTTCAGATCGCCCGATTTGAAAACAGCAGGAATAATACTCGGCAAAATATTCAGCTATTCCATTGCCGGCCCTTTAAATCATGATGTGGCCAATTTATCGGTTTTGATTTTTTGCTTCTTTGTAATTGCTGTTATGATGATAAAAGAATATTTCTTTCTGATAATCCCTACTAAAAACACATTCAAGTTCTATTTTATATTTGTATCGCTGCTGTTACTCAGTTACTTTTTTGGTGTATTTAATCACAAACAGTTTATCTATTTTCAATTTTAATATGCGTAAACTATCGGCCTATATAGTGTTAGTGGTAGTTGGCCTGATATACGTAGCTGGCTGCAATCAAACCATAACCAATAAAATACAGGAATATAAAGCCAAAGACAATCCTTATTTAAATTCGGACAGGTATAGATACGGGGATTTATACGGGATGTCGTATCTCTCTTACTTCAGAAAAAGCTATAACCCCGGGCCGCCAATTAAAATGATTGAATGCAGTTGCACGCCTAAAATTGACTTGTATACAGTAAGTGACAGTTATATATGGCCGGCCTTTACCTCCAAAAAATATTATTATGGCGTTGACAAGCTGGATAACCTGATATCAAGCCACCACGAAAAATTTAAGATAAACCTGGATTCGGCCAAAATAAATGTTTTAATGCTCGAATTTACTGAAAGAAACGTTGCTTATATGCTTGAAGACGAGGGTTATATGGATAATATACTAAACGCTCCTGATAAAGATAAAAAAACGGAATCTGCTTCTCAAGAACTTAACCCTCAGCAAATACAGGCAAAATCGCCGGGAAATAAACTAAGTGCAATATTGGCATCAATAAAGCAATTCAGGACGGTCATCTTCGATTATATTTTTAATATAAATATCAACTCGAACCTGGAATTCAATTTGACCGATAATTCGATACTGAGTCCGATAAAAGAGCTCAAAGCGGATATGAATTATAAGTTATTTAATGCAGTTGATGACAATGTAAAAATCAGCGATAAGGGCGATCAACTATTTTATACCCCAACCGTTGACACGCTTGATATTATGAGCGCCTTCCGGTTTATTTCGGACAAGGAAAAAGACACACTGGTGAGCCGATTGAATAGCATTTATTTTAACTATAAAAAGAATGGGTTTGCGCGCGTATACCTAACAATTGTACCCAACCCGATATCTATGCTATCGCCAAATTACCATAGCTTAACTTATAATCATTTGTTAGAAAGGATACAAAACTCCCCGTCGTTAAAAATGCCTTTTATAAACCTGCTGCCTGTTTTTAGCCGTGAAAAAAATCGTGTTTATTTAAAATCCGATTCGCACTGGAATCATAATGGAGCATCTATATGGCAAAAAGAATTTAATAGCCGACTCGAAACATTACTCAAAACCGGTTCCAAATGAAAACTTTTTTAATCGTTGCAGTAATTATGGGGGTCGTTTCCTGCTCCCCTGTTTATAAAACCATGAACGCCGGCCGTCCCTGGCATAGTACCATCCAGCAAATTCCCGGGAGGATTGAATGCGAATATTACAACGAGGGTGGCGAAGGCATCGCCTATCATGATTCGGACAGTATCAATAATGGCAGCGGCAAACTCAATCCGGTTAACGGCACTTACCTTAACGAGTTTAGGATGAATGAAGGGGTTGATATATCTTACACCAAATCGCACGATATTGATAATAATCCTTACAGCAAAGTACCGCCCAAAATGGATCAGTTATATGTTGGATGGACAAAGCCGGGTGAATGGATAAGCTATACGGTAAAAGTAAATAAATCAGCAACTTATAAAGTTGAGTTAATGTATACTTCCAATGGTGACGGCGCTATTTCGCTTGACATGGATAGTAAAGACGCGGGGGGCCATTTAAAAATACCGTCAACGCATAATGACAGCGATACGGTTAAATGGCGCCAGTGGCATCACTGGAATAAAACTGTTTTATCTGATGCCATAAAACTCAAAAAAGGAATACATATCCTTACCATTCATATTGTAGATAATGGAAACATGAATCTGGATTATTTGGAGTTTAAGGAAAATTAGTTTAGCTACCGAAGCGCAATAATCTAATTATCAATACGCTAAATAAATAATGACCTAATGAGTCAATGACCTATTGCCCCAACAACCCCGCATTATCCTTTAAGCCAACGCCCGATAGTTTTCTTCTGAATGCTTCTTGTACCAAATAGAATATTTTATCCGCCGCAGGTTTATGGGTTAAACCCTGAGATCGGATATTGGAGATACAATTACGCGATTCATCGGTTAAACCCGGTTTGGGGTTGTAGGTAAGATAAGCCCCCATACTATCCGGTGAGCTTAAACCCGGTCGTTCGCCAATAAGAAGAATTGAAAATTTAGCGCTAAGGCCAAAAGCTATATCATCACCAACGGCTACCCTGCCCTGCTCCACCAGGCATAGGGGAGCAATCTTTAATTTTACTGCCGATAACATGGGGATTAGAATCTCCAGCAATCCAATAGCATTTTCATTAATCGCTTCCGCCGACAGGCCATCAGCTAAAATAATAGCAATATCCGATTCAACTGTATAATTTTTGAGTGCTTCTATTGATTCATCGTTCAATTGCCGGCCCCTATCCGGGCGTTTTAAATATTTTGCCCGGTTGCTTGCTTTACTGTGCACATGTAAGATGGGTAAATTGAACATTTTAAGCCCCTCTGTTAAACGATCTACATCAAGCACTGAGTACACCGCGTCGCGGGCATGGGCATGCGCCAGCTTGAATTTAAGCGATTCGTTTAACGGAATGCTATTGCCCACCCTGCCAATGGCAATACGGGCGGCAGTAAATTCGCGAAGAGAGGTAAGAGAAACTTTATCCATTAATTCAATTTAAAATGAATAGCACGAATTTCACGAATTGAACAAATTTACACTAATCATATCGAATATGTTTATCTCAAAAGTTGAGTAAGATTTTTAATCCAATAACAGTCTGCCAACTCAAAATTAGCCCAAATTCGGCCAATTCGTGAAATTCGTATTTATTAACTTTTTTAACTGCCCAATTGAATTTGTATTTATTTAATTTTTTTAATCAATTCCAACAGGTTCTTATGCTCGCCTGCTATCAGTGCGCCAGCTTCGTTCACAATCCCTTGCTTCATCAGCCATTGCTCAAATTCCGGTGCTGGCCTTAGCCCCAATACTTTTCGCAGATACAATGCATCATGAAACGACGTAGACTGATAATTGAGCATTATATCATCCGAACCGGGTATGCCCATAATAAAATTGCAACCGGCCACGCCCAGTAGAGTAAGCAGGTTATCCATATCATCCTGGTCAGCCTCGGCGTGGTTGGTATAGCAAACGTCAACACCCATCGGCAGTCCAAGCAGC